>JBEWPZ010000022.1:0-32245 GCA_047689535.1 Candidatus Sulfurovum kebritense | reverse complement strand
CTACCTGCTACCTGCTACCTGCTACCTGCTACCTGCTACCTGCTACCTGCTACTTAAACCTGTATCCCAACCCTTCAAGGTGCTTTCGCAGTACCTCTGCGATCTCGCCTTGAAACTCGAGGCTATCCTCTTTCACAGTGCCTCCTGTACCCAGCTTCTTTTTCAATACTTTTAAGAGTGCCTGTAACTCTTTTTTCTCGAGATGGAACGGTCTGACGATAGTGACCACTTTCCCTCGTCGTTTCTCTTTTGCAAAGTGAAGCTGGTGCTTCTCCGGAGGCTTCATTTCTGCAGTACTCTTTTTAGAAGGTTTCTCCTTATTGTCAGAACGCCATTCATCTTCAAAGTTCGCACCCATCTCAAATAGATTTTCTTTCATAATTTTTCCTTAATTATAGTTGGTATCAAAAAGTATGCCAAAGAGGACAAAGAGTATCAGAAGAAGGACCATGATCTTGTAGAGGGTGTACTCCTCAGGCAATTTCATAGATGATCTCTGTTTTGTTTTTCTTGGTTTGTATCTCTTGTACGCTCAGTCCCTCAATCGGCAGTTTCATAAATTCATCAAGTGACTCTATACCTGCTTTTGCTATCTCTTTGAGTACGATACCCCTGTAGGCTTTTGCCCAGTGGCTGACCACTTTACCCTCTTTGATAAACTTGAGTGTCGTATAGGCTTTACCGGGTTTATAGAACTTATCATAAAAACCGGCACGCAGGTCAAGGATATCATCTTCTGCGAGATAGTTGTCCATCAGTTCAGTAAGATGCTCTCTGTAGAACTTCTCTACTTTGATCTCTCCGACCGCTTCTCCCTGCTTGAGCCTGTACACCGGTATTATATCATCGGCACGGAGTACACCGAAAAGGTTGGAGAAGAGAACGACATGGGTATCGATATACTCTTTGGCATCACTGTTGAGTGTCTCATAAGCAAGATAGTCAAAAGCAACTCCGGTGTATCGTTCGATCGCTTTCATCGCAGGCTCATGGATGATATCTTTTATATGCGCTCTTACATCTGCTTCTTTTTTAAGTCCGAACATTTTTGAGAGTTGAGTTAGATCACCTTTTTGCAGGATATTTATATAGTGATGCAAAAGCTGATTTCTATAGGGAAGCAGTTCATTAAAGAGAAGGGTGCTTATATCAAAAGGCTTTTCGCCACCGTTTTTTTTTGTTTCACTTGGCGCTAGTAGTATTTTCATTATGGCAATCTTTCGATAGGATTTAGGGGGGTATTTTAATAAAAATAGATAAAAAAGAGAAATTTTCATTTTTTTTCAAAAAACTCTTGACAATTAAAACTTTTTTGTCTATAATTCCCGTCCATTTTGAGTGGAACATCTCAGGATGATGGTGCTGGTGTAGCTCAGTTGGCTAGAGCAGCTGATTTGTAATCAGCAGGTCGGGGGTTCGAGTCCCTTCACCAGCTCCATAAAATTTATCAGTGTTTGACCAGAAATAACATTTCATTAATTTGATGAATGGTTTTAGGTGAGTTACTCAAGTGGCCAACGAGGGCGGATTGTAAATCCGCTGACTATGTCTTCGGAGGTTCGAATCCTCCACTCACCACCATGTTAACCATAACGACGCGGGAATAGCTCAGTTGGCTAGAGCGTCAGCCTTCCAAGCTGAGGGTCGCGGGTTCGAGTCCCGTTTCCCGCTCCATGGTATGATCTGGGAGCTGATGTGAAAACCATTAAATACTTCACATTACTTTACTATCAAACACTCATAATATTTTTACAACATAATGTCAAACAGTGATAAGTTAATTAACCTATTCAGGTTTAATGCCCATATGGCTCAGGGGTAGAGCACTTCCTTGGTAAGGAAGAGGTCGTGAGTTCAAGTCTCACTATGGGCTCCACTCCAGAAAATATGGACAAAAGTGTTACAGTCCTGTAATAGTTTTGTCCATATGGGTTTATGGGGTCATAAGAAATATTAGGTATAATATTGCCTTTCAAAACATAATCAAGCTAGGAGAAAAGCATGGCTAAAGAAAAATTCGAACGTACGAAACCGCATGTTAACATCGGTACTATCGGTCACGTTGACCACGGTAAAACAACTCTAACTGCTGCTATCACTATGTGTCTTGCAATGAAGAACGAAGGTGCTTCAGCAATGGATTACGATCAGATCGATAACGCTCCAGAAGAGAGAGAAAGAGGGATCACGATCGCTACTTCTCACGTAGAGTACGAAACTGCTACTAGACACTACGCTCACGTTGACTGTCCAGGTCACGCCGACTACGTTAAAAACATGATTACTGGTGCTGCACAGATGGATGGTGCGATCCTAGTTATCGCTGCGACTGATGGTCCAATGGCACAAACTAGAGAGCACATCCTTCTTTCTAAACAAGTAGGTGTACCATACATCGTTGTATTCTTGAACAAAGAAGATCAGCTTGATGAAGAAGATAAAGAAGAGATGCTTGAGCTCGTTGAGATGGAAGTTAGAGAACTTCTTTCTGAGTATGACTTCCCAGGTGATGATACTCCAATCGTAGCTGGTTCAGCATTCCAAGCACTAGAAGAAGCAAAAACTGGTACTCCTGGACCATGGTCTGAGAAGATCTACCAACTTATGGATGAAGTGGATGCATACATCCCAGAGCCTCAAAGAGATACGGATAAAGACTTCTTGATGCCAATCGAAGATATCTTTACTATCCAGGGTCGTGGTACGGTTGTAACTGGTAAAGTTGACAGAGGTACTGTATGTGTTGGTGATGATGTTGAGATCGTAGGTATCAAAGATACTATGAAAACAACAGTTACCGGTGTCGAGATGTTCCGTAAAGAGATGGATTGTGGTGAAGCAGGTGATAACTGTGGTGTTCTTATCAGAGGTATCGACAAGAACGAAGTACAAAGAGGTATGGTTCTTTGTAAACCAGGTTCAATCACTCCACACAGTAAGTTCGAAGCAGAAGTATACGTACTTACTAAAGAGGAAGGTGGTAGACACACTCCATTCTTTGATAACTATAGACCTCAGTTCTACGTACGTACAACTGACGTTACTGGTTCAATCAAACTTCAAGAAGGTACTGAGATGGTTATGCCAGGTGACAACGTTAAGATCAACGTTGAACTTATCGCTCCAGTAGCGCTTGAGCAAGGTACACAGTTCGCGATCCGTGAGGGTGGTAGAACAGTTGGTGCCGGTGTCGTAGCAAAAATTATCGAATAATTGTCTGCAAGGGTTTCCCCTTGCATACATCATAGGAGAATATGATGAGAGAAACTGTTCACCTAGGTTGTGAGAAGTGTACAAGACGTAACTATCACACAACAAAGAACAAAAAAAATACAACAGAAAAACTTGCACTTAAAAAATATTGTAAGTGGTGTAAAGAACACACTGTTCATAAAGAGATGAAGCTCTAATAGCTTTGCCTCTTTTTTTAAATCTAGGCCAATAGCTCCAACGGTAGAGCACCGGTCTCCAAAACCGGGTGTTGGGGGTTCGAATCCCTCTTGGCCTGCCACTAAAAGGGTATACAAAATGGAAAAACTTTCAACTTTTATTGCAAATGCGAAAGCAGAGATACATAAAGTAATATTTCCAACTAAAGTACAAGTAAGACAAGCATTTTTAGCGGTTGTTCTCGTAGTAACTGTTATTTCAATATTTTTAGCATTGGTTGACCTATTAATGTCATCCATCGTTTCATCAGTATTATAGGATAGAAGATGGCTTATCAATGGTATGCAATCCAGACATATGCAGGTAGTGAACAATCTGTAAAAAGAGCAATTGAACAATTGGCGATTGATCATGGAATTGAAGATAAAGTCAAAGAGCTTGTAGTCCCGACTGAAGAAGTAATTGAAGTTAAAAACGGTCAGAAGAAAATCACCGAAAGAACACTCTATTCAGGATATGTATTTGCACATATAGATCTGGATACTGATTTATGGCATAAGATACAGTCTTTGCCACGTGTATCTAGATTTATCGGTGAACAAAAGACTCCTACTGCACTTTCTGAAGCAGATATCAAAAATATCTTGGAGAAGATGGAGAAGAAAGAAGCTCCTAGACCTAAGGTAGATTTTGAAAAAGGTGAAATGGTACGTATCATTGATGGATCATTTGCAAACTTTACCGGTATTGTTGAGGAGTATGACCTCGATCATGGTAAATTGAAGCTGAATGTATCTATTTTTGGTAGAAATACACCGGTAGAGATACTGTATACACAAGTAGAAAAGATTCTCTAAATCTTTTTATCAGAAGAGAAGTAAAAGGCTTAAAGCAATTTATCTTTCTGAGGCTTCAGCCGAAGCTTTAGTGAGATGAATTGACGACGAGCTTTGCTTGTCTTCAAGAAGAAATCAAAATAGAAGGACAAATAGATGGCAAAGAAAATAGCTGAAAAGTTTAAGATGATGATCGCTGCTGGTCAAGCAAACCCATCACCACCGGTAGGACCTGCACTTGGTCAACGTGGTATCAATATTATGGAGTTTTGTAAAGCATTTAACGAAGCTTCTAAAGATAAAATGGGATTCAAAGTACCTGTTATCGTAACAGTATATAACGACAAAAGTTTTACATTTGAGCTCAAGCAGCCACCGGCATCAGAGCTTATTATGAAAGCTGCAGGGATCAAAAAAGGTACAGATAACCCACTTACTACAAAAGTAGGTACGATCAACAAAGCAAAACTTGATGAGATCATCGATCAGAAGATCGCAGACCTTAACACGAATGACAGAGAGATGGCAGCAAACATCATCGCTGGTCAGTGTAGAAGTATGGGTGTAGAGATCGTAGACTAATACGATATAAAACTAGATAAGAATCATGACCACATTGATAGAATGTGGGAGCATAAAAGCGGAGAATATAATGGCAAAGAAAGTAAGTAAAAGAAGAGAAGCACTACTAAAAAAAGTAGATGCAGCAAAAGTATACAGTGTTGATGAAGCAATGGCTACACTTCCGGAACTAAAATCAGCTAAGTTTGATGAGACAGTAGAAGTTGCACTTAACTTGAACGTAGATCCAAGACATGCTGATCAAATGGTGAGAGGTTCTGTTGTGCTTCCACACGGTACAGGTAAGACTGTTAGAGTGGCAGTATTTGCAAAAGATGCAAAAGCAGACGAAGCAAAAGCAGCTGGTGCAGATATCGTAGGCAGTACTGATCTTATCGAAGAGATCCAAGCAGGAAACATCAACTTCGATACAGTGATCTCTACACCGGATATGATGGGTGTACTTGGAAAAGTAGCGAGAATCCTTGGGCCAAAAGGTTTGATGCCAAACCCAAAGACCGGTACAGTAACAATGGATGTAACAAAAGCAGTTACTGAAGCAAAAGCTGGTAAAGTAAACTTTAGAGTTGACAAAAAAGGTAACATTCACGCTGGAATCGGTAAAGTAAGTTTCGGTGCTGATAAGATCAAAGAAAACTTTACTTCACTTATGGAGACAATCAACAAAGCGAAACCTGCTTCTTCAAAAGGTAGATATATCACTAATGCAGCAGTGTCACTCACAATGAGTCCTTCAGTGACACTGGACAGCGCAGAAGTAATGGAAATCAAATAATTTAATTTTTAATCAAGAACAGTCTGCAGGCTGTTCTTGAGCTGTTTTCAATAAAGAGTTGATAAAGCTTTTTGTTGAGAATAGTATTCTCAAATTTAGGTCAAAGACAATAGGGGCGAAAGCTTAATTAACCGGTCTGAAAAGAGTGGTGGGTGAATCAATCACACCCTGTTGTAGGTCGAAAGGAGAAAATATGTTAACTAGAGCACAAAAAGCAGAGATAGTTGCTGAGTTGGTTGGTGAATTCAAGGAAGCTGGTGCAGTTGTAGTTTGTGACTACAAAGGTATGACAGTTGAAGCACTTGAAGCAGTAAGAAACAATGCACGTGAACAAGAGTGTAAAGTGAAAGTTGTTAAGAACAAACTTGCACAACTTGCGATCAAAGAAGCAGGCTGCGAAGAGCTTGAACTTACAGATACTAACCTTGTTATCTGGGGTGAAACACAAGTATTGCCTTGTAAAGTTGCAGATAAAGCTGCAATGGACAACAAAGAGAACTTCTCTATCAAAACTGGTCTGATCGAAGGTAAAGTAGCAAGCCTTGATACAATCAATGCAATGGCAAAACTTCCTACAAGAGACGAGCTTCTTGGTATGCTTCTCAACGTTTGGAATGCACCGGTTCAGAACTTTACAATCGGTATGGATGCATTGGCGAAGAAGAAAGAAGAAGAGGCTTAATAGCGGGTGGTGAGAGCAGTCACTGCTCTCTTATAAGTAAATCATTGAAGATTTCAGCATAATAGATAAAAAAGGAAAATATTATGGCAACAACTAAAGAAGATGTAATTGAATTTATCTCTAACATGTCAGTGCTCGAGCTTTCTGAGCTAGTAAAAGAATTCGAAGAGAAGTTTGGTGTAACCGCACAAGCAACTGTAGTAGCTGCTGGTGGTGGCGCTGCTGCAGAAGCTGCAGAAGAGCAAACTGAATTCAACGTTGTTCTTACTGACGCTGGTGCGAAGAAGATCAACACTATTAAAGTAGTAAGAGCGATCACTGGTCTTGGTCTTAAAGAGGCTAAAGCTGCTGTTGAAGAGACTCCATCTGTACTTAAAGAGGGTGTTTCTAAAGAAGAAGCAGAAGATCTTAAAAAGCAAATCGAAGAAGCTGGCGCTGCGTGTGAGCTTAAGTAATCGATATTACTTTCACTTAAAGCCAGGCTTCTGCCTGGCTTGACAAATAAACCTTCGTTAGGTACAGTGATAAACTATTCGGAGATGAGACATTTTCATACCCTCCTCTAATAGTTTCTTGGTGTATCTAGCTCAATGTAATTTACAAGTTACAAAATTTTAATAACAACGATATTAACCATTAACCTTAACCATTCAAAAGAAGGATAACCATGTTAAACTCTTTACATTCTGGTAATAGACTTCGTGTCGATTTTTCAAAAACCCCAAGAGAGATAGAGATCCCTAACCTTTTACAACTTCAACAACAAAGTTATGATGACTTTTTGATGATGGGAAAAAAAGATAGAAAGAACTCTACATTAGAGAAGGTTTTCAAAACCTCTTTCCCTATCCATGACCAGCAAAATAGATTGACGCTTACTTATAAAGGGTCAGATATCATCAAACCTAAATATACAGTACGTGAGTGTATGGAGAGAGGGTTGACGTATTCTGTTTCATTGAAAATGAATATCGCTTTGACGATCTGGAACAGAGATGAGAAGACCGGTGAAAAACTTGATCCAAAAGAGATCAAAGAGCAGGCGGTATTTGTACGTGATATCCCATTGATGACAGATAGAACATCATTTATTGTAAATGGTGTCGAGAGAGTGATCGTGAACCAGCTTCACAGATCTCCTGGTGTTATCTTCAAAGAAGAAGAGGGAACAACAGCTGCAGCGAAACTTCTCTACTCTGCACAGATCATTCCTGATCGTGGTTCCTGGTTGTACTTTGAATATGATGCAAAAGATATTCTTTATGCACGTATCAATAAAAGAAGAAAAATTCCAGTCACTATTCTTTTCAGAGCACTTGACTACTCTAAAGAGGACATTGTAAAGCTCTTCTACTCTACAAAAGAGATCGTGATCAAAGACAACAGATTCCTTACGAAGTTCAACCCGGATGATTTTACAGGTAGAGCTGAGTATGACGTAAAGGATGCAGACGGTAACGTGGTCGTAAATCTTGGTAAGAGATTGACTAAGAAAAAAGCACAGAAACTGCAAGAAGAGGGTCTTGAGTGGGTTGAATATCCTGTTGATATACTGATGGAAAGACACCTCGCTACCCCTGTGATCGACCAGGAGAGCGGAGAGGTACTTTATGATGTAGTCACGCCGCTTGATGAGACAAAACTTAAGAAGATGATCGAGCAGGGTATTGATAGCATCAAGGTCATTGATGACCTAGCAGAGGGATCAGACAACTCTATCATCAATGCGTTCATTGCCGATCAAGAGAGCTTGAGATTATTGAAGCAGACTGAAGAGATCGAAGATGAGAATGTACTCTCTGCGATCCGTATCTATAAGGTAATGAGACCCGGTGAACCGGTCACGCCTGAAGCGGCAAAAGCATTCTTGAAACAACTCTTCTTTGATCCTGAAAGATATGACCTGACTAAAGTCGGTCGTATGAAGATGAATCATAAGCTTGGTCTGGATACCCCTGAGTATACGACGATACTGACGGCTGAAGACCTGATCAATACAGTGAAATATCTGATCAAGGTGAAAAACGGTCAGGGCCATATCGATGATAGGGACCACCTCGGTAACAGACGTATCCGTGCGATCGGTGAACTCCTCGGTAATGAGCTTCACAACGGTCTTGTGAAGATGCAAAAAGCGATCAAGGATAAGATGACTACGGTATCTGGAAGCCTTGATGACCTTATGCCACACGATCTCGTGAACTCGAAGATGATTACCAATACGATCCTCGAGTTCTTCTCAAGCGGTCAGTTGTCCCAGTTTATGGACCAGACGAACCCGCTTTCAGAAGTGACACATAAAAGAAGACTCTCTGCACTGGGTGAAGGTGGTCTAGTGAAAGAGAGAGCCGGTTTTGAAGTGCGTGATGTTCACCCGACTCACTACGGGCGTATCTGTCCTATCGAGACACCGGAAGGTCAGAACATTGGTTTGATCAATACCCTTTCAACTTACTCAAAAGTAAATGAACATGGATTTATCGAAGCACCGTATAAAGTGGTAAAAGACGGTAAAGTAACGGATGAGATCATCTATGTGACTGCAACGCAGGAAGAGGATAAGTGTATTGCACCTGCTTCGACAATCGTTGATGAAGATGGAAAGATCGTAGGTGACTTGATCGAGACAAGACTGAATGGTAACATTGAGTTGAATGATTCGAAAAGAGTAAATCTTATTGATATCTCTCCACTGATGATTTCAGGGTCCGCTGCCGCATTGATCCCATTCCTTGAGCACGATGATGCCAACCGTGCGCTTATGGGGTCGAACATGCAGCGTCAGGCAGTACCGCTTCTCAAAACGGAAGCACCAATGGTCGGTACGGGTATGGAAGCGATCGTGAGCCGTGATGCATGGGAGTGTGTCAAAGCAGAACGAGGTGGTACAGTCGAAAAAGTCGATGGTAAAAATATCTATATCATGGGTGAAGATGAGAGCGGTGTATATATCGACCACTATCCACTTGATAAAAATATGAGAACCAACCAAAACACGACGTTTACACAAACACCTATTGTGAAACTTGGTGATAAGATCGAAGCAAAACAGGTGATCGCCGATGGTGCAAACATGGACCAGGGTGAACTTGCGATCGGTAAGAATATCCGTGTAGCCTTTATGCCATGGAACGGGTATAACTACGAGGATGCGATCATTATCTCTGAAAAGCTGATCCGTGAAGACACCTTTACATCCGTGCATACCTATGAAAAAGAGGTAGAGGCTAGAGAGCTTAAGCACGGTACAGAGGAGATCACAAGAGATATCCCGAATATCCGTGAAGATGAACTCCTTCACCTTGACGAGTCAGGGATCGTTAAGATCGGTACCTATGTTAAACCGGGTATGATCCTTGTTGGTAAGGTAAGTCCTAAAGGTGAGATCAAGCCAACACCTGAAGAGAGACTTCTTAGAGCGATCTTCGGTGAGAAAGCAGGACATGTGGTGAATAAGTCGCTTTACTGTCCTGCTTCAATGGAAGGTGTGGTTGTAGATATCAAGGTATTTACGAAAAAAGGGTATGAAAAAGATGCGCGTGCTATCCAGGCTTATGAAGAGGAGAAAGCGCAGCTTGACAGTGACCACCACGATCAGCTTCTAATGATCGATAGAGAAGAGATGCTTCGTATCGCAAAACACCTCTCATCGCATGAGTTGGTGAAAGATGTAACGATCGGTGAAGAGGAGTATAAAGCGGGATCAACGATCGATCAGGAAGTGATCAAAGAGGTGAACAGATTTGCCCTCCGAGGTGTGGTTCAGTCCTACTCTGACGAGGTTCAAAAAGAGTATGAATCAGTCAAAAACTACTTCCTCAAACAGAAGAAGAGACTCAAAAATGAGCATGAAGAGAAGCTCTCTGTACTCGAGAAAGACGATATTCTCCCAAGTGGCGTGACAAAGCTTGTAAAAGTCTATATCGCTACAAAACGTAAGCTGAAAGTCGGGGATAAGATGGCAGGGCGTCACGGGAACAAAGGTATTGTCTCCAATATCGTACCTGAGATCGATATGCCGTATATGGAAGATGGTACACCGGTAGACCTTATCCTGAACCCACTGGGGGTTCCTTCTCGTATGAACATCGGACAGATTCTTGAAGTACACCTGGGGCTTGTAGGTAAAAACTTCGGTGATCAAATCCAGGAGATGTTTGAGAATAAACAGGCAGACTTTGTTGAAAAACTTAGAGAGAAGATGGCTCAGATCGCTGATGTGACTAAACTGATGAATGGTAAAGAGACATTAGCGAAGATGAGCGACGAAGACCTGATCAGATACGGTAGAGACTGGAGCAAGGGTGTGAAATTTGCAGCGCCTGTATTTGAAGGGGCGAATATCGCAGAGTTCGAGAAACTCTTTGAACTTGCGAAAGTAGACACTGACGGTAAGATGACACTGTTTGACGGGAAAACCGGTGAGCAGATGCTTGAGCGTGTAAATGTAGGGTATATGTATATGCTTAAACTGCACCACCTTGTTGATGAGAAGGTTCACGCTCGTTCGACCGGGCCTTATTCTCTCGTTACACAACAGCCGGTGGGTGGTAAGGCACTCTTCGGTGGACAGAGATTTGGGGAGATGGAAGTCTGGGCACTGGAAGCGTATGGTGCATCACACATCCTGAAAGAGATGCTCACAATCAAATCAGATGATGTTGAGGGTAGAGCAAGAGCATACAGAGCGATCACAAAAGGAGAGCCGGTACCAGAGTCCGGTGTTCCTGAAACGATGTTCGTATTAACAAAAGAGCTTCAAGCACTTGGTCTTGACGCAGAACTTTATGCACCGAAAAATGAAGTGGAGGTTGAAGATGAGTAAGCAACTAGAAAATTTAATACCGATAGATCTGAACAGTGAAGAGAAACCGAGTGATATCGAAGCATTTCAACTGAGAGTAGCCAGCCCTGAAAAGGTACTCTCCTGGAGTTACGGTGAGGTAAAAAAACCTGAGACGATCAACTATAGAACATTGAAGCCTGAACGTGACGGTCTTTTCTGTGCGAAAATTTTTGGGCCTATCCGTGACTACGAATGTCTGTGTGGTAAATACAAGAAGATGCGTTACAAAGGTGTGGTATGTGAAAAATGTGGTGTTGAAGTAACCACATCAAAAGTAAGAAGAAGCAGAATGGGGCACATTGACCTTGTCGCGCCAGTGGCACATATCTGGTATGTCTCTTCCCTTCCATCACGTATCGGTACACTCCTTGGTGTGAAGATGAAAGATCTTGAACGTGTACTCTACTATGAAGCATATATCGTAAAAACACCGGGTGGTGCAAGTTACGACAGTGAAGGGCTCAATCCGCTTGCTAAGTATGATGTGCTTAATGAAGAGCAGTATCAGCAGATCATCCAGCGTTTTGGTGACAGTGAACTTGATGCACGTATGGGTGGTGAGATCATCCAGGAACTTCTTGCAGACCTTGATCTGGTGGAGATGTATAACCAGCTGAAAGAAGAGATCCAGGCAACTAGATCCGAAGCAAAGAGAAAAACGATCGTAAAAAGATTGAAAGTGATCGAGTCATTCCTGCATTCTGGAAACAGACCAGAGTGGATGATGCTGACTCAGCTTCCTGTACTTCCGCCTGATCTTAGACCACTTGTAAGTCTTGACGGCGGTAAGTTTGCGGTTTCTGATGTGAACGACCTCTATAGAAGAGTGATCAACAGAAACCAGCGTTTGAAGAGACTGATCGAACTTGATGCTCCTGAGATTATTGTAAGAAACGAAAAGCGTATGCTTCAAGAGTCTGTGGATGCACTTTTTGATAACGGTAGAAGAGGAAATGCAGTAAAAGGTGCGAACAAAAGACCACTGAAATCACTCTCTGAAGTGATCAAAGGTAAGCAGGGTCGTTTCCGTCAGAACCTTCTTGGTAAAAGGGTTGACTTCTCCGGTCGTTCGGTGATCGTTGTCGGTCCGGACCTTCGTATGGATCAGTGTGGTCTACCTAAAAAGATGGCGATCGAGCTCTTTAAACCGCACTTGATGGCAAAGCTTGAAGAGAAAGGGTATGCAACGACCCTTAAACAAGCGAAGAAGATGATCGAGAAGCAGGAGAATGAGGTATGGGAGTGTCTGGAAGAGGTTGTTGAGAACTATCCGGTTCTTCTGAACCGTGCACCGACGCTTCACAAACTTTCGATCCAGGCGTTCCACCCAAGATTGATCGAAGGTAAAGCGATCCAACTTCACCCGCTCGTCTGTTCGGCATTCAACGCCGACTTCGATGGTGACCAGATGGCCGTACACGTACCACTTTCAGATGAGGCTGTAGCGGAAGCAAAAGTCTTGATGCTCGCATCAATGAACATCTTGCTTCCTGCATCAGGTAAAGCGATCGCGGTACCTTCTCAGGATATGATTTTGGGTCTTTACTACCTGACACTAGAGAAGAATGATGTGAAGGGTGAGCATAAGCTTTTCGCAAATGTCGAAGAGGTCGAGATCGCATTTGAACAGCAGTCACTTGATCTGAATGCACGTATCAGAACAGTAGTTGATGGCCGTATTACGACATCTACCGCAGGTAGATTGATCTTGAAATCGATCATCCCTGACTATGTACCTGAGAAGTACTGGAATAAGATTCTTAAGAAAAAAGATATCGGCGCACTTGTTGACTATATCTATAAAATCGGTGGTGTAGCAGAGACTGCAAGCTTCCTGGATGATCTTAAGGATATGGGTTTCAAATACGCAACAAAGGTCGGTGTCTCGATCTCTGTAGAAGATATCAAGATCCCTGAACTGAAAGAGGAGATGGTTAAGACCGCTACTGCAGATGTAAAAGAGATCCAGAGACAGTATGGTGCGGGTCTATTGACTGATCAAGAGCGTTATAACAAGATTATCGATATCTGGACAGATGCAAACAACGGGATTGCTGAAGGTCTGATGGCTAAGATCAAAGCGGATAAAGATGGTTTCAACTCAGTACACATGATGGCTGACTCAGGTGCGAGGGGTTCTGCTGCACAGATCAGACAGCTTTCAGGTATGAGGGGTCTTATGGCGAAATCGGACGGATCGATCATTGAAACTCCGATTACTTCAAACTTCCGTGAAGGTCTGAATGTACTTGAATACTTTATTTCAACACACGGTGCGAGAAAAGGTCTTGCCGATACAGCACTGAAGACAGCGAACGCCGGTTACCTGACAAGAAAGCTGATCGATGTTGCACAAAACGTGAAGATCGTGACCAATGATTGTGGTACGCACGAGGGTGTAGAGGTATCGGACATTGTTGTAGGTAACGAGATGATCGAACCACTTGCAGACCGTATCTATGGTAGAGTTCTGGCTCAGGATATCATCGATCCTATCACTTCAGAGGTACTGGTAAGTGAAGGAACTATGATCGATGAGGAGATGGCACAGCGTGTTCAGGATGCCGGTGTAAGATCGGTAGTCATGAGAGCACCATCATCATGTAAAGCAGAAAAAGGTATCTGTGCGAAGTGTTACGGCCTGAATATGGCAGACAACAGAATCGTGAAACGTGGTGAAGCGGTCGGTGTTATCGCTGCACAATCGATCGGTGAGCCGGGTACACAGCTGACACTGCGTACGTTCCACACCGGTGGTACGGCAACAGCAGGTAAGGAAGAGCGACAGATCGTAGCGACGAAAGAAGGTTTCATCCGTTACTATAACCTTTCTGTCTATAGAAATACCGAAGATAAGCTTATCGTAGCGAACAGAAGAAATGCCGGTGTACTTTTGGTTGAACCAAAAGTAAAAGCGACAATTTCAGGTAAGGTCAGAGTCCAGGTAACACATGATGAGTACGTGATCTCTGTCGTTGCTGATGGAGAAGATGAGATTAAGTATAACTTTAGAAAGACCGATGTAGCTAAATCAAATGAACTTGCAGGGGTTGCAGGTAAGATCGAAGGGAAGTTCTTCCTTCCATTTGAAGATGGTGACGAGGTACAAGAGGGTGACTCTATTGTTGATATGATCAATGAAGGTTGGTCTGTACCGTCACGTATCCCGTTTGCTTCTGAACTGAAAGTTGAGAACGGTGCACCGGTAACACAAAAAGTGGTTTCAGAATCACGTGGTACAGTGAAATTCTTCCTGCTTAAAGGTGACTATCTTGAAGCGCACCCTGAGATCAAAAAAGGGGATGCGGTCGTCGAGAAAGGTCTCTTTGCCGTAGTGGTTGATGAGAACAACAGGGAAGCAGCAAGACACTATATCTCAAGAGGTTCCAAAGTACAGATATGTAATGATGAAAAAGTAGAAAGAGGTGACCTCCTCTCTGCACCGGAAGTAGTAGAGCAGACGGTAGTGGCAGAGTGGGATCCATACTCGGAGCCGATCATTGCAGAGCAAAAAGGTACATTGAAGTTTGAAGATATCATCCCTGGTGTTACCGTAGTCGAGCAGTTCGATGAAGTGACAGGAGAGTCAAGACTAGAGTTGAATGAGTATATCCCGGCTGCGTATAAACCGGCAATTATCCTTGCAACAGAGTCAGGAGAGATCATTCGTTATCAGCTTGATCCGAAGACGATTCTCTTTGTACAGGATGGTGCTGAAGTGAGTACGGCTGATATTCTTGCTAAAACACCAAAAGCAGCGATCAAGTCAAGCGATATTACCGGGGGTCTTCCAAGAGTATCTGAACTCTTTGAAGCGAGACGTCCAAAAGATATCGCACTTATCGCACAAATTGATGGCGTTGTAAGCTTCGGTAAACCGCTACGTGGTAAGGAAAGACTTATCATTACAGGTGATGGAGATCAGATCACTGAACAGTTTGTTGATAAGAACAAAACTGCATTGGTGCATGCAGGAGACTATGTCCACGCAGGTGAAAAATTGACCGATGGGACGGTTTCAAGCCATGATATCCTTGCAGCACTGGGAGAAAAAGCACTCTATGAGTATATTGTTTCCGAAGTACAGATGGTTTACCGTCGCCAAGGGGTTAACATCTCTGATAAACACATCGAGATCGTTACTTCACAGATGATGCGTCAGGTGAAAGTAGTAGATAGCGGTGACAGTAGGTTCATCGCAGGAGATATCGTATCACGACGTAAATTCAAAGAAGAGAATGAGAGTGTACTTAAACTGAGCGGTGAACCGGCGATTGCCGAACCGATGCTTGTAGGTATTACCCGTTCAGCAGTCGGTGCAGACTCCATTATCTCTGCAGCATCATTCCAGGATACTACAAAAGTACTCACTTCAGCTTCTATTGCCGGTACGGTCGATGGGTTGGAAGACCTGAAAGAGAACGTTGTAATCGGTCGTCTGATCCCTGTAGGTACAGGTATGGTCGATATGGACAATATCACATTCAGTACGCCAGAAGAGTAGAAGCAGCAGCACATATGTGCTGCTTTATGAAATGCAAAGATTATTTGGCTTCTCAACCAACTTTAGAAGAACGGAAGAGGTAGGAATAGGTTAGCGCTATCCCTTTAGGATAGGGCATTTTCCCTGCTTCTTTCCCCCATTATACATAAGAAAATTGTAAGAATTTTTCGATATAATATGCCTCCATTTTTCTAGTGACAGCTTTTTGGAATTATCCGATTTTAGGACATTACAGTGTTTTAAGATGGTGTAAAAACCAAAGATTCAATTCAAAATAACAAAGAAAGGATTACGATTGCCTACAATTAACCAATTGATTCGTAAAGAGCGTAAAAAAGTGATTAAAAAATCAAAATCACCAGCGCTTGTGAACTGTCCTCAAAGAAGAGGCGTTTGTACAAGAGTATATACAACTACTCCAAAGAAACCAAACTCAGCACTTAGAAAAGTTGCTAAAGTAAGACTTACAAGTGGATTCGAAGTAATCGCTTATATCGGTGGTGAAGGACACAACCTTCAAGAACACTCTATCGTACTTGTACGTGGTGGTAGGGTAAAAGATTTACCGGGTGTTAAGTATCACATTGTTCGTGGTGCATTGGATACATCAGGTGTTGCAAACAGAAATGTTGCTAGATCTAAGTACGGTGCTAAAAAACCTAAAAAATAATTTAGGGTATAGACTTAAAAGAGGTTAGCCTTATATAGGCTTATGCAGGTGTTGTCAGTGAACCTTCGTGGACAAGACTTGAGTAAATCAACAATTTAAGATTGAAGAGGAAAACATATGAGAAGAAGAAAAGCTCCCGTAAGACCGGTACTTCCAGATCCAGTATACGGTTCTAAAGTTTTAACAAAATTCATCAATGCCGTAATGCTTGATGGCAAGAAAAGTACGGCACAAAAAGTAGTTTATTCTGCGTTAGAGAGAATTGAATCAAAGACAGGTGAAAAAGGTATCGAAATCTTTAACCAAGCAATGGACAATATCAAACCATTGATGGAAGTAAAAAGTAGAAGAGTCGGTGGTGCTACATATCAAGTACCAATGGAAGTAAGACCTGTAAGACAGCAGTCACTTGGAATCAGATGGATCGTTGATGCAGCAAGAAAGAGAAATGAAAGAACTATGATGGAGCGTCTAAGCAACGAGCTTATGGATGCTGCGGCTGAAAAAGGTTCTGCTTTCAAGAAGAAAGAAGATACGTATAAAATGGCAGAAGCTAACAAAGCATTTGCTCACTATAGATGGTAAGGAAATAAATTATGGCAAGATCGCATAAACTTGAAGATGTAAGAAACATCGGTATTGCTGCACACATCGATGCAGGTAAGACGACGACAACCGAAAGAATCCTTTTCTATACAGGTGTTGAGCACAAGATCGGTGAGGTTCATGATGGTGCTGCTACAATGGACTGGATGGAGCAGGAGCAGGAGAGAGGTATTACGATTACTTCTGCTGCGACAACTTGTACATGGGCTGATAAGCAGATCAACATTATCGACACTCCAGGCCACGTTGACTTTACGATCGAAGTTGAGCGTTCAATGAGAGTTCTTGACGGTGCGGTTTCTGTATTCTGTGCAGTAGGTGGGGTTCAACCACAATCTGAGACAGTATGGAGACAGAGAAACAGATACGGTGTACCATCTATCGTATTTGTGAACAAGTATGACAGAACTGGTGCAGACTTCTACGAAGTAGAGAGACAGATCCGTGAAAGACTGAAAGGTAACCCGGTTCCTATTCAGCTTCCTATCGGTGCTGAAGAGAACTTTGAAGGTGTGATCGATCTTGTTAAAATGAAAGAGATCGTATGGGATGCTGAAGCTGCAATGGGTTCAGCATACGCTGAGCAAGAGATCCGTGCTGAGCTTCAGGATCAAGCTGATGAGTACCGTGAAAAGATGATAGAAGAGATCTCTTCTGTTGATGGTAACGAAGAGCTTATGGAGAAGTTCCTTGAAGGTGAAGAGTTAACTGAAGAGGAGATCAAAGCAGGGATAAAAGCTGCGACGATCGCGATGCACATTGTTCCTATGACAGTCGGTACAGCATTTAAGAACAAAGGTGTTCAAACACTTCTTGACGCTGTTGTAGATTACCTTCCGTCACCGGTAGAGTCTCCGGCGATCAAGGGTACAATGATGGATGATGAAGAGGCTGAAGTTGAAGTAGAGTCTACTGATGACGGTGAGTTTGCTGCACTTGCATTTAAGATCATGACTGACCCGTTTGTAGGTCAATTGACATTCATCCGTGTTTATAGAGGTGTTCTTGAGTCTGGTTCATATTCGCTTAACTCAACTAAGAATAAAAAAGAGCGTATCGGTCGTATTATGAAGATGCACGCGATCAAGCGTGAAGAAGTTGATGCTATCTACGCAGGTGAGATCGGTGCGGTTGTTGGTCTTAAATCAACAACAACTGGTGATACACTTTGTTCAGACAAAGATAAAGTCGTTCTTGAAAGAATGGACTTCCCGGATCCGGTTATCTCTGTTGCGGTTGAGCCTAAAACAAAAGCTGACCAGGAAAAAATGGGTATTGCACTTGGTAAACTTGCTGCAGAAGATCCGTCATTCAGAGTTGCTACAGATGAAGAGTCCGGACAGACGATCATCTCTGGTATGGGTGAACTTCACCTTGAGATCCTTGTTGACCGTATGAAAAGAGAGTTTAAGGTAGAAGCAGAAGTCGGTGCGCCACAAGTTGCTTACCGTGAAACGATCAGAACAGCGGTAAACAAAGAGTATAAATACGCGAAGCAGTCTGGTGGACGTGGACAGTTCGGTCATGTATACCTCAAGATCGAGCCACAAGAAGCTGGTGCCGGTTACGAGTTCGTTGATCAGATCAAAGGTGGGGTTATTCCTAAAGAGTTCATCGGACCTGTTGATAAAGGTATCCAGGAAGCTATGGGTAGAGGTATCCAGGCTGGTTATCCTGTAGAAGATGTGAAAGTTACACTGTACGATGGTTCTTTCCACGATGTTGACTCATCTGAAATGGCGTTTAAACTTGCTGGTTCTATGGGATTCAGAGAGGGTTGTAGAGAAGCGAACCCAGTGATCCTTGAACCTATGATGAAAGTTGAAGTTGAAGTACCGGAAGAGTTCATGGGTGACGTGATCGGTGATGTCGCGAAAAGAAGAGGTAATGTTTCTGGTATGGATGACAGAGCAGGTAACAAGATCGTGAATGCGTTCGTACCACTTTCAGAAATGTTCGGTTACTCAACTGACCTTAGATCGATGACTCAGGGTCGTGCGACATATGCAATGGAATTTGATCACTATGATGAAGTACCGTCAAATGTTGCTGCAGAGATTATCGAAAAGAGAAACGGCTAATTTTTTGCAGGACTTTCCTGCATCGTTGAAGGAGTGTATCAGTCACGTAGTGAGTGTACGCTTCTTCTTCATAACCTTCAAACCTACAAAAAACTCCTACAAAACCTAAATCACTATATAAAAGGATTTTTTGAATATTATCTTATTTTTATATTTAATAGAAATAGTATAGTATTTAAAGGGATTTTATGAAATTCATTATCGACCTAATCGAAGATATCAGGGTAGAGATAGGCAATGAGCCTGATTTTACGGTTCATGCCATGCTGCTCAAAGAGGATGCCAATAATCCGGAGAAACTGATCTATGGTGGGGAAGCGGGGCTTAACCATTTTGCTCTGGATGAAGAGAAGAAAAAATTGATACTAAAGATAGATGGTTCATCCGAACTGCTGACGATCGGTGAGCTGATCAAGCCTCTAATGATCCTGGATATGAATAAGATGATGTATGAGGTTAGGCTTAATGTCAATCATCAGTACAATGATGTGGAAGTAATAGGATTCGGGAAATCGACGGAGGAGAAGAAGTTCTTCCTTTTTATCAAGTTGTAATTCACACAGTGTACATATCCGAGGGGCAAGTGCCTCTTCTACGGACTCTTGTAGCAGAAGTGCATAAAAGAGTGCTCTTTAGCTATCTTTGATCTGTATATCTCAACTCCTCTTATTCGTTCGTTTTATGATGATTTATGCGCTTATTGTCAAATAACTTTGGAGGCTGGTTAAAAAGTATCCAGTTCATACTTACTTTGTGCTGTTGACAAAAGAGTGCGATTGCTTCATAAGGGACCTTTTTGCGTTTTTTAATTACGGCATAGTATTGGGGATCAAGTTTGAGAGCGTGTGCAATATCTCTGTCGTAAATCTTCTCTTTTTTCAGTTGAGAATGTAGGATAGTGCGGATACGTTCACTCACTTCTAAAAAATCTATCATGCAACTCCTTTTGAGATATCATAATAGATTTTTTGAGCAAGTGATAGATATATGTCACATTGACATATTTTACTTTAGCCGGCGTGGGAGGCATTGATCCTCTCTTCTTTATAGCGGATAAAATGCCCACCAGCTTTTGCGGGACTAAGAAGGGAAAAAGCTTTGCCTCTGCTTTAGACCGATTATTTGCTTAATTCTTTTCGCTGTCTATCTCTATGACGGTGTGTACATTGCCTCGCGGATTGAAGTCAGCGATGAGCTTCATGGACTTTGGTTGAAGTTTACTGTAGAGTGTATCGTAGATCTCATTGGCAACATTCTCATGGGAGATATATCTGTGGATAAATGCGTTGATATAGAGTTTGAGTGCCTTGAGTTCGATCACTGTTTTGTCAGGCTGATAGGAGAGTTTGAGCGTAGCAAAGTCAGGATATCCAGATCTTGGGCACATACACATAAACTCCGGGAGTTCAATATTGATGGTATAATTTTTTTCATGCTCATTGGGCCAGAAGTTTTCCTGGGCGTTGATATCGAATTCTCGAATCTCTTTTTCTCCGTATTTCATTGGTTTCCTTTATTGTATTGTTCTATCAGTTGGTACTCATCAATCGCTTTTCCTATACCGAATCCTTGCATATAGTCGATCCCGAGTGATTTGAGTTCTTTTTTTTGTTGCTCTTTGTCTACCCATTTCGCGACAGTGGTGATTCCAAGCTCTTTGGACATCTTTATGAGTGAGTCCAACATAGCATGGGTTGTTCTGTCTGAGAGTTTGGTAACATAATCTCTGTCAAATTGTATCATGTCAAAAGAGAAGTGTTTCATATACTCCATAGAGGCATTGGATGCACCAAAATTATCAATGCAGATACGTACACCTTGTGCGCGTATCTGTTTGAGCGTTCTAAGGTATCCGCTCAGGTTGTGGTGTGTCTTTCTCTCGTAGAGTTGAATAATGAGTCTTGATGCATCGATCTTCGATGCTTCGATCAGTTTGAAGAACTGGTCTTGAAACTGTTTGTCTCTCAATGAAAAAGGCGAAAGATTGAAGGTCAAAGCGATATCATCATCGATCAGAGGGAGCAGTTTCACTACATGTTTGAGTAGGATCATATCATATTCCCTTCCCAATCCCATTTTGTTGATAATAGGGAGAAAGACCCGTGGTAGAATATCCTCTTTTGTGGGGTGTTTCAATTTGACCGCAATTTCATAGATGTCTACCCTATCGCTATGCAGGTTGATGAGCGGACGGAAAGAGAGTGAAAGATCATCTTTTTTCATAGCATTGATAACGGTCTGTTCAGTCTCACTATACTCTTTGGCATCTTTGACTATGTCTGTGGTGTATGTCTCTTTATTATCGTTCGCATTTAAAATATTTCTCAGTTTTGAGATATCTTTTTCCTGGATGAGATCAGGATTGGTAATCACGGCATACTTGTAATCCAACTCTATATTGTCAATCGTACTATACTTATCGATAAAGGTATTGATAATATCAGTAATAGGTTCATCAACACTATCCAAACCTATAAGAAATTCCGCTCCGTAGCGTCTGGCAATCAGTGGATCAGTGATACCTCTTTCTCGTAAAAAATGGTTGATTTTATGTATCAAGTTATAGAGGAGAAGATCAATCTGTTCATTGCTGTAGTTCTGGTTGATCGACACGAGGTTATCAACAATAAGCAGTGCTAAAGCGTTGGGTTTTTTCTTTTTGAGTTGTTCCCAAAATGCAGTCTCATTGAAGCCATGTGTGACAGGGTCTACCAGTGATTCCTCGACACTACGTTCCAAAAAGAAGTAGATAAAATAGACGGAGATAAAGACGATCGCAGCGATCAGCAGTTTATTCTCAAAATTGAGATCGATGATCTCTCCCTTGAAGTATGTTGAGTAGAAGACCAGTC
This sequence comes from Candidatus Sulfurovum kebritense, assembly GCA_047689535.1. Taxonomy (GTDB): domain Bacteria; phylum Campylobacterota; class Campylobacteria; order Campylobacterales; family Sulfurovaceae; genus Sulfurovum; species Sulfurovum kebritense. The sequence continues at coordinate 10,421 of JBEWPZ010000022.1, read as the reverse complement.
CTACCAATAGAAGAATAGGAATGGCTGCCCTGAGCGCAAGTTTAAAGCGTCTTCCCCGTTCCTCAAGTTCGGATAAGAGCATTATACGTCCAGGTGTTTTACATCTTTTGCATGGGTTTCGATGTAGTTACGTCTTGGTTCAACTTCATCACCCATAAAGAGTGTGAAGGTGTCGCTTGCACTCTCCAGATCATCGATCTTCACCTGAAGCAGTTTTCTATTATCAGGCGTCATGGTCGTCTCCCATAACTGTTCCGGGTTCATCTCACCCAGACCTTTGTAGCGTTGGATATAGGCACCTTTTTTTGCACTACTCTCAATCTGTTCGAAAAGCTCAAGCAGATCCTGATCTGCAAACTCTTCTGTAATATGGTTCTTGATACGTTTATAGATATCGATCGCACTGTTGTACTGCGGATTGGTAAAGAGTATGTCATCGATGATAAACTCTTCGAGCCCATCATTAGTTTGCACATACATATGGATCTGATCTTCTGTGATCGATTTGTTGAGAATATTGTATCCAAGCTCATTGATATAGGCTTCGATGGTTTGGAAGAGTGCCTCATTAGATGCCCCGATGATATCAGGGTTCTCGATCATATAGCGTACGACTTCCGGCAGGGCAAAACGGTTCTCTAGATCCTTAAGGGTCATTTTGTAGTGTCCGACAAGTTTGAACAGATCGATAAGATCGTTATCTCCCATCGTATGACTCTCTATCGCAGAGATGCCGTTCGTAATCAGAAAGTTGTTCAGCTCTACATCATCTTTGAGGTAGGTTTCATTCTTCCCTTTTTTATAACGGTAGAGCGGTGGCTGTGCCAAGTAGAGGTATCCATTCTCTATCACCGGTCTGAGGAATCTGAAGAAGAAAGTCATGAGAAGGGTCTGAATATGGCTACCGTCTACATCGGCATCGGTCATGATAATGATCTTATGGTAACGCAGCTTCTCTTCATCGAACTCATCTCCGATTCCGCAACCAAGTGCCGTGATCATATTTTTGATCTCATCTGATTTGAGGATCTTCTCCAGTCGGGCTTTTTCAACATTCAGGATCTTACCTTTGAGTGGAAGGATCGCCTGGAATACTCTGTCACGGCCCTGTTTTGCCGAACCGCCCGCAGAGTCACCCTCCACCAGGTATATCTCGGATGCTTCAGGGTCTTTGCTTTGACAGTCTGCCAGTTTTCCCGGCAGTGTACCGACACTCATATTATCTTTACGTTTTACCAGGTCTTTTGCCCGTTTCGCTGCATCACGTCCACGTGCGGCAAGCAGAACTTGTGCCATGATCGCCTTGGCTTCGATCGGAGTTTCTTCCATGTACTTGTTGAAGTTTTCGCTGAAGAGTTTCTGGACGAGCGGTCTTACATAACTTGAACCCAATTTCCCTTTGGTCTGCCCTTCAAACTGTGGTTCAGGGACACGTACAGAGACAATGGCGATGAGCCCCTCTTTACAGTCATCACCTGTGATCTTGGTGCTCTTCTCTTTGGCGTTGGCATTTTTGGCAATATAGCTGGCAAGAGACCGTGTAAGCCCCGCTCTAAATCCTGCTTCGTGTGTACCACCCTCAGGCGTTTTGATATTGTTGACGAAAGAGAGTACTTTTTCACTGTCCGCCTGGCAGTACATCATCGCAATATCGATCTCGATATCATCTGCTTGTCCACTGAAGAACTGTGCCGTAGAGAGTGGCTCTTTTGTGTTCATATCCTCAACGAACTGACGGATACCGCCTTCAAAATGGAAGAGCTCTTTTGTTCCGTCTCTCTCATCTCTAAAGTCGATAGTGATCTTAGGGTTAAGGTAACAAAGCTCTCTGAAACGTTTCATCAAAACTTCTTTTTTAAACGCTACCGTTTCAGTGAAGATCGTATCATCCGGCCAGAATTCGATTTTGGTTCCGTGTTTTCTTGTCGTGTCACCTGATGCCAGCGGTGCCTCAGGGAGACCTTTTTGGAAGCTTTGTGTGTGAATCTGCCCGTCTTTGAAGATCGTCATGTCGAGTTTTTTGGAAAGTGCATTAACGACAGAGACCCCAACCCCGTGCAGTCCACCTGAGACTTTGTAGGTATCTTTGTCGAATTTTCCTCCGGCATGAAGGACAGTCAGTACGACTGTCGCTGCAGAGACTTTTTCTGTAGGGTGTTCTTTGACGGGGATACCACGGCCGTTATCCTCGATGATCGCCGAACCCTCTTTTGTGAGCGTGATTTTGATCGTGTCACAGTAGCCTGCCATCGCCTCATCGATCGAGTTGTCGACGACTTCATAGACTAAGTGGTGAAGTCCTTTTTCAGAGGTATCACCGATATACATCCCCGGCCTTTTTCTTACCGCTTCAAGACCTTTAAGGACTTTAATATTACCAGCACCATATTCTGCCATTTTGCACTCCGTTTTTTGGGGTTATAATAGTATATATTTTAGCTAAAAAGTGCTTAGAAATGACGTGTAAAAGCCCAACTCTTCGGGAGAGTTGTAAAATAGGAGCGAACGAGGCTACAGGAGCATTCCTGCCTGCTGTTTTTTGGTGACAACAATGTCGATCTCATAAGGGTCGATAAACGCTTTTTTCTCATAGGCTTCGAGTGCATATCTACCGATCATTGCCGCATTATCCGAACAGTATTTTAGCGGTGCTACATGGAGAGTTTTTCCAAATTCATCACAGAGTTTTTGGTAGGCTCCTCTGATATATTTGTTGGCCGAAGCGCCTCCTACGATCGCAAAATCTTTGATCGATTCTGACTTGAAGATCTTTTTGCTTTTTTGCAGGAGGTGGAGCTTGACCGCTTTTTGAAAACTGGCTGAAAGATCGCACCTGTCCTGTTCGCTCATTCCTTCAGGACCTCCGAGCTTTTCTACTTCCAGACGTACGGCATTTTTAAGTCCTGAGAGGGAAAAGGCGATCAGTTTGGAGTTGCGTAAAGGTACGGGCAGGTCAAAACGGTTTTCATCTCCCTGAAGTGCAAGTGCTTCGATAAGGGGACCTCCAGGATACCCCAGTCCCATCATTTTGGCTACTTTGTCGAAGCTCTCTCCTACACTGTCATCGATACTGGTCGCCAGTATCTCCATATGTTCAAAGCTCTCTACCCGTATCACCTGGGTATGTCCTCCCGAGATAAGCAGGACCAGCAGAGGCAGTGTGGTCTCTTTTTCGATAAAGAGCGAGTAGATATGTCCTTTAAGGTGGTGTACAGAGATCAGGGGGATCTTCTGTAGGGATGCCAGGGTTTTGGCCATAGCGATTCCCTCCAGGAGTGTGACCCCAAGACCGGGCTGGTTGGTGACGGCCACTGCTTTGAGTTGGTCAAAGTAGGGTTTGGTCTCCTCAAGGATTTTTGGAAGGGTGACGGCATGCAGCCTGGAAGCAAGTTCAGGTACGACACCTCCATAACAGGAGTGTTCAGCCTCCTGGGAGATCTTTTTGTGGTAGAGAACCTTTTTGGTTGCTATCTCTGTGATCGCTATTGAACTGTCATCACAGCTGCTTTCAATAGAAAGGATCATAAATGTACCTTTCTATTGAGATAGGAGATAGGAGATAGGAGGTAGTAGGTTTTGTTTGCATCGCGACGCAATGCTTCTAGTGTAAAAATAAAAGTTTTACAAGAGTAAAACATACCTGACCTGCTATCTGCTAACTGCTCTCTACTATTTAACATCGTTCTTCTCCATTACCAAATTTTCTATCCATTCCCATTTCCCATACCCGCTGTCTTCATTGATATGTCCTCCGTTTTCAATGACGCTCAACGGTATGTCATAATGGGATGCAACATTGCTGGCTTCTTCTACGCTTACCCAGGGATCATTGTCCGAGACGATCATCCGGACCTCTTTGGCATGAAGGGAGGTCGGCATCGGTGCAGGGAAGAAGGTTCTGATCGTCTTCTCTTCTGTATTGAGACTGGGCGGCGAGACCATAAAGAGCCGTTCTACGGTAGGCATCTTCTCTTCCTCGCAGAGCCAGAACCAGAGTGTGTTTGCCAGTGAGTGGCAGACGACGGTGTCGGGGTTAAATTCTTTGATGATCTGTTTCACCTGTCTGATCCAACGGTTTTTATTTGGAAAGTGGCAATGATCCAGCAGGGGAAATGAGACCGTTCCGTAGTTCTTGGCAACCTCTGCCGCAAGTTCCGCCTGCCAGTGCGGGGCATCACTCCCTCCCCAGCCGTGCAAGATAAGGAGTTTCATTGGAACCCCTTATCTCGAGTGAGAAGTGCGCCCGAACGAAGTGACAAGTGCCCTTGGGGTAAGGAGTGAGGAGTGAGGAGTGTTGGTTTGCATTGCATTGCAATGCTTTTATTTCTAAACACTAAACACTGAACACTGAACGCTTTATTTGACATAGTCTCTTACCTCTCTGTCTATCGCAATGATCTCTTCGATATTTTTGGCTTTGAAGTTTTCAAATCTCTTATAGGCATCCAGCACTATCTCGCTCATACCAAAGAAGGTACACGTTTCAGACTTGAATGCCTTGATCGCCTCCTCATTGGCTGCATTGACGATGACTCCCAGATGCGGGTTTGTCAGGATATGCTCTTTGATCTGCCAAATTGGGTAACGTGCTTCTTCGATAGGAAGGAACTCCATAGCACCTATGCCTAAAAGGTCGGTCGGAGGCAAGATAGGCTCATTCACCTCACCAAGCAGGGCAAATGCAATAGGCAGCTTCATGTCCACACCGGCGAAATGCGCAGTCGTAGAGCCGTCTCTGAACTCAGCCAAGGCATGGATAATGGACTTCTTTTCGATCAGGGCATCGATATCGGTCGTATCAAAGAGCCACTTGGCTTCCAGCAGTTCAAAGAGTTTATTGGTCATGGTTGCCGAATCGATGGTGATCTTATCTCCCATCGACCAGTTGGGGTGTTTGAGGGCATCGGCAAAGCGTGCATTGTGCATCTTTTCGATCTCCCACTCCCTGAATGCTCCGCCGCTTGCCGTGATATAGAGTTTGGAGAGGGGACGGTCATTCATCAGGTACCAGAGCCCGAAGTGCTCCGAGTCTATCGGGGTGATCAGAGACATATCGATAAACTCTCCTGCAACGACCAGTGACTCTTTGTTGGCCAGCGCGACTCTCTTCCCAAGGCTGGTTGCTTTAAGTGTAGGTGCCAGCCCCACATATCCCACAAGGGCATTGACCACTGTATCGCTCCGACTCTCTTCGATAGCCTCAAGGATCGCTTCTGCACCTGCACGGACATCAGGGTGGTTTACCTTTGCCCTGTCCGCTTCATTGGCGATGACAACGGTTTTGGGGTGATGTTCCGCGATCTGTTGGTTGAGCAGGTCTATATTGTTCCCTGCTACCAGTATTTCGATCGTAATATTGTATCGCTTGGCAATGATCAGTGTATTGACTCCGATGGAGCCGGTAGAACCTAAGAGTACAATGCTCTGCATGGTCAGATCAATGCTCTCATCGAGATCAACATCATAATCGCACCAAAAAGGTATCCATCAATACGGTCAAGTACGCCGCCATGCCCCGGAAGGATATCTCCGGAGTCTTTAACCCCCGCTTCGCGTTTGAGGTAGGATTCAAACAGGTCACCGAATACTGAGGCAGTCGCAGTGATGAATGTGACCACTACTGCGATCCAGAGCGGTACGACATACGCACCGATCACACTTCCGATCAATGTTGCCAGGAAAAGACCACCAAAGACCCCCTCGAGTGTTTTGTTCGGTGAAGTGTCCGAGAACTTGGTCTTTCCGATGCTTTTACCGGTGAAGTAGGCCCCTGTGTCGGTCAACGTGATGGTGATCACGAGCCATAGCATTGTCATGATACCAAAGTCATGGTAGAGCATCAGGATAAAGAGCATACCGCTGACAGGATAGAGAAACGGCAGGATCAGTCTTTTATCGAAGTTGTGAAAATAGGCAATAGAGGCACCGAAGATCACGGCTACAAAGAAGAAGAGGTCATCAGGGTTTGGATAGAAGTAGGTAACGATCCAGATAAAAGCTGCCCAGAAGAAGGCGCTGTTGGATCGAAGTCCAAAGAGTCTCATCGCTTCAAAAAAAGCGATAATATATACCAAACCTAAAAAGGCCCAGGTAAGTGTAAAGTTGTCGATCCAACCGATAAGTAGTACTAAAGCGACAAGTCCAATACCGGTGATCACACGTTTTTGAAATTCTGATTGGTTTTCCAGCATCTGTTTTCCCTGATGTTAATATGGGGATATTATATCAAATGGTGAGTTATACTCTGATTTCTACACCCTCTTTGGTGACACGGATCGTGTCGTATTTATTGTAAAGAACGTTGGAACCCTCCTGGACTTTGACAAATTTACGTTTGGTATAGTCGACTTCATAGTCCCCGGGGTTTTTTACCGAGAAGTCCACACAGAGTTTTGCCGCAGCCTCAAGGACCGATTCGGGCAGATTTTGTTTGTCTGTTCGGATAATGACATGAGAGGAGGGGATATCCCGTACATGCATCCAGACATCATTGGCCTTGGCAAGCTGGAGTAGTTTTTGGTTCTCGTTGCTGTTGCGTCCGACCAGTACTTTATAGTCTTCGATCCAGAAGAGCTCCCCCTCCTTTAGTTTCTCCTTTTTTCTGAGGGATTTGGCACGCTTCGGCACGAGAAGTTCCAGTTCATAGGGCGTAGTCGCTTGTTCCAGGGCATAGTAGATATTTTCGTAAAACGCTTTTTTACTCTCGAGGTTACGCTTTTCGATATGGATATTTTTGGCTTTGTTTCGGGCACGCTTGGAGAGGTTGAAGTAGTGGTCCGAGACTCTGTTGGTCTTCACGCCTTTTGGGAAAGGGATGGTTACCTGGTTTCCTTCAAAGTCACAGGTCTCCAGCTTTTTATCGTAGGGTTTGAGCTGGTAGAGGTTTGAGAGGATGAGGTTAGCATAGTTGGCGAATTTTCCTGACTCTTCCTCAAGCTCTGTTTCGCTTGGCAGTTTGGCAATGAGCCGGTCGAGTTTATCGATCTTTTTTTGTGTAGCGGCAAGCTTCTGCTTTTTCAGTTCTTTGAGTTTTTTTGCCTGAACCAGCGTATACTGCTCTTCCAGGAATGCATCGACATTTTGTAGTTCTCCCGGCTCCTCTTTTCGTTCAAACGGCGGCAGAGGAAGCAGTTCTACGCCGGGGCGTATCACACGGAAAGAACTCTGTGCATCAATATGTCTAAGTGCCCCGATAATGATTTCGTGTTCGTCCAAAAGTATGGCATTGGTATTTTTCCCGGTAAACTCCAGCTGAAGCAGTACGGTTTGATCTTTGTAGGAACTTTTGGGGGCGACTTTGATACGCAGTATACGGTCGTTCCCCGGCACTTCGATAGAGAAGATCTTACTGGCTGCAAGCAGTGAGTGCAGCAGGCCGTCAAATGGTGCATTATAACTCTGAATCGGCCGTTGAGAGGGTGCTCTGTAGACAAAGCTGTGCCCTCGGGTCATATTGAAAAAGTAGCTCTCTTTTTTATCAAACACAAGCTCTATAGTGTTGTCTTCCACGCGTCTTGCACGGCTGATAAAGGTAAAGTTGTTTAAGTGATTTGCAATTGCTTTAAGCTCAAAAAGTTTCATAGTGGGATTATAGCAAACTTGTTTGCAATATCATGATGCTGAAAGTAATCTTTCTCTTCATTTTTTTCTCAAAGAGAGTGATGACTTCGTCACCGCTACGCTTCACTAGGAGAAAAAACGAAGCAAAAAATCGTTGTTCTCTCGAATCGCTTCGCTTTCAAGGTCGTTCGAACAACAGAGATTATTATTAAAGGAATTTAAACATAAAAAAATTTCGATATAATTCGCGATAAAATAAAATGATATTCATAGGATTCAGCAAGGCGTATCACAGTGCGACCAGTCGTACGAGTCAAATGCTGAAGTTGACCCAGTGTCAGCAATCTCTTGTAAAAAAGTTGCCTGAACGGCAAGTTTTTTGCGAGAGACAAAAGCACTTAGGGGACAACGTCCTATCCGAAGGATAATATAAATGGCACAAACTATTACAGAGAAGATCTTTTCAGAGCATGCAGGACATGAAGTCAAAGCTGGAGAGATCGTAAGAGTAGATATCGATATGATTATCGGTAATGATATTACTACACCGATCTCCATCAAGGCATTTGAAGAGAGCGGGGCGATAAAGCTGGCAAGACCGGACAACTTCTGTATCGTAATGGATCACTATATCCCGGCGAAAGATATCGCTTCGGCAAACCAGGCAAAGATCAGTAGGGACTTTGCCTATAAACACGATTTAAAGTACTTCTTTGATGAGAAGGACATGGGTATCGAGCATGCGTTGCTTCCGGAAAAAGGGCTTGTGGTTCCTGGCGATGTCATCATCGGTGCAGACTCTCACACCTGTACGCATGGAGCGCTGGGTGCATTCTCAACGGGTATGGGAAGTACGGACCTGGCATTCGGTATGATCACCGGCGGTAACTGGTTCAAGGTGCCTGAGACGATCAAAGTGGAGCTTACAGGCAAGCCGGGCAAACACATTTATGGTAAAGATATCATCCTTGAGCTTATCCGTATGATCGGTGTGGACGGTGCACTCTATAAAGCGATAGAGTTTACCGGTGAAGCGGTACAGTATCTTGGTATGGCAGACAGATTCTCTATCTCCAACATGGTGATCGAAGCGGGTGCAAAGAACGGTCTCTTCGCCGTAGATGATGTAACACGCAAGTACCTAGAAGAGAGAAAAGCGGAAAACGGCGGATTGAGAGCAGAGCCTAAGATCCACTATGCCGATGAAGATGCAGAGTACTGTCAAACGATCACGATCGATACTGCAGCACTCTCACCGGTAGTCGCGTACCCGTTCCTTCCGGAGAACGGTAAACCGGTTGAAACTGCAGTAGCCGATGATCTCAAGATCGATCAGGTGATGATCGGATCTTGTACGAACGGGCGTATCGAGGACCTCAGGGTAGCTGCAGAGATCATGAAGGGTAAACGTGTAGCGAAACATACGCGTATGATCGTGACACCTGGGACACAGAAGATCCTGCTTCAGGCACAGCATGAAGGATTGATGGATATCCTTATCGAAGCGGGAGCAGTCGTATCCAACCCGACGTGTGGTGCATGTCTCGGCGGATATATGGGTATTCTCGGTGACGGAGAGCGTTGTGTGGCAACGACCAACCGTAACTTTGTAGGACGTATGGGCGCAAGAACCTCTGAGATCTATCTGGCGAACTCGGCTGTGGCTGCCGCTTCAGCGATCGCAGGAAAGATCGTAGATCCTCGCGACATCTAACTTGTATCAGGATCCTGATCGAGTATCCGTTCATGGTGAGCCTGTCGAACCATGCACTCGCACTCTTTTCTCTTCGACAAGCTCAGGGCGAACGGGATGTTGAAAAAATGTTTGCATTAGATTCCCGATTGAGATCGGGAATGATGATGAAGGAGTATCTTTGAAAAAGTCCAACTTCACTCATCTTTTCCATAAGGAGAAGAGTGAACAGGAACAACTCCCTACCGGTAACGCCAAAAAGGCGGTTTTGGTACTCTTCACCCTTTTTTTATTTCTCTATATTGAGTATAGACCTTACGCAACTGCTCCCCATCATATCACTGGCATTTCAGAATATCTTTTTATGATCTATCAGTTCATTATCAATCAGACATTGGGGATCGTGCATGAAGGGGGTCACGGAGTCTGTTATCTCCTCCCCTGTCCGAAGTTTGTGATGGTGAGTATGGGAACGATATTTCAGTGGCTCTTTCCGCTTGGAATCGCACTCTACTATAGAAAGAAAGGGAACACTATCGCCTTTCTGATAGGACTTTTTATCCTGGGTATCTCGATGGATTATACGGCATGGTATATGTCTACTGCACATGAAGGGGCGATCCTGCCTGCACACAAGTCTTTCCTGGGTGTCGATGCATATCATGACTTTTACTATATTTTCAATAGTTTAGGCGTATTGGCGTACGACTCTTTGATCTCCGGAATCACAAGAGTTGTCGCCTATCTTGTGATGATAGGCACAGTGATCGGAATGTTTTTCGAAGCGTTTTCGAATAAGCAGGCGTAACGGCTTTTATCTCTCTACAAAAACCACTTCATTGGGATGGTTCTGAGAGAGCATTTTCAAAGCACTGTTGACCTGATCTTCTGAATTGACATCTATATCATAAGCACAATCGGCGATTTCTATACCACGGTTTTGATAGTCAGTGATCTCCTCTTTTGAGAGAATACGTGGATTGACCCAAATCTTTAGATTGGCGGACTCTTTGAGTTTCATGACTTCATGGAAACCTTTTTGAGTGAGTACCAATATGATCATATTTAAACTCCTTCATACAGGCTAATTCAAAAACCCTTTTATCCCAAGTGTATCTAAATTTATCTGTGAAGAGTTTTTGAAAAGGCGAAGGGCAATTCCCCTCTG
>JBEWPZ010000060.1:0-7578 GCA_047689535.1 Candidatus Sulfurovum kebritense | reverse complement strand
TCAAATCACCTACCCCTATAATTTTACCCCTTTATGTTATAATTTTTAAAATTTATATCGGGACTGATCAATTAATGTTTAAAAAAATTATACTTATACTAAGCCTGCTTGTTTCTCTCTCTGAAGCGAAAGTACTGAATGCCATCGCAGTGACCGTGGACGGCGAAGCGATCACAACTGCAGAGATCCGTGCAGTGAGAGAACAGATGGATATCTCAAAAAAAGAGGCGATCGATATCTTGATACAGGACAGACTTCAGCAGATCGCCATCAGGGATATTCAGATACCCGAAAGTGATGTGGATAAAAAAATTGCGATGATCGCGAAACAGAACAATATCACTGTCCCTAAAATGCAGAAGGTCTTGAAAGAACAGGGAACTTCATGGACGCAATACCGCTCCACTATCCGAAAAGCGATGAAGAAAGAGAAGTTTTTTGCCCGGAAAGTGGCCAGGGAGATGCCGCAGGCAACCGATGAAAAACTGAGGGAGTACTACCGGCAACACCGTAATGAGTTTATCATCCCTGCATCGATCAGTGTCATCGAGTACAGTGCACCTACGCAAAAAGGGCTTGAAAAGTTTCTAAGAACACAAAAGGGACTTGAGGGGAAACCTGTGGAGATGGATACCGCTACCCTCAACCCGACCCTCCTTCAGATGATGCTTCAGACACCGGCAGGAAGATTTACACGACCGCTCAATGCGGGAGACCGATACGTCATCTACAGGATAGAGTCGAAAAACGGCCAATCTCAAATACCATTTGAACAAGCCAAACCACTGCTTGCCGGGAAATGGCAACAGGAACAACGTGAAAAAGCACTCAAAGACTACTTCAAGAAAATGCGCACCGGTGCAGTCATTGAATTTATAAGAAAATAAGGAAAACCATGGGACTGAAATCCGACAAGTGGATACGTGAAAAATCACTAAATGAAGAAATGATCACCCCTTTCTGTGAAGGGCTGGTAGGCGAAGGCGTCGTCAGCTACGGCCTTAGCTCATATGGGTATGACATCAGAGTAGCGGATGAGTTCAAGATCTTTACCAACATCAATGCGGAAGTGGTAGACCCCAAAGACTTCAACGAGAACAATGTCGTCGACTACAAAGGCGATATCTGTATCGTGCCGCCGAACTCTTTTGCTTTGGCACGTACGGTCGAGTATTTCAAGATGCCCAGTGATACGCTGGCGATCTGTCTTGGAAAAAGTACCTATGCACGATGCGGGATCATCGTGAATGTCACACCCTTTGAACCGGGATTTGAAGGGCATATCACAATAGAGATCTCCAACACGACACCGCTTCCAGCAAAGATCTATGCCAATGAGGGTATCGCCCAGGTACTCTTCCTGGAGGGAGATGAGCAGTGTGAGACCACCTACTCTGATCGAAAAGGAAAATATCAGAGCCAGAGAGGGATCACCCTTCCCCGTATCCTTAATCAGCCCTGATATCCGGCATTCCTGCCGGCAAATAAAAAGCGGAGCCACCGCACCGCAAACCTCAATTCCTCACTTCTCATTTCTAATTCCTAATTAACTTGTGTTACAATGCCAAAAAATCAAACCACGCTATAAAGTAAGTATCTATGAAAAATTTAATTATCGTTGAGTCACCTGCGAAAGCAAGAACCATTACCAACTTTCTGAGCAAAGAGTACAAAGTGATCGCCTCCAAAGGGCATATCCGAGACCTTCCCAAGAGTACTTTCGGTATCACGATTGATGATGAAACGGGTGATCTCGTCCCCAAATACTCCATCCCAAGAGATGCCAATCCGACGGTAAAAGAGCTAAAAAAACTCGCCAAAGAGGCCGAGACCATCTATATCGCGACCGATGAGGACCGTGAAGGAGAGGCGATCGGGTACCATATCGCGAAGGCTATCGGGAAAAATCCTACCGAGCTTCCCCGTATCGTCTTCCACGAGATCACCAAAAGTGCGATCACCCATGCGCTGGAGAACCCCCGCCATGTCGATATGGATTCCGTCGATGCGCAGCAGACCAGACGTATGCTTGACCGTATCGTAGGATATAAGCTCTCCCCGCTGCTTGCCAACAAGATCCAAAAAGGGTTGAGTGCAGGAAGGGTGCAGAGCTCTACACTCAAGCTTATCGTAGACAAAGAGCGTGAGATCAAAGCCTTCAAGCCCGAAGAGTACTGGACCATCGATGCCAAGTTCCAGAAAGATATCGATGCCTCCATCTATGAGTTCGATGGGCTTAAGATCGAAAAGCTGACGATCAAAAATGAAGCTGATGCCACGAAGATCACAACTACGGCAAAGTCTGAAAGCTTTACCGTCCTCTCCATAGAGAAGTCGAAAAGGAAGACAAAGACGCCTCCGCCGTTCATGACCTCAACGCTACAACAGGCTGCCTCTACCCAACTCGGTTTCTCTCCCAAAAAGACCATGATGATCGCACAGAAACTCTATGAAGGGGTAAAAACCGATCAGGGGGTTACCGGGGTCATCACCTATATGAGAACCGACAGTATGAACCTCGCTAAAGAAGCTGTAGAGAGTGCAAGAAGCTACATCAAGGAGAATTTCGGAGAGAAGTATCTCCCTGCCAAAGCGAAGAGTTATGTCACCAAATCCAAAGGGGCACAGGAAGCCCATGAGGCGATCCGTCCGACCAATGTAGGCTTCGATACGAAAATGGCCGCTGAGTATCTCTCCGGAGATGAACTGAAGCTCTACCTCTTGATCTACAAACGTTTCCTTGCCTGTCAGATGACCGAAGCACAGCTTGAATCGCAAAGCATCCTTTTCAAAGGCGACAAATCTGTCTTCAAAGCCAACGGAAGAAAACTCCTATTTGACGGTTTCTACAAAGTAACAGGCTATACGGAGAAAGACAAACTCCTGCCTGAACTGACAAAAGGAGAGAGTGTCAGCCTGGATGATATCAAGCAGGAACAACACTTCACAGAGCCTCCCGCACGGTACAATGAAGCAAGCCTCATCAAAAAGCTTGAATCCCTGGGTATCGGGCGTCCAAGTACCTATGCCCCGACGGTAACGATCCTGCAGCAGCGTAAATACATCGAGATCGAGAAAAAGCGTATCCACCCTACAGAAGTCGCATTTACCGTGACAGAGATGCTGGAGAAGCATTTCCCGGAGATCGTGGATAGCGACTTTACCTCCAATATGGAAGAGGTACTGGATGAGATCGGTGAGGGGCATAAGGCGTGGCAGAAGGTACTCAAAGAGTTTTACACGCCATTCATGCAGAAGATCGAAGAGGGGAAAAAGAGTATCAAGAGTCTCAAGGTAGCCATACCTACCGGGGAGATGTGTCCCAAGTGTGGTTCCGAACTGCTTCTGAGAAAAGGACGTTACGGCGAATTTATCGCATGCAGCAACTTCCCGAAATGCAAGTACACCAAAAATACCGACGGTACCGAACCAGAACAACCCGAAGAGACCGATGAGAAGTGTGACAAATGCGGGGCACCGATGGTGATCAAAGAGTCTCGGCGCGGGAAATTTTTGGCATGTTCGGCCTATCCGAAATGTAAAAATGCCAAACCTCTCACCCCACCGAGAGAACTGGATGTACCCTGTCCCGAGTGTGGAGGAAAACTACAGGAGAGAGAAGGAAAACGTGGAAAGTTCTTTGGATGTACAAACTATCCCAAGTGTAAGTTTATCGCCAACTTCGAACCGGTAGACAAGAAGTGCCCGGAGTGCAACTATACGATGGGGAAAAAGACACTTCGCGGTAAAGAGGTCTATGAGTGCCTTAAATGTAAACACCGTGAAGATGTACCCAAGGAGAAATAATGAATGAACTGGATGCAAAATTTGCTCCTCTAGTCAAGGCCGTAGCATCTGTACTGCATGGGAAGGAAGAGAGTATTACGCTTGCTCTCGCTGCCTTCTTTGCCAAAGGACACCTGCTGGTTGAAGATATCCCTGGTGTAGGAAAAACCACGCTTGCCAAAGCGCTTGCTTCACTGCTTGGACTCGAGTTCAATCGTATTCAGTTCACCTCTGACCTTCTACCTTCAGATATCCTGGGTGTCAACTACTTCAATCAAAAACAATCAGAGTTCGTCTTTAAAAAAGGCCCTATCTTCACCCAGTTTCTGCTTGCGGATGAGATCAACCGTTCGATGCCAAAAACCCAGTCAGCCCTGCTTGAAGCGATGGAAGAAGATAGTATCACTATCGATGGTGAACGTTATGAGCTTCAGCAACCCTTTTTTGTCATGGGAACACAAAATCCCTATGAAGAGGTCGGTACCTTTAAGCTGCCCGATTCCCAGCTGGATAGATTTATCTGCGCGATGAGTATCGGTTATCCTGCCCATGAAGCAGAGAGGGACATCCTCGCTCAAAAAACATCAAAAACAGTACCGCCGAACACTCACATCACACTTGATGAGATCCAAGAGATACAGGATGCTGTCAGCAGAGTACACATGAGCGATGCACTACTGGACTACCTGCAGGCCATTATCGCATTGAGCAGGAACGGTGTCTATTTCACACACGGCTTATCGACAAGAGGCGCCTTGGCACTGGCTCAAATGACAAGGGCGTGGGCCTATTTGCATGGAAGAGACTATGCCATCCCTGATGATGTGACGGCGGTTGCACCTTATGTCTGTCTACATAGACTGCATTTCAAAGAGGGCATCACAACGATAGAGCGCCTTAGAGATGTTATCACTTCAAACACTCAGCCAGACGCGTAAGCGCCTGAAACAAAAAGCAACACTTGGCTCACTACTGGTCGTAGTGATGCTTTTTGGACTCTTTCTTGAAGCCTATATGCACAATTTCAACCTGGTCTATATCGTCCTTTTTTTTGTCTTTGCTTTAGCATTTCTTGCTTCACCTTTGGGGATAGTCAATATGGCAAATCTCTCACTCTCATTCCAGGGCTCCGATCGACTTTTTGCCAACGAGACGGCCCACCTCTACCTAGCCCTCAAAAATCACAAGGGTGCTGAAAGCTATGCCCTTCAGCTTAAATGTATCCATACAAGCCTTTTTATCCCCTCGCTCAAAGCACAAAGTAAAGAGATACTCACCCTTTCCCATACACCTGAGAAGAGAGGAAAATTGGATATAGGAGAGTGCCGGATTCAAAGCCTCTTTCCTTTAGCTACGATCCGTTTCGTACTTCCGGTAAAGCTCACAGTAGATAAAGTGATCTACCCTCGTCCCAAAGGTATCAGCTTAGAGACATTTTTAAGCCGACAAAAGGGACGTTACGGCCAAGAGAGTGATTTTGAAGGCATCACTCTTTATACAGGTAGTGCACCTTTGAGCAAAATACATTGGCCCTCCGTGGCAAAAGGAGAGAGTGCACTGAAAAAGTTTGCCTATGAGATACCGCTGGAACAGCTAAACTTTGATTTTTATCAAGCAGGCAAGAGCGATGAAGAGCGTCTGTCACAGCTTACATACTGGATACTGGAGTGTGAAACACAAAATCTTGAGTTTCAGGTAGAGATGCCCCATCAAACTTTGAACTCAAAAAGGATGTCCATAGATGAGATACTTGAAAAACTGGCTCTCTACTAAGCCAACCCCTTTAAGGGTACTTGATATTGCCTATATCGCTACTTTGCTGCCATTGGTATTTTTCATCAAGCTTCCGATCCTGTTTTTCTTGCTACTCGTCTTGATACTTCTGCTGATCGATAAGAAACCTACTGTTCTCACGCTCATAACAATTACCGCTATAGGAGTAGTCGCAATATTTTTTTCTCTCTACGGCAGTTTCAACTTTGCAGGCCTTTCACGGCTGAAACTCTTTGTGGAGCTCCTCATATATCTCCTTTTGGTCGCAATATCCCTGCAAAGGCTAACCAGAGAGGTCAACTTCTACCTGAAGATCTCTCCTCTGTTGCTACTGGCGATGAGCCTCTTTTTCTTTCACTCTATACCGATGCTCATCTATGTCGTGTTCGAGATTTTTATACTGACAACGATGCTTCTCTGGCAAGTCATGCAAACCAATCTTTATACCGCTTTACGGATCTCTTCAACACTCTATATCGCTTCACTGCCTATCGTCATCCTCTTCTTTATCTTCTTCCCGCGTATCTCGCTTGAACATGCGACCTATGGATTTAGAGGAGATGAGATACACAGAAGCGGACATGATGGACTGATGTATCTGGATAAAAATGCCTTGCTTGTCCCCTCAAAGCGTATTGTCATGGAGGTAGGATTCAAAGAAAAAATCCCATCTGCAGAACATCTCTACTTCAGAGGTAGTGTACTCTATCAAAAAGTAGACAATATCTGGAAGCCGCTAAAGTCATCACAGGCATCACCTAGCCCTGATTTTTCCAGAGGAGAACTTATTGCCTACAAGGTTACCCTCTACCCTACTAACAAGCGGTGGATCTACCTGCTTGATCGACCTGTATCTCCTTCAGATAAAGCAACACTGGACTTTCACCTTGAAAGCAAAATGCCAAAGCCTATCAAGGATATCTTGCTCTATCAAGCAGAATCAATAATACAATCACACTATAAAAGCCCATTACCTGATACGCTGAGAGAAGTCGCTTTGCGTTACAATCCTGAGCGTGATCCAAGGTCAAAGATCCTAGCCGATACCATTAAAACAAAGTTCAGCACTCCTCGTCAAAGACTTGAAGCGATTCAATCATTTTTTAAAAAGCAGCAACTATCCTATACACTTAAGCCTAAACCCTTCGATCTGAACAACTCTACTGACAGCTTCCTTTTTGAAGCAAAAGAAGGATACTGTGTTCACTTTGCTGCGGCATTTACCACACTTGCAAGAATGGTCGGCATTCCAAGCCGGATCGTAACCGGATACAGACCGGATGGATCAGACAGCATAGAAAAATATCTCATCATTAGGGAGAGTGATGCCCATGCCTGGGTCGAAGTCTATCTCGATGGCTACTGGCATCGGATAGAGGCCACAGCGTTTGCCAGTTCTATTAAAATTGATCTAGGCCAAGAGAGTAATCTAGGAACCCTTCAAAACAAAAAAAGCAGTTGGGAGAAGGCCAACCTCTACCTTCACTACATCAAATACCAGATCGATACATGGATCCTGGAGTATAGTGCACTAAGTCAGAAAAAGCTCTTCTCCTACCTAAAAACTGATACACTGTTTCTCATCAAGTTTATCGTAAGTTTTATACTACTACTTGCGTTACTGATCTTTATGCTGTATCTACTTAGTCGTGCAAAGTGCAACGATGCAGTTCAGTGTACACTTAAACCGCTTCTACAAAAGCTTGAAAAATCAGGAATAACAAAACTTCCAGGCGAGAGTCTTAACCAGTATTTCAGTCGTATTGAACAGACAGAAGGTATTCCTCTGTCAAAGGTCAACAGGCTCTACCATCAGCTCAGATATCAAAAAACGATAAGAAAAGAGACTCTGACACGGTTGAGAGAAGAGATAAAAAGTGTGAAAAAGTGTTTAAAATAAAATTCCCGGGAGACGATTACTCCTTACCATGACAATAATCAATGATTATTACAGGGGTGCCTATATAAGTTTATTTAATACTAATCACCTATCAGCAAAAATTCGATAAAATATTAATA
>JBEWPZ010000059.1:0-7613 GCA_047689535.1 Candidatus Sulfurovum kebritense | reverse complement strand
AGTACTACAGTAGAAGATTTTTCCGACATAGATAGTGTGAGAGGCTCAGTAGGTGTTATTATACCAGATGGGACAAGCTACTTATTTGTAGCTCATCATGGGTCAATATCTACTTGGGCAGAACTAAGATAAGGAGAATAAATGAAACATTATAGATTACCGGATGGCTCACTAAGAGGTATCGACAAGGGTCAAGAAGAACTGGTTAAAGCGGATTGGTCGGAACTTACAGCGGAAGAATTTGATGCGCTTAGAAACCCTCCTATGACTGAAGAAGGCTATAAAAATTTAGGTCAGGATTTGGCGGCTAAGCATATCCAAGATGTTATTGAAGCTTATAATCAAGCACATGGACTATCGTTCAAGGATGCTCACTCCTGTGCAAACTACATGGGTGTAGACGGATATACGCATCAGCAGTTCTGTATCGATATATGGGCTTTTAACGTGCAGGTATGGGAAGAGGTTAGAAACGTAATTCTGCCAGGCATTGATTTCACCAACCCACCAACTGAAGCCGAGTTCATCGCTATGCTGCCTGCATACCATGGCGAAGTATAGGGTATATAGATAGCAGCATTATGAACCTAATCGCCAAAAAAGCATTCGGCAACCCGGACGCTGACATATACGACTATGTGATCGCCATTGCAACGCTAAGTAACCGGGTGCACACAGAGATTCAGTTCAGTGATGGGATCTGCTTCTCTGCTTCACCTAAAAACGGAGTTCGTTTTAGACCGGAGATAGACACCTCTGACAGCAGAAAATGGGAAACGATACCGATCGAGGCAGACGAGAGATCGGTCCGGGAGCAGTGTCACAAATTTACCGGGCTTGAATACGACATGAAAGGGGCGGTTTTATCGGCATTTAGACCATGCGGAATCTCACTTAAATTTCAGTTCGTCAAATACAGTATTATTTTTTTTAGAGTGACAGAGGGAAAAGAAAAGATGTTCTGCTCTGAAGCGTGCACCGAGGTGTTAAGGCCACATATCAAAACACTTGGCGTCGGTTGCAAATATTCACCAAAAAGATTATTAAGAGCAATAAAAGGATAGCAAAATGCCTGTAATGACCAAAGATGAAAAAGACAGCTATGATCTCCACCTTATAAATGGAGACGTGCATACCACTCCGGAAGAAAAGCAAAGTTTTTTGACGCATAAAAACGATACAGATATGCACATGTCTCAGGCCGAGAGAGACAAGCTGAACACAATTGATTCGATTGCAGATAGAGCTGAGTCGGCTGAATTGGCGGCACAGGATAGTGCAGCAATATCGCAGGCAGCAGCAGCAGAATTGGCAAACTACATCTCAATGACCTCACTCGAAAGAGCCTTGCCGGGCGAACTAGGCTTCTCCATCGAGGCATGTCCTGAGACAGTGCCGTATGCAGTGTTAGGGCTTGCCCCTATGGCTGGGACGAACTCACCAGGGAGTGATGAGTTCGGTAACTATATCTATACAGATGGTTCTATCGTATGCTTCGCAGCGCGAAAATGGTACAGGATCGGACATGTAGATAGCCCTCGCTATGCTGAATATGGTGCGAATGCGATCGATATAGAGCCTGCTTATGCCTTTTCAGATGAAGCGGAGGCGAATGCTTCCGGATACGCGCTTCATCGTGCTTTTATCGACGGAGGGTACATGAAAGATGGGTTCTTCATCGACAAATACACGGCTTCGAAGAAAGCTACCGACGCCAATGTCGCTGTATCCGTGAAGAACGGTATCCCGATCTCATTGACGACGGACGCGAACTACACAAACTCAAGCGGCATGACTGACTGTGTCGGACAACTGTATGACGCTGTGACACTGTGTCGTGCCAGAGGTGCTGGATGGAACGTAAGTACAAGCTTCATGAAGGCTTGGCTGCTGATCGCGTCCATCGCTCACGGGCAAGCGGCTACGAGTACGACAGAGTGTGCCTGGTACGACCCAACCGGAGTGAATAACTTCCCGAAAGGATGCAACAACGGGAGCCTCTCCGACAGTGTTGACAGTAGTGTTGTCTATGATACGGCAGGGGATACAGGTGCAGCGGGCAAGCCGAAAACAGGTTCTGCTGGAGAGTTTTCCAAGACGACACATAATGGATGTGCGAACGGTGTTGCTGATCTCAACGGCGGTATGTGGGAAGTGGACATCGGTATCACGAACTTCGGTACAAGTGCCACTGCATCGACTCAGATACTTGAGGACACTATATACGTGCTGAAACAGTCTGTAGCGCTGGCTGATCTTACGGGAGATTTCGATACGGCTACGAGTATCTGGGGAACCGAAGTCAACATCGCCGACAAATACGATCTCGTATCAGCACCTATCCCGCTTGGTAGCACGGCAGGAGCATGGGTGTACTGGGGCAACGGTGTGAATGCAGTCCTGGACAATGCGACAAGCGGACCAGGAAGAGACCTATGCGGTATCCTGCCGAAAAACATCGATGGACTGGGAGGATCAAATCTCTTCGGTAATGATGGTATCTATAAGTACAACAGACAAAACATGTTTGTGCGCTCTTGTGGCTACTGGTACTTTGGTGGGTCTGCCGGTCTTTCCGCGCGTCACTTCAACTACTACCGCACGTACTCCCACTACACTACGGGTTTCCGTGGCGGCGCCTACGCGTAGCGTGTCGCTTTGTGCAGTGAGCGGGAGCGAACGGAATGAGTGCGACACGATATAGCGAAGCGGTGATCCTGAACAAGATGACGGATCTCATCAAGCTGGCAAATGTCAACCTGAACCACTTTCCACGGCATGAGAAGTACGGGTTGAGCCAAGAGATCAGGAGGGTGATGTATGACGTATACAATTTGATAGTAGAGGGTGAGAAGAGATACCACAAAAAGACAAGCCTGACAGAGCTTGATACCAAGCATCAGCAGCTCAGGATGATGTTGAAGCTTGCTTATGAACTTGGGTATTTCAAATATCACAATGAAAAAGCAAAGCGAGATGAAAACGAAGAGAGCCGTAGATATATGGCTCTCAACCTTCTTGTCAATGAGGTTGGCGCCATGATCGGCGGCTGGATCAAATCAGAGTTTGAAAAACTCAAACAGAAATAAACATAGGGGTAGTCATCACAATGCAATCTTGTGGCAACTGGAACAATGGTGGGAATGCCGGTCTTTCCGCGCGTAACTTCAACAACAACCGCACGAACTCCAACAACAATACGGGTTTCCGTGGCGGCGACTATCTTTCCTTACCTGACACTACGGATGTAGAGACTGGAAATATAGGGATTTCTACCCCTGCTTCGGCGAAATATGCAGACAATGAGACTACTTCATATTCTCATGTCACACTTGAACAGATAGCGGATATGGACCTGCTCTACATTTCGTTTCAAAATGCAAGCAGAGGAAAACGGTTCAAAAAAAGCATTCATGACTTTGAAAACAACATAGCGCAAGAGCTCATAGCTCTTAGAGATGAGATACTCTCCGGCACCTATCATCCACAGGAGCCAAAAACATTTACGATCTATGAGCCAAAGCAGAGAGAGATCGCGGCACCGGCATTTCGTGACAGCGTTGTGCAGCATGCCATCTATATGCTCATCTATCCTATGTTTGACCGTGGGTTCATCCATGACAGCTACGGATGCAGGATAGGAAAAGGCACGCATCGGGCCGCTGATAAACTTCAGGAGCAGATGCGGCAGTGCAGCGGAGAGGAGTATTTCTTGCAGATCGATATACGCAAGTACTACTACAGCATAGACCACGCGGTACTGAGAAGCCAGCTGGCAAAGAAGATAGATGATCCAAGGGTGCTTGATCTTGTGATGAGTTTTGTAGGACATGGAGACAAGGGCCTCCACATAGGGAGTCTGCTCAGTCAATTTTTCGGGCTTGTGTATCTAAATCAATTTGACCACTGGGTCAAACGGCATCTCAAGATCAGGCACTATGTGCGGTATGTTGATGACAGTGTGCTCACCGGGTTTTCGTCCAGGGAAGAAGCAAAAGAAGTGCTTGATAAGATCGTGTCGTGGCTAAAAGACAGGCTGAAACTTGTGCTGTCGAAGTGGAAGATACAGAAGATAAAAAGAGGTGTGAATTTTGTAGGTTTTAGGACTTGGAGGAGTACAAGGTTTTTGAGAAAGAGAAGCCTGCATAACTTTTCAAAAGCCTTAAAACGTGGGAAATCAGAGAGCTTGATGTCCATCGTCGGCAATGCAAAGCGAACGGCGACATTCGGATATTTTATACAACAACTTGAAAGGAAAAAAAATGATCTACAAATACAAAAAGTATACAGAAAGTGGGCATAGCGGACTGTCGCTTGACATCGCAGGAGAAGGTGCGAGACACCTTGGCAGCATCGACGGGTGGGACTATGCGTATCTTCCCGAGGAGATAGTGCAGGATGAGAGGCTTCAGGCGACCGCGGTAGCGTTGTCTGATACAGAAAAGGTTGAGCTGAGAAAACAGCAGTTTGTACTCGCACAGAAGAGCTATGCAAGACTCCATATCGAGCATGATGTGGGCGACATCTACGACCTTATGGCTGATGCCATGAAGATGATCGAGTTCACTCTGGTACTTGCTTCACGCTTCGCAGGGGATTCATGGGGCACGAACCCAATCGACCCGGCAAAGAAAGAGGAGTTCATGGCACGTAACAAGGCATTCCTCGATGCGGTAGATGCAGGAGAGGTGACGATGCGCGGAGATTTCGATGATATGGACGTTGTGATGCACAAAATGTTCGAGCGAGTGTCGAAGATCAACACGATCGTGAGAGACAAGTATCTTGGAGAGCTTACGGAGGTGGGGTTATGATCGAGAAATCACAAATTAGGAGCAAACGATGAAAGAAAGAAAAGTAGAGTTTACTCGAGGGCATAGCGTAAACGGTATCTGGCATGAGAAGGGAGAGACAGATACCTTTGACATGAAGACTGCTGATGCGCTGGAGGCGAAAGGGATCGTCAAAGATCCTACCAAGAAGACAAAACAGACTACTAAGAAGGAGGTAGCATAATGGATTACGGTATCAATGGAAGTGTCTCGGTAGATGCGGCAAGACCGATCAGTGTAGAGAGCACGACTCCGATCGCACTGGTAGGGACAAGTGATGTAGGGGATGCTGGCATGCAGCTCTTCTCAAATGCAGACTTGGCCCTGGAGTACCTGGATACAGCGACTCAGGGAACACTCAAGAACGCGTTGCGTATGATCTCGGACCAGGGGGTGACGTGTCCGATCATCCTTAGAAGATGTAGAGAGAGTAATCTCTCTGCAGAAACCAGAAAATGTAATTGATATGTTTGTAAGTTCTTATCTACAAGGCTTAGAACATGAAGCATGGGTAGAAGCTAGAAAAGCAGAACATGAAACGCTTTACCCTAAAGAAATAGACGGTGAAGCTGTACTCGATGAAGATGGTACAACGGTGCTTTACTATGAGCAGATACCTAATCCCGACTATGTAGAGTTTGATACATGGATGGCTGAAACAGAGCAAGTACAAGTGGGTACTAAAGATATATTAGATGAAGATGGTATTACTGTTGTCGGTACAGAGCCAATCTATGAAGATAGACTCATCAGAAGCTATGCAGAAGTACCAGTAGATGTTGAAGCATGGAAATCTACTGCACCCGAATATAAAGCCTATCTTGATGCCATTAAAGATGATACATTGGATAGACTGACTGTTACTACTGCATCAGGAAAAGTCTTCTATGCAGATCCTACAAGCCGGGATGATATGGCACTTGCAGTTCATATTGGAGAACGCAGGGGGCAAACTGAGACAAGGTGGAAGCTTGCAGAGCCTATTGAAGGGGTAGATCCCGTCGAAGGCACAGATAGAGTATATGTAGTGCTGGTGTCTGAACTTGATGAGGCGGTAACACTGGCACTTGAATCAAAAGGAAAAATAGTAGGAGCACTGTAATGGTACAAAAATTTTATGATCTACTGGAAAAAATAAACATCAAAAAGAGCAAAGACAAAGTAGCCCATGCGGTTATTATTATGGCAATAGGATACGCAGCAACTCATCTGTTTGGGGATATGCTTGCTGCAGTGGTAGTTATTTTAGTATCTATCGGGAAAGAACTGTATGATAAGTTTTTCAATGGTACCGTGGACTTCTTTGACACATTTGTCACCCTGCTTTCCGGAATGCTGACAATTGTATTTGTTGGAGGAATTATTGATGTCTGTCCGGTACACGAAGTACACATAAGCAATACCGTATTCATTGCTGCAATAGCTATTTTTTATCTACTGACATGGTACCTGTTCGCAAAGGAAAGGGCACAAAAGAGTAGCTAGTTAATTTTTGGCTCACTTTTTCATATACACTTTTAATAGACACACAAAAGGAATAAGAAATGAGCCAGAAGATGGTAAGCAATGCAATTCTATCGCTTGATGAAATTGTGGAACACTTTAACGACAAAACAAATCACTGCCTATACAAAAAAAATGACGATGGAACGATCACGGCATATATGTGTTGTGACTGGGAAATAGTAGACGCAGGAGAAATTATCCTGAACGGTGAGTGTGGCAGCGGTATCAACTTTAATCCAAAAACAAAAAAGATAGTGAGGGTTGACTGATATGGCGGAGCCAATTACAACGGGTGCCGGGGGTATTGTATCCGGTGCAAAAGCCGGAATACTTGCCAGTATAGTAGCAATGTTCACAACCGATCAGGATATTGCAATGGTGCTTACGGTCGGTATCATAGGAGGCTTTGCATATCTAGGAAAAGAGTTCACGATTAAAGCATACAAAAAAGACTTTTGGGGATCTCTTCTTAATCTACCATTCTCAGTACTTATGTCTGTAGCTCTCACCGGGATAGTGTTCTATGCAGGTAAAGACGGTTTCAATGCCCACATTAAGGACCTCGGAACATACTTCTGGATATTCCTCGCTTTCATGGCTTCAATGAACTATAACCGGGTGATAGCAATATCATCCATGATTGTTGTCAAGGTAACCAATAAGGCGGTAGAGAAATGGCACAAATTCTAAGAACAATCAATAAGAAAATCAACGTGAGATCGGTAATCAAGGACGTTGTTGTTGCACTCATACTTGCCCACTTGACATATGAGTACATGAAAAATGTGGGATATATCGCATGTTGATGAACAAAATATCATTGCCAATCATTGCTCTGTTAATTTCTGGGTGTTCAGGATCAACATACAAACCTACAGCGCACGAGTGCAAAGAGGCTAAAAAGCTTCAAACACTACAAGACTTACATACACTTGAAAAATGTCAAAGAAAGGATAGATAAAATGGCACCAATTTTAGCAACACTGGCAGAGATGGGCTTGTCGTTCATAGCAGATGAAGTGATCGGGATGGCCAAGAATGAAGCAGAAGATTTCATCAAGGACAAAACAGGGGTAGAGATTGATCTATCCGGTAAAAAGAAGCTTGAAGAGACAGAACTGAGCAAGCTCAAAAGTTTTGACGCACAACTCAAAGTTATTGCAGAGAAGAATAGACATGAAGAGGCAAAGCTTGCACATGATCTTGACCTATTTAAGGCAGAAATGGAGGACCGCGGAAACGCCCGTGATATGCAAAAGTCAGCACTTTCCCAGG
>JBEWPZ010000021.1:0-33720 GCA_047689535.1 Candidatus Sulfurovum kebritense | reverse complement strand
AATATACACTCCCAAACTCAAAGATTGTGAAAGAACATAAAAGATAGGCATTTATCATTCTGAACTTGATTCAGAATCTTCCAAGTTTCGCTGATATTTGATTCGCTCCCATCGTCTCGATGGGAGTTTCCACCTTTAAAAAAGATAAAAAAATAGACTATTTCATGCTATTCTCCTCTCTGAGTTGATGAAACATCAAATACCTCTCAGGGTCATATTGTTGTTTCCCTCGTTACGTCTCTCTGAGGCGTAATGCGCCCTGACCAAAGGGAGGAAGTGCCCTTGGGGTGCATACTTCATTTTAATTACTCAAAAAAGTTATAATCCATCGTTAGATGGTTAGGAAATGTCTGATATGTCACCTATCGGTGAAATTATATTTCCATTTCAGTTTTAAATTAGGGTATGCATTCCCACTCGGGAGAGTGGGAACGAGGAGAAGTTATGCTCCCTCTTTTTAGTCTTATGAGTATATCAAAAATGCCTTGCTTCCAAAACCTTATAAGGTTTTGCATGGGGCTTACTGGAAATTAGTTTTTTATTTTAAAAAACGTACTTCCGCTTCCCGAAAAGAACCATCCCTCTTTGGCCTGCGGTACCTCTCCCAGCTCCGGGTAGGCGATCAATGCCGCGGCATAGAGATCATTGAGGATCACGGGGTCGGCGATCGTTTCAAGCAGTGTTCTTGAATCCAGCTTCTCCCACCCGGTAAAGCTGCAGGGGGTGATCTTATCAAGCAGGTGTTTTTTGAAGGTTTTATAGACCTCTGTGGTATCGCACCCGATAGCCGGGGTAAAGAGTTCCAACTGAAGCGTCGCCTCTTCAAAAGGCTCTACGATCTCCCCAAAACCGCTGACATTGGCAGAGGGGTAGTTGTGGATAAAGAAGGGGAGGTCGGCACCTATTTTGCTGCCCAGCTCCGAGAGTGTTTTTGTCTCGATATTGAGTCCGCACACCTCATTGCAGAGACACATAAATGCGGCAGCATCCGAACTCCCCCCACCCAGACCTGCCTGGCTCGGGATACGTTTGGTGACGACTACTTTATGGGATCTGAAAAAGCTCTCCAGTTCAGGGCTTTGTGTATAGGTTTTGAGACCCTGATAAGCTTTATAGATCGTATTGGACTTCAGCGGTACCCCATCGCATCCCTCTATCGTAAAATTTTCGCAGACGCACGGTTCGAAAGCGATCGTATCATAGAGCGCATCGACTCGCATAAAACGTGAAAGGAGGGTATGGTATCCCCCTCTGTGCCCGGTGATCTTCAGAAAGATATTGACCTTGGCATGGGCTTTTATCCGGTACATACACTCTCCTCAAACTTTGGTATGCGGTTCAGCTTGTAACTGACTTTACCTTCTTTGATCTCTATGATGGCAAAGAAGTTGGAGGTCTCTATCAGATAGGTGCCGTCTTTTTTTGTCTCAAAATAGTCCACAGAGAGTTTTTTGCCGAGCTCCAGATAGTTCTCATCCCCGATGTAGCGGTTGGTGGGGATGGCAAGGTGTGTGAAGGGATTGACGGCTCTCTCCTCTTCGTACCTGAATGCCCCTTCGTGAATACGGTGCAGAGAGGAGAGCGTCGCATCAGCACCGAGTCTGTCCGCGATAATGGCTCCGAGGCTTCGAATGTAGGTACCTTCACTTACCGTTGCTTCAAAATGTATAAAGGGGTGGGTATAGTGTATGAACTTGATCTTATGGATCGTAGAGGTGATCGTTTTGAGCGCAACCTCTTTGCCTTCGCGTGCCAGTTCATAGGCACGCTTTCCCCCGATCTTTTTGGCAGAGAACTTGGGAGGGTAGTAGGTGAGCTCACCCTCCAGTGAACTCAGTACCTCTTTGACCTGCTCCTGGCTAAAAGGCGCCACTTCCTGAATAGAGTCGACATTTTCTATATCGAGACTCGGAGAGTTTGCACCGAGCCAGAGTGTGGCACGGTAGCTCTTCGGAGTTTTATCGAGGTATTGAAAAAGTTTGGTATAGACACCGGTAGCGACGATGAGACAGCCTGTGGCAAAGGGGTCAAGTGTGCCGGAAAACCCTACCTTTTTGGTACCGTACTTCCGTTTCACATAGCCCATATAGCTGTTGGATGAACGGAAGATCGGTTTATTGACAACAAACAACCTATTCATTAAAAGAGTCCTTTTAATGAGAGGTAGCAGGTAGCAGGTAGCAGGTAGCAGCTTTGGTATGTTTTGCTATGCACAACTTTTATGATGACGTATTGAATAGATGTCACATTATTCCTTCGTAGGTCGGGGTGTCCTCACCCCGACAATAGTTATACAAGAAAGCTGTCGGGGTAGGGATACCCCGACCTACGATCAGACCGACTGTACAAAAGAGCTGAGTATCTCTTTTTTGTTGCCGCCGAAATTGATCAGGAGTTTATACTCTTTGCCGGATTTATTGGCCGCCTGCACGCGTCCGATACCGAAGATCTTGTGTTTGACGAGGTCACCTTTCTTAAACGCAGAGCTTTTGGTGATCTTCAGCGAAGCATCCTGTATCAGGCCGGCTTCACCAAGAAAACGGCTTTTGTCTATCATTTTTCTTCGACCCTTGTAGAAGCGGCTGTCAACGTAGCAAAGGGTAAGGTCGGACTTGGCCCTGGTAATCGCAACATATCCCAGGCGACGCTCCTCTTCCATATTGCACCCTTCACCCAGTAGCGGGAAGAACTCCTCCTCCATACCGATGACAAAGACATGTTCGAACTCCAGACCTTTGGCTGCATGGATACTCATGATCGTAATGGCATTCTCTTCGATCTGGTCCTGATCGCTTTGGAGGGAGATATCATTGAGGAATTCATCAAGGTTGAGTTCCGGATTTTTGGCTACGGCATCTCTAAAGTATCCATAGAATTCATCAATGTTCATGTTACGTTCAAACCCGTCTACCATGGCAGCATAGTGCTCTTTGAGTCTGATGCGTTCTTCAAAGAGTGTGATGAAGTTTTCCAGTGAACTTTCGGTCTCATCACGCAAAAAGGTGATATCTTCGACCAGTTTTTCCAGGGAAGTTGCCACTTTTTTGCTGATGACAACGGGCAGCTCTCCCGTGAGCATCTTTTCAATGTAGGCAAATACCGAGAGTTGCGCATCAAATGCAGCTTTCTGCAGTTTCTCTATAGAGGCCTTACCGATACCGCGTTTGGGTTTGTTGATAATACGGAGTAACGAGAAGTCGTCATAAGGATTGGAGACGACTCTCAGATAAGAGATAATATCTTTGATCTCGGCCCGTTCGTAGAAACGCATGCCGCCTATCAGCTTGAAGCTGAGCCCTTCCTTCGTGAAACCCTCTTCCAAAGATCTCGAGAGTGCATTGATACGGTAGAGTACGGCGATCTCGTCAGGGTTCACCCCTTTATCAATGAGTGCTTGTATCTCATGAGCGATCGATCTGGCTTCCAGGGATTCGTCCAGAGAGTGTAAAAGCTTTACCTCTCCCCCTTTTCCTTTGTGACTGACCAGTTTTTTGCCCAGACGTCTTGAGTTGTGCTCTATCAGTGTATTGGCTGCTTCCAGGATAGGCTCGGTAGAACGATAGTTGGTTTCCAGCTTAACGACTTTAGTGCCTTCAAAGTTCTCTGAAAACTCCAGGATATTACGTATATTGGCACCTCTCCAACCGTAGATACTTTGATCATCATCCCCCACGACACAGAGGTTACCGTGTTCACTGCAGAGGTGTTCAAGTAGCTTGTACTGAAGTTCATTGGTATCTTGATACTCATCGACCATGATATAGCGGTACCGTTCGCTTGTCTCTTTACGAAGTTGAGGGTCTTCATCGAGTATCTTATAGGTAAGCATCAGAAGGTCATCGAAGTCAACGAGGTTATTCTCTTCGATATTCTCCTGATACTTTTCATAAATTTCCGCAACTTTTTTATAATCAGAGAGTTCCGCATTCTTTTTGACGATTTCAGGAGAGAGCAGAGAGTTTTTGTACTTAGAGATCTCTGA
Organism: Candidatus Sulfurovum kebritense; assembly: GCA_047689535.1. GTDB lineage: Bacteria > Campylobacterota > Campylobacteria > Campylobacterales > Sulfurovaceae > Sulfurovum > Sulfurovum kebritense. The sequence goes on along the minus strand of JBEWPZ010000021.1, from coordinate 29,738 downwards.
AGCGATGAACGAAATATTGAGATCGATCTTCAACTCTTTGGCAATGCTGCGGATAAGACGCTTTTTGTCATCACTGTCGATAATGACAAAGTTGTTGTTCCGTCCCAGTTTTTCGATGTGGAATTTCAAAAAGAGCAAACCGAATTTATGGAAAGTACATAATAGAGGAGGGTAACTGGATCTTGTCGGCATAAGCCCCAATGCACGATCCCTCATCTCCGCAGCTGCTTTATTGGTAAAGGTCAAAGTGAGGGTATTGGCAGGATCAATGCCCACTTCCCCTATCAGATAAGCGAGTCTTGTTGTCAGAGTCTTGGTCTTGCCTGACCCCGCACCCGCGAGAATAAGTAATGCACCGTCTATGTGCTCTACAGCTTCACGCTGTGAAGGGTTGAGCTGATTTATAATTGTTTCCATTTAATCTCTTATTGCACTCCTAATATGTATTAATTATACCCTTAAAATGATTAAGGATGAATAGAAAAGAATAACTATCAAACTACTAATAAGTTGAACTTATGTACTGTTAAGTATAATTTGTTATAATATTTTTCAGAATTATTTGTTTATTATAGCGAGTGGTTATTATCGTTGTATAAGATTAAAAAAGGAAATCAATGTTAAAAGATTTTGTTAAACTCGAGACATTTCTGACGGTTGCGAGAGAGAGAAGTTTCTCTAAGGCATCTGCTAAACTTGGCATTTCTCAGCCTGCAGTGACACAGCAGATCAAGTTTATCGAAAAATACTTAGGTGAGAAGATCATTGAACGTAAAAAGAACGGGATCAAACTTACCGCATCGGGGGATGAACTCTACAAGATAGCTTTGCGTCTTGAAAAAGAGATTCATGCCTCTGAGAATGATGTATTGAAAATCATCAATAAGGAGATTACGTTCAGACTGGGTGCCTCTTTTACGATCGGTACCTATATTATCCCTGGACAGTGTCTCAATACCATGAGTAAGGCGATCAATAACGATGTGAAGTTGAGCATCGACCTGAGTCAAAATATCGTGCAGAAGCTTAAAGACAGAAAGCTTGATCTGGGGCTGATTGAATCTCCTGTCTTCGATAATGATCTGATCTACAGAGAGTGGTTGGAAGATGAGCTTGTGGTGGTCAGTAATGTACCGATCCCTAAAGTATTGAAAACAGAAGAGCTTTATGACTTCCAATGGATCTGTCGTGATGAAGGCTCACATACAAGACAGGTAGTGACCGATGTCTTTGAAGAGCTGGGTGTATCTTGTAAAAGTTTTGACGTGCTCAGTGAGGTGAGTAATACCACCGCGGTACTTCAATCGATCAAAAAAGCGAAAAAGAATGAAGAGAAGCCTGTCGTCTCTATCATCTCAAAGCATGCGATCGAAGAAGAGGTGAACAGAGGTGAACTGTTTGAGGCAAGACTGAGAGGGTATACGATGACAAGAAGTTTCTTTATCGCTTACTCTAAAGAGAATAAACATAATGCATACGTAGAGAATGTTGTAAACTATATTCTTACCGGACACTGTGACGCATAAGTCACAGTGAAGACTCTCCTACTTTTTCTTCAAAAACTTTTTATTTTCCGGGTTACTGAGAAGCGCTTCCATGGAGTTTTGTGTGGATGCCTCCTTGGTTGGAACCTGTACGGTAATCTCTGCGTGATTGATGAATACGGGAGTATCACCGACAAAGAGCTGCTTGATTGCCAGTAAGGGCATGGATACGGTTGAACCGAAGTTGTCACTTCCAAACCCTGCTTCAAATGAAAAAATTCCCTCTTCAACCTTTGCACTCTGGAATGTATAGCCACTTAAAACAAACAATACCGTATCTTTAAATGTTTCATAGATCTCTGATGGAAGTTCAGGGGTAAAGGTGAGGTGTTTCACTTCAGAAACGATCGCAAACTCCTGCTCTTGTTCGAAGAGGTAGGCCAGATTCTTGCTGATATGCTCTTCCATAATAGCTCTGTATTCGGGGGTTTGAAAAAGATTGATCGTCATGTTGTACCTTGTGATGTTAAAATATTGATGTGACTTAGGATTTTAAATCCTAGCATAGCATTCATTAAAGCTACTTTTTCATACTTCTTCAGGGAGTCACTCGGGATATCTTTTTCTTGGAGGAATCCCTGGTCAAGAAGATAAGCACGCATGGTTCCTTCAAGCAGGGGTTTCTTGGGGGTAACCCATTGTTCTCCGTCAAACAAAGCGATATTGGCAATGGTCGTATCGGTGATGAGTCCCTCTTTTTCGATGATGACATCATCCGCTTCCGGGTACTCCTTCAAGAGTCTATCCAGTGCGCTTCTATCCGCAAATTTATAGTCATAGGTGAAGTCTGCAGCAACGACCTTGAGTGTCCTGATCTCTTTGGGTTTATAAGGAATGTACTCAATGGACTCTACCTTGTGGGCGTATAGTACCCTGCAGCGATAGCACTTGTCATCAGGTGCTTTGAGCATAGAGGCGAGATCCAGGGTATCAGTCAGGCCGAAGAGCTCCCTTCTGCTTTTGTCAACCCTTTGTTGATGGTACTCCAGATGATGGAAGAGACCATTTTCACATTTGATGGTTTCTAAAAGAAGAGCGTATGATCGCATCGTTGAGGTTATTCGAATAACTCTGTGGAGAGGTAACGTTCCGCAGTATCACACAGTATGGTGACGATCGTCTTGCCTCTGTTTTCCGGTCTTTTGGCTAATTCTAAAGCGGCATAAAGATTTGCTCCGGCTGAGATCCCTACCAGCAAACCTTCCTCTTTGGCTACCTTCCTGGACATACTAAATGCATCATCATCGGCTACAGGGATTACTTCATCGTAAATCTCTGTGTTGAGTACACTCGGCACAAACCCTGCACCGATGCCCTGTATCTTGTGCGGTCCGGCAGATTTACCGTAGAGTACCGAAGAGGATTGCGGTTCTACCGCAACACACTGGATACCGGGAATGTACGCTTTAAGCACTTCTGAGGTACCGGTCAGCGTACCTCCTGTTCCTACTGCGGCCACAAAGATATCGACATGGTTGTCTGTATCCTTCAGTATCTCCGGAGCAGTGGTTTTTCTATGGATATCCGGGTTGTCGGGGTTGTCAAACTGTTGTAGAACGATGGCATTGTCCAGCTCTTTTTCAAGTTGGGAAGCTTTCTCGATGGCACCGCCCATCCCTTGATTTGCCGGGGTGAGGACAAGGTTGGCACCAAGGTGGGTCAGCAGTTTGCGTCGTTCGATACTCATAGACTCAGGCATCGTCAAGGTAAGTTTCAGCCCTTTTGCAGCACAAATAGCGGCAAGTCCGATACCGGTATTTCCGGATGTCGGTTCTATGATCGTTGTATCCTGGTTGATCTTTCCTGCTTTCATTGCTTCATTGATCATATTGAACGCGATACGGTCTTTCACAGATGAGGTGGGATTCATAAACTCACACTTACCCAGTATTGTTGTCCCTGTCTCTTCAGAGAGGGAGTTTATTTTTACTAACGGTGTGTTACCGATCAGTTCGGTAATATTTTGTGCTAACACAAGGTTCTCCTTATGGCATTGATATAATTTTTATCCTGTCACGTATTTTAACAGATTACTTTTGACTTAAAGGTATAAACTCAAACTTTTCATCGTCATAGTGTTCAATAGTCCCACTTTCAAGATCATAGTGCCATGCATGCAGGAAGAGGCTGCCCTCTTCGATACGGCGTTTTACCCCAGGGTAGGTCAATAGGTTCTCCAGCTGGTATACGACTGAGATCTTTTCTGTATATCGCAGCATCTCTGAACGATCCTTGCCTTTGTAAGCAAGCGAAGCAACTTTTTTCGCCTCCCTGCCCAACTCAAGCCACTTGATCGTATGGAGGTTTTCTGCTGTCTGCGGAAGGTCTGTATAGAGAGCCTCTATTGCACCGCAGTGGGAGTGGCCGCAGACGATGATATCTGAAACCTTCAGAATACTCACAGCATATTCGATGGCTGAAGCAGTGGAGTGGTAGTCTTCATCCGGTTTATAGGGAGCCACAAAGTTCCCGATATTGCGTATAATGAAAAGATCACCCGGCTTTGCATCGGTGATCATATCGGGCATCACACGTGAGTCACTACAGCCGATAAAGAGCGCTTTGGGGTTCTGGCCCTTTTCCACAAGATGCTTAAAACGCTCTTCATTCTGTTTGAACTTGACCTGCTGAAAGGCACTGTGACCTTTAACAAACTTTTTCAGTTTACTATCCAATGTTTACCTCTTTGATCGAGTATGCAATCTCCTCTCCAGCATACATCGGCACAACACCGTTGTAGTCAGTCGGTACGACAAATGGCATTTTTTCCAGCACCACTTCTTTGGAAGGTGGTGTCACACCATAGATGCGACGTGCATTCCCGCTGATAAAATCAGGCAGTCTATCCAACGCATTATGCTTCTCAAAAAGCTCAGCAAGAACCTGCAACGCGATCGGTGCAGTAAATACACCTGCCGCACATCCGCATGCCTCCTTGGCCTCTCTCGGGTGTGGTGCTGAATCCGAACCGAACATTACTTTCGGGTGCGCCTTCAGGGCTACTTCAAGGAGTGCCTCTCTATCATAAGGACGTTTGGCGATCGGTTTACAGAAAAGATGCGGTTGCAGCATCCCGCCGGCCACGTCATCAAGTGTAATGAACAGGTGGTGCAGTGTGATCGTAGCATAGAGGTTGGGGTGTCTCTCCAGTGCTTCCACACTTGCTTTTGTCGTGATGTGCTCCATAATGATCTTCAGGTTAGGAAAGGCGGTTGCCAGCTCCTCATAGATCGAGACAAATTCCGCTTCTCTGTCCATGACAAATCCGTTGGTCTCTCCATGGATACAGAGAGGGATATCGAGTTCGCTCATGGCTGTCAAAGTAGGACGTAGCTCCTCCACATCAAAGCCGCTTACCCCACCTTCACTGTTCGTGGTGATCCCCGCAGGGTAGAGTTTGATCGCCGTGATCTCTTCACGGACTGACTCTAAAAATGCTCTGTCGTAATCGGGTTTGAAAAAGAGTGTCATATAGGGTTTAAAACACTCATCACCGACCGCTTCCATGATACGTTTTTTATAGGCAATGACTTCCTCTTTGGTAGTCACAGGAGGTACGAGGTTCGGCATGATGATCGCACCGGAAAATGTATGAGCGCTGGCTTTAGCGATATTGTGCAGCATCTCTCCATCTCTGAGGTGAAGGTGCATATCAAGTGGTGATTGGATATTCAATCTTTGTGGCATCAAAGTCCTTTAGTACATAGTATTGGCTTGTTCCTGCTTTGGGTACAAGCCAGTAAATAACAACTATTTTGCCACAAAATTGATTAAAATGGAGTAAATCCATCAATTTAGGAGGGGTGTAGTCCACCAAGGGGTAGTCGATACCCCCTTTGAAAAGCTGATTACAGCGTAAAATACGGAGTGAAGAGGCAGCCAGTGCTTTGTGGGGTGCATTGAATTCAAACTGCCATTTGGCATACTCCGAACAACTTGGGTAGTAACGGCAATTGGCTGGCAGCATACGGGAGATATACTGATACCCTTTGATGGGAGCGATATAGAATTTTTTGAAGTTCATAGTGGACTTTGGTTTTTCAGCATTTTATCTAAAATGGTCACTCTACGTCAATCAGGCAAACGTTTACTTCATCCATTTGCAAAAGCTATAAAGGAAGGAGGGAAGAGCAAGTAGCAGAGATTATTCTGCCTCCCGGATGATGCCGTCCTGGATGAGGTAAGAGGGGGACATATTGATACTGTGGTAGATGGTCGTATCATACTTTTTGTTGTAATAGAGCAGCAGCAGTCTTTGCAGACTTGGTTCGGTGGAGGGAACAAACCAGCCGTTGTTGCTCAGCACGATCATATGCTCGGGGCTGTCTTTATAGAGCGTTTCACTGGTGGCTTCAAAGCAGATCGCATTACGATAGATTTGGCCGTCAATGGAATAGTCTGTAATATCTGCGCTGGCGATATAATCTACGGCTCCGTCGTAAAAGACTTTATTGACCCAGTCACTGAGAAAGTCGGGCAGCGGGTTACTCTCACCAAAAGGGACCAGCAGGACTTTGTTGGCTACCAGGATACGGTTTTTGGTGAAGATATAGGTAGAGTTACGGGGGACGGTGCCATCGGCAAAGAGACCTCCGGTGACGATATTGATCTTTTGGGCACGTATTTGCAGTTTGTTGATAAGTTCCTGCGAACGGTTGATAAAAAGGGGGAAGACCGACTCGGGCAGGACCACCAGTCTCTTGTCTGCAGCGATTGCTTGGTCGATCTTTTCAAAAAGCATTTGGAAATTTTGGGGGTGAAGTGATCTTTTCCACTTCTCCTCCACCGGGATCGATGTAGAGATGATCTGCAGGTTTTTATCCACCGGCGTAACATCTTCGGGGAGCGATTGATAGGCCAGTATCATCAAGAGCAGATAGTAGGGACGGGATCTCCAGCGTGTTACAATGATCGCAGCCAGGATCATGGCAAACTGCCACTTCTCTATCCCCAGATAACTCTCTACAAAGATGAGTTCAGGTTTAAGCCAGTCAAAACCAAACGGGTGGATATAGCTCATACTGAAAAGTCCGAGACTTTTCAGTATGAGAGTGAGGAGTGAGGAGTGCGCCCGAACGAAGTGACAAGTGCCCTTGGGGTAAGGAGTGAAGAGTGAAGAGAGCTTCTCGCTTAAATATGCAATTACCCAGAAGATCATCCCATAGATCAAAGCGATGAAAAAAAGCCCGAGAGGCATTGCCCAGAGCATCTGGTAGTGTTTGAAACTCAGTATGATCCACCAGAACCAGAAGATCCCGACAAATGCACCGGCCCAGAACCAGCTCTTACGCTCTGAACCCAATAAGATATAGAGTCCGATGACCCCCAGAGCGGTGTTTATAACAGGAGTTGAAAAGTGAAAATAATGGAGGTAAATAAAAGCCGATAAGAGAAACGATATGAAAAAGCCTCTTGTTATATCAAAGGTGTTAAAATATTGCCCAATTTTATTCATTGAAGGATATCCATGGAACAACAAGGTAGTGTAATCGGTTCATTTTTACCACTTATCATTTTATTTGCGATCTTCTATTTTTTGATCATCAGACCACAGCAGAAACAGCAAAAAGCACACCGTGAGATGCTTGAAGGCCTTAAAAAAGGTGACAAGATCGTTACAAGCGGAGGGCTTATCGCTGAAGTTGTGAAAACTGAAGAAGATTTTATCAAAATCAAGCTAAATGAAGATACGATTGTCAGACTTGACAGAACATTTGTAGCAAAAAAAGAAGAGGTAACAGGTAGCGATGCTTAACTATAGAGTGGTCATCTTTGCTTTTGCATTGATCTTCGGGGTGGTGTTTTCGATCCCGTCGTTAATGCAGAGCGAAAGTGGAAAGAAGATCACCCTGGGGCTTGATCTTCAGGGAGGGCTTCATATGCTTCTCGGTGTCAAAAACGAAGTTGCGATCGCTTCCAAGTCCAAATCTATCGCAGCAAGCATCAAGTATATCTTTGATGATGAAGAGATCATTTTTGACGGATTGAAGCTGGATGAAGATACGGGCGTGATCACCTTTGAAATCCTGGACAAAGATGATCTTGCCAAGGTCAACAAACTGCTCAAAGAGGAGCTGGAAGGTGTGACGTTTAGCGAGAATACCTTGAAGTACTCACTACAGATGACCACACAGGAGATCGAGCGTACCAAAAAGAATGCGATCTCTCAGGCAGTCGATACGATAAGAGGCAGGCTGAATGAATTTGGTCTGGCTGAACCTACCGTTGCGAAGCAGGGTGAAGACAAGATCCTTGTTGAGGTACCGGGTATCAAAACCCAGGAGGATGAGCAGCGTATCCGTGAACTGATCGCACGTGCGGCACACCTGCAGCTGATGGCAGTAGATGAAGAGAGGATCGCCCGCGTACACTCGATGAGTGCAGCGGAGGCGAAAAGTTACGGTGATGTGATACTGCCGGATGTAAATACGGGTCAGAAATATCTGCTCAAGGCGATCCCGGTATTGGACGGTTCTATGCTTACCGATGCAAAAGTCGGTTTTGATGAGAACAGCCAGCCTGTGATCAACTTCACGCTCAATGGACAGGGTGCAAAGATATTTGGTGACTTTACGGCTATCAGCGTTGGCAAGCGTATGGCCGTAGTACTCGATGACCAGGTCTACTCTGCACCGAATATCAATGAGCGTATCGGTGGCGGACGCGTACAGATCTCCGGACAGTTTAAGATGGAAGAGGCACATGACCTTGCGATCGCACTGCGCTCAGGCTCACTGCTTGCTCCTGTATATGTGATGGAGAAAAGAAGTGTAGGGCCAAGCCTTGGTGCTGACAGTATCAAAGCCAGCTCCATGGCACTTGTGCTTGGATTTATCCTGGTAGTGATCTTTATGGTGCTCTACTACGGTATGGCAGGTGTGGTTGCCAATATGGCCTTGATCGGGAACCTTTTCCTCATTCTTGCGATCATGTCACTCTTTGGCGCGACATTGACGCTGCCGGGTATGGCAGGTATCGTACTGACCGTAGGTATGGCCGTGGATGCGAACGTGATCATCAATGAGCGTATCAGAGAACTCCTGAATGAGGGAAAATCGATCGCAAAATCGATCGAGGACGGATATAAAAATGCCTTTACGGCGATCTGGGATGCAAACGTCACGACACTGATCGCTGCGACGGTACTCTATGCCTACGGTACAGGTGCGATCAAAGGGTTTGCATTGACGATGAGTATCGGTATTCTGGCTTCGATGCTGACAGCGATTGTAGGAACACACGGTATCTACCAGTGGATCCTGCCGAAAATGGATAAAAACAGACTGGGTTACTGGTTTGGAATAAAAGGGAGTAAATAATGGAACTTTTTAAATATGAAAAACCGCTCTCTTTGATGGCCCAGGCAAAACGCTTTGGGATTTTATCGATTATCCTGGTGATCACCTCTTTGGGACTCATCTTTACCAAAGGTTTCAATATGGGGATCGACTTTGCCGGGGGTACGGTGATCCAGGTGCAGTATGATCAGAAAGCACCGATCGATGAAGTAAGAGAGGTACTCAATACCCAAGAGGCCTATAAAGGTGCAAGCGTTACCTACTTCGGTGCAGATGAAGAGATCGTGATCAAAACGAAAGCAAGCTCGAAGAATGTCGGAGTGGATATCGGGGATCAGGTCAGAGAACTTCTCAGGGACACCCAAGGCTTTAAAGAGGTAAGACGTGTAGATATGGTGGGTGCAAAAGTAGGTTCAGAGCTTCGTGAAAAAGGGCTGATGGCGATGGTGCTTGCGATCATCGGTATCTTGATCTATGTCTCTTTCCGATTCGAGTGGCGTTTTGCCGTGGCTTCTGTGATGGCACTCGTACACGACGTGACGATCGCTATGGGGATGATCGTACTTTTCAGCGTGGAAGTAAACCTGGATATCCTGGCGGCACTGCTTACCATTCTCGGTTATTCACTGAACGATACGATTATCGTATTTGACCGTATCCGTGAAGGGGTAAGAAAGATCAAGGATCCTGACCTTGCAGGCATTATTGATGAGTCTGTTTCACGTACACTTTCACGTACGACATTGACTTCATTGACAACCTTTTTTGTGGTATTGACCCTCTTCATATTCGGAGGGGAGATCATTCACGGGTTCTCGTTTACACTACTGATAGGTGTGATCGTAGGTACCTACTCATCGATATTTGTCGCTTCTCCGATCTTGCTGTGGCTCGGTTTCTCGGTAGGCGATTTCAGAGCCAAAGAGGCAGAAAAGCTCAAGCGTGAAAAAGAGAAAGAGAAGATGAGAGCAATGTACGAACAAGGTACGTTATAATAACGTCAAAGAGACTGAAGGAGTCAGAATGAACTGGGGTAAAGTTTTTTACATGTTCTTTACACTGATGTCTTTAACGACATCAGCGGCATTTATATTTGAGCATTCATTGGTTGCACTATTTATTGCAGGGTCGGTCAATGTGGTATCTACACTGATGAAGATCGGAGTGAGAAATGTTCTTTCCGCTGAACTGTTGGCCGGTTCATTGGTAGCGGATCTACACTTGATTCCTGCATTTTTTGCGATGAAGTTCTATGACAATGTGGATATGGCTGTTGGATTGGTGATCGGTGCTGTGATCGCAAACCTTTATACCATCTTCATCTCCATGATAGAGAGTGCCAAACAAAAAACAGAGTTTTAGTTCTGTATGCGTTGTATCCCCGATTGGTAGGAGAAGAGTGGATTGATGCTGAAACCCCCTATACTTACCGGACGTGACGTTGAGTCCAAGCGTCATGAGATAAAAAGCTATTTTCAGTCATGCTATAGGCGTTATGAGTCACTTTTTGAAGTGATCTCAGATGAGGATGCCTATTTCCAAAAGGCAGACCCGCTGCGTCATCCGCTGATTTTTTACTACGGGCATACTGCTGTCTTTTTTATCAATAAATTCAAACTGGCAAAACTTATCGATGACAGAGTCGACTCGCACCTAGAGTCGATCTTTGCTGTCGGCGTTGATGAGATGAGCTGGGATGACCTGGATGAGAGGCATTATGAGTGGCCTTCACTTCAGGAGACACAGCAGTATCGAGATCATGTTTTTGAAATTGTCAGTGACGTTATCGACAGGCTTCCACTGGAGCTTCCGGTCACAGAGGACTCTCCTTGGTGGACGATCTTGATGGGGATTGAACATGAAAATATCCATTTAGAGACCTCTGCGGTGCTGATACGACAACTCCCCTTAAGCGCAGTGAAAGAGCATCCGTCATGGCGGGAGTCAGGTGATACCGGGGTACCTCCTCAAAATAGATTGAAAAAAGTACCGGGTGGTAGAGTAGGGGAGGGAACGGCGAAACATCCTCCATTGTATGGCTGGGATAACGAGTATGGAGAGCATACCGGTGAGATACCGGATTTTAAAGCGTCACAATACCTTGTAAGCCATCAGGAGTTTTTGGAATTTGTTGAAGAGAAAGGGTATGAGAATACATCATACTGGAGCGATGAGGGAAATGCCTGGCGTGCTTATGAAAATGCCACTGCCCCCCGTTTTTGGATACAGGAGGAGGGTTGCTACAAGCTTCGCACGCTGACCAGAGAGATACCCCTTCCGATGAACTGGCCGGTGGAGGTAAACTACCTCGAGGCTGAAGCATTCTGTCGATGGAAAAGTGAGAAACTGGGTACCCCTGTCACTTTGCCTACGGAGGATGAATATTTTCGTCTCAGAGACTTTACGGAAGTTCCACCACTTCACTTACGGGATGAGAAGGCTATAGGCAATATCGCACTTGAAGGGGCAGCTTCAAGCATACCTGTAGATCGTTATGCACATCACGGTTTTTGTGATGTCATAGGCAATGTATGGCAGTGGACCAGGACACCCATCTACCCCTATGAGGGATTCAGGGTGGATCCGATCTATGATGATTTTACCGTCCCTACGTTTGATGGGAAGCACAACCTGATCAAAGGCGGATCATGGATCAGTTGCGGAAACCTTGCAACAGGGAGCAGCAGGTATGCCTTCAGGCGTCACTTCTATCAGTTTGCAGGATTCAGATATGTAGAGAGCGGGTATGAAGAGGAGATCAAAACATCAGACTATCGCAGCGATACATTGTTATCTCAGTACGCTCATTTTGGATGGGGAGAGAATCGGATCGGCGTGGAAAACTACCCCTCTCATTGTGCCAAAATTGCCTTGACGTATATGAAGGATAAGCCCAAAAAAAGGGCACTTGATGTAGGATGTGCCATCGGCCGAAGCAGTTTTGAGCTGGCGCGTGGGTTCGATGAAGTGACCGGGGTAGACTTCTCGGCACGTTTTATTCAGCAGGCGCAACTGCTTAAAGAGCAAGGCGTGTTACGTTATAGTGTGCCTATAGAGGGAGCGCTGGAGTCGTCTGAAGAGGTCACGCTAAAAGCGTACGGGCTGGAGGATATCGCACACAAGGTAAGTTTTTGGCAGGCCGATGCGTGTAATCTGAAACCGATCCATCGGGGGTTCGATCTGATCTTTGCAAGCAATCTGATCGACAGGCTCTATGATCCCGGAAAATTTCTTGACGCGTTGGCCGAGAGACTCAATGCCGAGGGGATACTGGTCCTGACCTCTCCTTATACATGGATGGAAGAGTATACCCCCAAAGAGAAGTGGGTCGGAGGGTATTACAAAGATGGCAAAGCTGTTACGACACTGGATGGCCTTTTAGCGTATCTAGGTGAGGACTTTGAGCTGATAGATACCAGGGAGATCCCGTTTGTGATCCAGGAGACAGCAAGAAAACATCAATACACGGTCGCCCAAATGAGCGTGTGGCAAAAAAAGAAAGTGAGATAAGAGTGGAAGCGGTGCAGAGAGAGGGAACCTATGCGGTGAAGCTGAATGAGGCTAACAAAAAGTTCGGCACGGATGATCTACTGCCCCTATGGGTAGCGGATATGGATATCGCATCACCTCCCTATGTACAGGAGGCACTGCAGCAGAGGGCTGCCCATCCGATCTACGGTTATACCACCTATCCGGAGCGTTATTACCATGCCATTCAGGGGTGGTATCTGAAGCGCTTTGGATGGAAGATAGAGAGAGAGTGGATCGTCCCTGCTTACGGAGTCGTACCTTCACTCAATTTTGCGATCCATGCCTACAGTGAAGCGGGTGACGGCATTATGATTCAGACACCACTCTACCCGCCGTTTTCAAGTTCGGTACAGAGACAGGAAAGACGGGTTTTGGAGAATCGACTGATCTATCAGGAGGGCAGTTATACGATAGACTTTGCCGACTTTGAAGCCAAGGCCGAAAATGCGAAACTCTTTTTACTCTGTTCCCCGCATAATCCTACAGGAAGGGTATGGGAGAAAGCAGAGTTGGAGAAAATGATCGACATCTGTCTGGCAAATGAGGTGATCATTGTTTCAGATGAGATCCATGCAGATATCGTCTACAGGAAGATGCATCATGTAGTGGGAAGTTTTGAGCGGGTCCGGCAGCAGTGTGTTGTGCTCAATGCCCCCTCTAAAACATTCAATATCGCAGGGCTTAACACCTCTTATGCGATCATTCCCGACAGAAGACTGAGACACGCCTATATCCATGAACAAAACAGGTCAGGCATCACCAATGGTACGCCCTTTGGCATCGAAGCGTTGATGGCAGCCTATGAAGAGGGTGAAGTATGGTTGGAAGCGCTGAAAGCTGCACTCTGGGAGAATGCAGTGTTTGTGAAAGCGTTTATCGATACCCATGATCTACCATTGAAGGTAGTGGTACCAGAAGCAACTTTTTTGCTCTGGATTGACTGCCGGGGGTTGGGACTTACTTCGGAGAAACTGGCAGAATTTTTTATCAAAAAGGCAAAACTGGGGCTTAATGAAGGGGTGAGTTTCGGTCAAGCAGGAGAAGGGTTTATGCGTTTAAATATCGGCACCTCGAAAGAGGTACTTCAGCAGGCAATGCAGCAACTGCTTTGTGCCTATGAGGAGATGACATGAGAAGTATACTTCTGTGGCTGCTGATCTCCGTATGGCTTTTTGCATTACCTTCGAAGATAGAGCATTTTCTGAACCAATCGAAACTTCCGAGCAGAGATGTCAGTATCTATATCAAAGAGCTTGGGACCGACCGGGTCGTAGCATCGCTCAATGCCGGTACGATGCGTAAACCTGCTTCAGTGATCAAGGTAGTGACAGCGTACGGGGCACTTTTGAAGCTTGGGTTTGACTATCGCTGGCCCACAGAGTTCTATCTGGATGGATACCTTCGTTCGGGGAAACTACAGGGTAATCTTATGGTAAAAGGGTATGGTGATCCCTCACTGGGCTCTGATGATCTGGCAGATATCGTCTCGCAGATCAAACAAAAGGGTATTCGTCAGATCAATGGCGATATCATGATCGACAGAAGCTACTTTGATGTGGGAGACAAGGACAGTGCACATTTTGACAACTACCCTTACAGTGCCTACAACGCAATGCCGGATGCGATGATGTTCAATGAACGTACCAGTACGGTCTGTATCACACCGCACAAGAGATCTGCCTATAAGGAGATAGAGGATCCAAGCTACAAAATAATCAATCAGGTAAAGTTTGTCAACCGGTCGTGCCGTGGAAAATATGCATGGGCAGGCTCCAAAGTAGATATGCGATCACCCGTCCCCAAACTGATACTCAAAGGCAAACTCTCAAAACACTGCAGAGAGCGAAAAGTATACAAGATCGTGACCAAACCCTACAAAGCTTTTTTTTATGCACTGAAAGAGGCACTGAAAAAAGAGGGGATCACCATCAAAGGAGAATTGAAACTTGCCCGTATCTCCTCAAGTGCCAGACTGCTCTTTACGCACTACTCAGAACCGCTCGAAGAGATCGTTTCAAAGGCGTTAAAAGAGAGTAACAACATCTATGCCAGACACCTTTTGCTGCTCACAGGTGCAAAGGTCTACGGTGCCCCTGCCACGGTAGAAAAAGGAAGAAAAGCCGTAACGAACCTGCTGAGAAGTCAAGGTGCTTTACGTGGTAGAGGCTATTTCCTGGATAATGGATCGGGACTCTCCAGGCGTTCGAAAATGTCGACAAAAATGTTTTCTGAAGTCTATGAGAGTGCCTACAGGATCTTGGGTAAACGGTGGATGGAGACACTCTCCATCGCAGGGAAAGATGGGACGATCAAAAAACGTTTTCGTTATAAGCCCGCGAAAAAAAGAGCCTGGATGAAAACAGGGACACTGAAATACGTCAAAAATATCGGTGGATATGTCAAAAACAGAGCCGGTACCTACTACAGTGTTGTGATACTGGTCAATACAAAAAAAGGAAGGTTCAGGGCCGTCAAACTTCAGAACAGTATCATCAATTGGTTGGCACAATCCAGGAAAGCACCGACTAGCCCTAGGAATAGCGCTGCATCACAAATGAAAAACCCCTTTTCTACCATAGAGACAAAAGAGATATCTCATGTATCACGGGCAAGCAAACAGACTTCAGGAGAGTACTATATCCAGGTGGCCTCTGTCAGCAGAAAGCCGGACAAGCATTATCTTTCCAAGATACAAAAGGCAGGTTTACGTTATCGCGTGGTGCATGAAAAACGCTATAAAGTACTGATCGGTGGATATCCAAGCAAAAAAAGTGCGCAAAAAGCATTGCCGAAAGTACGTCGTATGTTGAACAAGGGTGCGTTTATTGTAACAAGGTAATTACGCTATAATCTCTGTTTAATTTATAGAGTATACAGGACTGTAATGAACTTCGAAACCTATCCTTTTGAAAAATTGAATCACCTACTGGAAAACATTACACCAAACGGGGAATTTTCACCGATGAGCCTAACGATCGGCGAGCCCCAGTTTGATACACCAAAGTTTATTCAAGATGCACTCACTGAGCATAGTACACTGTTGAACAGGTATCCCAAAACATCTGGTGAAAATGTATTGAGAGAGGGAATGCTTCAGTATCTTAAGAACCGTTTTGATCTAGAACTGGGTAATGAACAGATCATTCCCACTTTTGGAACCAGAGAGGTATTGTTTAACTTTCCGCAGTTTTTACTGCATGATATTGACGATCCGGTGATGGTCTTTCCGAACCCTTTTTATCAGATCTATGAGGGGGCAGCCAAAGCCAGCAGGGCTGAGGTGATCTACTTGAATCTCAACGAAGCAAACAGTTTTCAACCCGTTATTGACGAGGAGCAGTTGGCCAAAGCAGACTTTGTGATACTGAATTCACCAAACAACCCGACCTCCTCCGTGATGAGCATGGAAGCGATGAAAGCGTGGGTGGCACTGGCACTGAAGCATGATTTTGTACTACTCAACGATGAGTGCTACAGTGACCTCTATCTGAACGAGCCGAT
Organism: Candidatus Sulfurovum kebritense; assembly: GCA_047689535.1. Taxonomy (GTDB): domain Bacteria; phylum Campylobacterota; class Campylobacteria; order Campylobacterales; family Sulfurovaceae; genus Sulfurovum; species Sulfurovum kebritense. The sequence goes on along the minus strand of JBEWPZ010000021.1, from coordinate 13,864 downwards.
CCCTTCGCTGCTGAATGCCAGTATTGAAGCGGGCAATGAGAGCTTTCAAAACATACTGGTGATCAACTCGGTCTCAAAACGATCTTCTGCACCGGGGCTCCGTTCAGGATTTATCGCAGGGGATGCAGAGATACTGAAAGCGTATTTGGTATACCGTACCTATGTCGGCTGTGCTTCGCCGCTGCCGCTTCAGTATGCCGCAGCAGCCGCATGGGCAGACCAGGAACATGTCGATCTCTTCAGGGAAAAGTATCAAAAGAACTTTGAGGTCGCCAAAGAGGTGCTGGGTGTCGATGCTCCGGAAGCCACCTTTTATATCTGGCTGAAAGTGGGGGATGAGATCGCCTTTACCACAGCGCTTTACGAGAAGTATAACCTCAAAGTGATTCCCGGATCTTTCCTTGGACGGGAGGGTGAAGGAGAAGGATACGTAAGGTTGGCTCTGGTTTATGAAGCGGAAAAAACCAAAGAAGCATTAGAACGAATAAAAATGTGTATGGGAGAAATAGATGAATAACGAAATGCCGGACATTCACGCCGAAGAACTTAAAAAAGATCCAGAGTTCCTGGAAAATATAGAGAGACTTGAAAAAGAGTGTAAAGAGGAGCAGAGTATCGCCAAAGGGTATCAGCTTTTGGATGCAAGACTGATCATTGAGTCACCTGAAGATGAGATCAACGAGATCTTTACCTTTATTGTAAACAGTGCATTTGACAAGCTTGCGGAGAACCTAACTTCAGGGAAATCATTTGATATGAGCGATGCAGAGGATATCGCAACGGCCCGTGCGATCTATGAACATGCGATGCAGCGTTACAGTGAAAATGATATGAAGGGTGCCAAAGAGATGTTTCTGGTACTCAACTATACAATGAACCGTGAAGATCTAAAAGATGCGATGATGGTGCATGCCTGTGCAGTGATGGCCGGGAAAAGCTTCGAAGACTTTATCGAGAGTATGGTGGATATGGAGGGGGTCGATGTGCATGATCCTTTGGCATTTTTCATTCAGCACTTTACGCAGCCGACAGATATCCTTCTCACGATGTTTTCAAAGTATGTGAAGCAGGGGAAAGAGGAGCTGAAAGTGCTCGATGAGAGCAGATAAAAGGCTTTGCCTTTTAAGTGATGAGTGAGGAGTGAGGAGTGAGGAGTGAGGAGTGAGAGTATGCATTGCTTGGCAATGCTTTTTTATAAAGAAGTGGAGTTGGTACAGTGGAAGTAAAAAAGATACATTTTATCGGGATCGGAGGGATCGGACTCTCTGCCCTGGCAAAATTTCTTTCAAATGACGGACATAAGATCTCCGGCTCTGATATCAAGCAGACGGAGATCACCAATGACCTGGCTACCAACTTTCATGCCAAGATCACGATACCCCATCATGAAGATGCTGTTGAGGATGCGGATATCGTTATCTACTCTGCCGCAGTGCGCCCGACCAATGTGGAGTATCAAAAAGCCAAAGCGCTGGGTATCACACTGCTTTCCCGAAAAGAAGCACTGAAGTTCATTCTGGAGGGGAAAGAGGTCTATGCGGTAGGCGGTGCGCACGGCAAAAGTACGACTTCTGCGATGCTCTCTTCCCTGATCCCGGAGTCCAATGCGTTAATCGGTGCCATCAGTAAAGAGTTTGGATCCAATGTACGTTATGCTGAGAATAACAAAGTAGTTTTTGAAGCAGACGAGAGTGATGAGAGTTTCTTGAACTCCAATCCCTACCTGGCCATTGTGACCAATGTGGAACCCGAACATATGGAGTACTACAACTATGATGAAACGCTCTTTTACAATGCCTATAGAAACTTTCTCTCTCTTCCGAAGATCCGTGTGATCAATGCGGAGGACACATTCCTCTCTTCACTGGAGATGGAGAGTATCAAACTCTATCCGAGCCAAGAGATCAAAAATATTGAATTTGTTCTGGTAGAGGGAAAACCCCATACGAGGTTTGACCTGCGTGACCTGGGTACCTTTGAGGTATTCGGATTGGGTGAACATATCGCTTTGGATGCTGCACTGGCGATACTGGCGGCACTGGAGCTTGGTGCGTCGATCGAGGATATCAGAAAGCACCTTTCTCACTATCAGGGTATCAAGAAGCGCTTTGATATTATCCAGGAGAGAGAGGGGTGTGTCGTGATCGATGACTATGGCCACCATCCTACCGAGATCAAGGCAACGATGGAGGCGCTGAAGACCTATCAAAATCTGAGAGGTTTCGGAGAGCTCAATGTGATCTGGCAGCCGCATAAATACAGCCGTACGATGGACAATCTTACCGGCTTCGTCGAGTGCTTCGAAGGTGCGGACGAGTTGGTCATCCTCCCTATCTGGGCTGCGGGTGAGATCGAGGTGGATATCGACCTTAAAGGGGCATTCAGCCGTTATAAGCTTTTGATGGCAGATGCAGTCACCCAGGAAGACGGCATTGTCAAAGTCCTCAAAGAGGGGCGGGTCATACGGGAATACAACCAGGGACTTATCACGGCATTCGGTGCAGGGGATATCACCTATCAGATCAGGGGTGAAGCGTAACCGTGATATAATTCTACCAATAAATATTTTGGGAATGTACCGCGTGAAACAAGAAGAGACAAAACAAAAATCTATCATTCAAAAGCTTGATCTGGATGGTTACATCGCACAGTTCAAGCACTTTTTTGCCAGAGAGAAGTCTGTGGTGATGCAGGGTGACATCAATCAACACTTCCGCTATATCAAAGCACTCTCCTCTGTAGAGTTTCCTCCGCCGAAAGCGGTCAAAAATCTTGATCGTGAACTCAATCTCATCAAAAAACAGGCGGTACTCGGCCTGGAAGAGATCTATGCATTTGTAACGATGATCTCCTATTTCAACCGTTTGAAGTCCCAGGAGTTTCAAGAACCCGTTACATCGTGGTTGGAGGGGATAGAGATCCCTGATGAGATACGTGAGATCATCGACTACTTTACTGCGGAAGGCCAGATAAATCCCGAACGCGATCCTGAACTTTTCGGTCTTGAAAAGTCTCTCAAGCAGAACAAGATCGATATCAAAGAGACACTCTATAAACTAACGCACTCAGCAAAGCTCAGGGAGTACCTGGTAGATACTCAGGTGCACTTCAATGGCGGGGAAGAGACACTGCTTGTCAGAGGCGGTTTCAACAATGCCCTCAAAGCCACGGTGGTTTCCAGAAGTTCAGCAGGACACTTTTATATCATTCCACAGAGCATCTCTCACCTCAAAGAGAAAGAGTCAGCCCTGCTGAGTCACAAAGAGGAGCTGATCTACCGTTACTGCAAAGAGATCTCTGCAAAGTTCACCAAGTGGGAACGTTTCCTGGCCTTCATTAACAAAGAGTATGACAGGTTCGACCACTATCAGGCGCGAGTACAGTTTGCTAGAAGCAAAGAGTACGAGTTTATCCTTCCCAGCAAGTCCAAACGTATCAAACTTGAGGAGTTTGCCCACCCCGCCATTGAAGAGCCTGTACCGGTTTCGATCGATCTTGATAGGCAGGTGATGTTGATCACGGGAGTGAATGCCGGGGGAAAAACCATGCTTTTGAAATCCCTGCTGAGTGCGGTCTACATGGCAAAATATCTTTTACCGTTCAGATGTAATGTAGCGAAGAGTGAAGTAGGGCATTTTAAAGCAATTGAAGCAGTCATCGACGATCCTCAATCTGTCAAAAACGATATCTCCACGTTTGCAGGGCGTATGCAGGAGTTTGCAAAACTTTTCAGTAAAGAGAATGCGATCGTGGGCGTAGATGAGATCGAACTCGGGACAGACAGTGACGAAGCGGCAAGTCTCTTCAGAGTGATACTCGATGAGCTGAAAAAACGAGGGATCACCTTTATCGTCACGACACACCACAAACGTCTGGCATCACTGATGGCAAGTGATGAACAGGTAGAACTGATCGCAGCGCTCTATGATGAAGAGAAACGGATGCCGACCTATACCTTCCTGCAGGGAAGTATCGGAAAGAGCTATGCTTTTGAGACGGCGGAACGTTACGGTATCCCTGAGCGTATCGTAGCACGGGCGAAAGAGGTATACGGAGAGGATAAAGAGAAGCTGAATGAACTGATCGAGCGATCCACTGCCCTTGAACGTGAAATGAGGGAGAAGATCAGAAAAGTAGATGATGAACTCTCTGCTGTCAAAAAGAAAAAAGCGCATCTTGAAGATCAGGAGTTGAAACTTCAGGAGAGCCACAGAAAAGCGATCGCCACCCTGGAAAACCGCTACAATGCCGCAACAAAAAGAGCCAGAGAAGCGCTGAAAGCCAAGGAGTCCAGTGAGGGGAGACGACTGCTCAACGAAGCGCACAAATACAAAAGTTTCAAGCCAAAAGAGATAAAAAAAGAGGAGAAAGAGCCGCTAAAAGAGGGAGAGAGGGTCAAGTATCGCTCCCATAAGGGTGAACTTCTCTCTATCCGTGGGAAAGAGGCGACGATAGAGGTAGACGGGCTGAAGATGAGGGTTCCGCTCAAAGAGTTGAAAAAAAGGGGCGAAGAGCCAAAAGTGAAAACACCCAAAAAGCCTCAACAGACCACAGTAGCGATAGAGAAGAGCGGGGCCGCTGTCTCTGTGAAACTGCTTGGTATGTATGCGGATGAAGCGATCGAGACCGTCGATAAATTCCTCTCTGATGCGATGGTCAACAACCTGAATGAAGTGCAGATCATACACGGGACAGGCGGTGGGGTATTGGCCAAACTGGTCACAGAGTATCTGAAAAAACATCCCAAGATCAAAAAGTTTTACAGAATGCCGGGAAATCTGGGAATTACCGTTGTAGAGCTATAACCCAAATCTTAACTCCAAAAGGTATAATATAATCCATTAATTTAGTTGAGGAGATTGCAGTGGATATTGCAGACGTAAAACAGGAGTTGAGTAGTGACGAAAAGGTACTTGAGAGTGCTTTCAAACTGGAGACGCTCTATAAGAAATACAGGGTTGTGATCTGGGGTATTGTAGGGGTATTGGTACTTTTCTTTGTCGGTAAAAACGTTATGACTGCAATGGAAGAGTCAAGATTGGCCGAAGCGAACAGTGCACTGTTGACACTGCAGCAAAATCCTGAAGATAGTGGAGCATTCACTACGCTGAAAGAGAAAAATCCGGCTCTCTTCGAGCTCTATCGTTATGCAGAGGCTGCGAAAAAAGGGGATAAAAGTACTTTGACAGCTTTAGCCCAAAGTAGCAACAAGGTGATCTCAGATGCAAGTCAATATAACTTGGCCGTTATGGAAAACAGAACAGCAGACTCTGTGCTTTACAAAGAGATGACACTTTTGGAAGAGGCATATCTTGCGATCGAGAACGGAGAGATACAAAAAGCTCAGGAGAAGCTGGATATGATAGATCCGCGTTCACCGGTGGCAACACTGGCTCAGCTTCTTAAACATTCTACAATAAAGGCGAACTAATGAGATATTTGGCACTGGTTGGAGTGACAGCTGCTTTAATTTTTACCGGGTGTAGTAGTAAAAAATATTTTGAGCCGGAAGAGACTTTTAGTGCTTCGAAAGCAACGGGAAGTTATGAGAGCAAGATCACTGCTGTCAGCAGAGACGGTGCTACTCTGGAAAACTACCGATATATCAGTAAAGAAAAGGGAATACGATCGATCAGCCTCACAGAAGGATACAGGTTTTTAAGTGAAAATTCTCGGTATGTATTGGCTTCCGATATCAAAGGAACGCTGCAGGTCATAGACAAAAACAGCCATAAAGTTGTGCGTGAGATCACTTTTGATTCTCCGGTTGTTACAGCAGCGATCCAGGGAAGAAAGATTGCCTATATCCTCAACAACAACAGTTTCGGTCTCTACAATATGCATGCGAAGAAAAAGATGCTGGAAGAGAGATCAGATGAGACCTATGCGATCGATGTAAGAACAGCGACACCGATCTTTATCGATTCGCTTACGATTTTCCCTATGTTGGATGGAAAGCTGATTATCGTAAACGGTGATGATGTTACCCATGCAAAAGTGGTATACCTCAGTAGCGATAAGGCATTTAACAATGTCATCTATCTCACAAGAAGCGGCAATACGATGGTGGCAGCGACACCGAAAACATTGATCACCGTGGGGGGAGCCGGAGAGAAAGAGTACCGGGCAAATATCTCTGAAGTAGTCGTAGCAAACGGGATGATCTATCTCTTTACCAAAGAGGGTGAGATCGTTAAGCTGAACAAGGCATTGGATGTAGTCGAGCGTACCAAGTTCAAATTTGCTCACTACTCTGTCGCAACGGTGATAGGAGAAAAGATTTATGCACTTGATCAGAAAGGCTCACTGATCGTACTTGACCCTGCACTCAGCAAGAGTAGGATCTATGACGTTGGTGCAGTTGAGCGTCCTGCTTTCATTTCGGGAACCAAGCTCTACAAAGACGGCGATATCATAGAGCTTTCAAAATTAGGTTATGAGTAAGAGCGATATCCTCACTGCCTTTGAAGAGTACCTCAGTGTGACAAAAGCACTGGGTACTCACACTATCTCCTCCTATGTTTCCGACCTCGAACAGCTTGAAATAGCCACTGAAAAGGCATTAACAAAACTTGATACAAATGATGTCTTGAATTTTCTGGCAACGTTTGAAAACAAACGTACACTCAATCGCAAACTCTCCTCAATCAATGTCTTTTTTCAGTTTTGTCATATTCATGACTTTATGGCAGAGAAGATCAAAATACCGATGGCCAAGGTTCCTAAGAACCTTCCCAAATATCTGAGCAGTGGAGAGATCATGAAGCATATCGCTTTGATCGACCGTTCTACGCTCATAGGAATGAGGGATTATGCATTGATACTCTTTTTATATGCGAGCGGTTGTCGTGTCTCAGAGGCGCTGAAAGTACAGAGGGAAGATATCGTTGACGGTTGGTTGAAGGTACGTTTTGCCAAAGGGGAAAAAGAGCGTGTCGTACCGCTTGCACCTATGGCGATCGAAGCGATGGAAACCTATCTTCAGCATGAACAGATGCAGAGTAGTTATCTCTGGCTGAATTATCGCGGAGAGGTACTAAGCCGTATCTCGGCCTTTAAGATCGTCAAAAAGTACCTGGGGGTCTCACCGCATGTATTGCGTCACTCCTTTGCCTCTTCACTGATCATAGGGGGTGCAGACCTGCGCGTGGTACAGGAGCTGCTTGGTCACAGTTCACTGGAGACCACACAGATCTATACACATATACAGAAACAGAACCTGGCACAGACAATGCGCAGTTATCATCCGCTGAGTTAATTGATAAATAGGGTATGATACAGGTATGAAAGAGATCACAGAGTATTTACGAAAAAAGCATCTTATCTTCAAGTCATTCAAAGAGATCAAGCCAAAAGAGCTGGGCTCCAGAAAGAGAGTGGAGGTCTATCTCGGCGTTGACCTGAAAGGGTATTATACCCTGGTCATGCAGTTGGATAAAAAGAGCAGGGTGCTTCAGAAAGAGGCGCATGAGTTGATGGAGCTGCATGAGAGGCTTGAAAAGAGGATCGAAGCCAAGATCACGCAAAAATATATCCTCATTGACGCACCGCTCTGCTCCCAAGCCAAAGCACTTTTAGAAGCGCATGGTTGGGTAGTCTGGGAAAAAGGGGCATAGTAGCGTGCAGCAGAGAGTTCTGGCCGATATAGGCAATACCCATATACATATCCTGGATAAGGGGAAGGTGCATCACCTGGATCATGCAGAGGCGATGGAGCGTTATCAGGAGCGTGAACTTTATTATATCTCCGTAAGTCATGTACTCGATTCGAAGATCAAAGAGATCAAGAAGTGGAAAGATATCTCTGCGAAGATCGTGCTCAGAGGGGCGTATGCGACGATGGGAGTAGACCGGAAGGCACTCTGTATAAGCCGCCAGAACGGCCTTTTTGTCGATGCAGGTTCAGCGATCACTGTTGATGTGGTGAGAGACGGTCTCTATCAGGGGGGATTTATCCTTCCGGGGATCAAGGCGTACCTTGAGAGTTACGGCCGTATATCTTCGGTATTGGATACGCCTATCAATCAGGATATCGCACTTGATAAACTTCCTCTTACAACCAAAGATGGGATAAGCTATGGTATAATCGCGTCTATAAAAGCACTCATAGATCAGCACAGGGATGATCAACCCCTCTATTTTACCGGAGGTGACGGACAGTTTTTAAGCCGTTATTTCAAAGATGCGCTCTTTGATGAACGGTTGGTATTTGACGGGATGTGCAGGGCACTTCATAGAAGTGAGGAATTAGAAATTAGAAATTAGGAATGATGGTTTGCTTTCTTTTGGAAAGCTTCTATTTAGTATAAGGGACGATATGAAAAATAACGTTAAAAAGACAAAAGTATTGGATAACAATACATACAGTAGTTACTCACTACTCACTACTCACTACTCACTTTTACTCCAAAGGAGTAGATCATGTTGACAGTAGCACTTCCAAAAGGAAGAATCGCAGAGCAGACGTTGGAGATCTTTGCAGAGATCTTCGGCGGAGAGTTTAAGTTTGAGGGACGTGAGCTGATCCTGGATATGGGTGAGTTTCGCTTTTTGAATGTTCGTAATCAGGATGTACCGACCTATGTAGAGCATGGTGCAGCGGATATCGGTGTCGTAGGATTGGATGTGATCACTGAAAAGGAGCTAGATATCATTCAGCTCCTCGATATGCAGCTGGGCAAGTGTAAAGTAGCGATCGGTATCAAGAATGAAGATGAACTGGACTGGAGCCGTCCAAATATCAAAATCGCAACAAAAATGGTCAATATCACCAAAGACTACTTCGCACAGAAAGCGGTGGGGGTAGAGGTGATCAAACTCTACGGCTCTATCGAACTGGCACCGTTGGTGGGGCTAGCCGATGCGATCGTGGATATCGTGGAAACCGGTAATACGATGAGAGAGAACGGTCTGAAAGTCGCCGAAGATATCATGGACTCCTCTGCCCATCTTATCGCAAACAAAAACAGCTACTATGCCAAAAAAGATGAGATCCTCTCACTCTATGAGAAGATCAAAGAAGTGGTAGAACGTGCCAACTAACACTTCGGAGTCACTTGACCTCTATGCCAAGGTGGAAGACCTTCTGGGGATAGAGGAAGCAACCCCCCGCCTCTATGCACACTATCTGCTTTTTTTACACTCTATTCAGCCAAAAACACTGCTTGATGTAGGGTGCGGTTCAGGGGATTTCCTGCTGCAGATGAAAAATGCGTTGGAGCTTGAAGAGGCCAAAGGGATAGACCTGAGCCCACTTATGGTCGAGAGAACGCAGAGAAAGGGGATGGATGCAGCATGTATCGACCTGTGTGACCTGGAGGGCAAGTATGATGTGATCACTGCTGTCTTTGATATGGTCAATTACCTGGATACCGAATCACTGCAAAAATTTCTGGGATGCGTCGCTGATCACCTCAATGAGGGGGGATACTTTGTCTTTGATGTCAATACCCTCTATGGATTTGAAAATGTCGCCGTAGGCGCTTTTATCGTAGATGACGAAACGCGTTTTTTAGCGATCGACAGTGATTTTGAGAAGCGAACCTATCAGATGGAACTGACGCTTTTTGAAAAAGAGGAGGAGAGATTTGTGAAATCCCAGGAAGAGATCACCCAGCACTACCATACCATTGAAGCGCTCACTTCTCACTCAGGACTCAAGCTTGTATCTTCTGAAGAGGTGGAACTTTATGAGATGGGTGAAGCGGACAAGCTTTTTGTCGTGTTACAGAAAAGCTAACGAAGACTACCTGCGAAGAGTATAAAGTTTACATTATAAAATGCATGCAGGATGATACTGGGCAGTATCCTCTGGTACTGCTCTTTAAAATAACCAAATACCAAAGAGGGGAAAAAAACCAGAGAGATCCAGATCGCATGATGGTAACTGAGATGAAGTAGGGTAAATAGCAGTGAGGTAAGTATATTGGCGCTTGAAAGCATAAAAAATGAAGGAACTCTCTTCGTTTTAGCCGCGATATACTCCTGTATCACCCCTCGAAATGCCAGCTCTTCCATCACAGGGAAAATGATCACTCCCCATAAGAGTATTTTCTTATCGTCAAAGAGTGCGTCAAGTCTCAGGGAGCCTGTACTGTAACAGAGGTGATACAGAAGGCAAAATACCGGAGCAGCAACAAGTGCAGCCCCGTAATAGATTTCTCTTTTTCCCATCGTGTTACTTAATGAGTTTTCGTCTCCATGGATAGAAGAGCGAGAGTATCAAGATCAAGAAGAACATCGCATCAAACTTTTTAAGGTTCGGGTTATAGGTACAACCCCCACCACCCCCACCACCTCCGCTGGTTGAATCATCGTTATTCACAGGTGTCTCCTCGACTTTAGAGAGCATCGTTCCGGCATTCAGGAGACCGGTGGTTGCTATTTTGTTTTCATAGGCACTTTTATGGGTGACGTTATCGAAGAGGAGCTGTTTTCTGGTACCGGCATTGAGATTCTTGTCGATAGAGGCCAGGAGTGCAATGGCACCTGAGACATGTGGTGTAGCCATCGAAGTACCGCTATGATAATCGTAATTATTGCGTTCTATTGTACCGCTTGTGACAGAGATATCATCGATATTGTATCCCTCTTTGACGATGGAGCTGTCATTGAACCGATAGAGTACTATATGTAGCTCTGAGACCAGATACTCTTCGGGTATGCTAAGAGAGAATGTCTGCCAATCTGTTCCCAGATCCCCCGAGATGGAACGGAGTGTGTACCAGTGCTCTCCATCCTTTGAAAGCAGGACATTGAGTGTATCCCAATTGGTTTCGGTTTCACCATGTACTTTCAGTGTCAGACAGACGCCTCTATCAGCTGTGGTGTTTGCCCCGGAAAGGTCAAGCGTGTTTTTGATATGGGCAATTTGGACTCTACTATTGTTATAATCACTTTCGGGGCTATCACTCAATGAATGGGTAGGTGAAGCATAAAGCGTATCATCTAGCTGCCAGTACTCTCCCGGAATATCGGTCTCTGTAGCATCGGTAGTGTCATAGGTGAGAAATTCCCACTTCTCCGTACCGTTTTCAAAATCTTCTTTGAAATACTCGGTTGGTAAGACAGTGTCAGGAACACAGGTCGCCGGCACTGTACTCAAGATATCGACTCCCGGGGCAGCCAGATCGATAGTTGTCGCACCATAGTTGGTAAAATCAGCAAGGTCTCCATTTTTGTCTGATGCGGCAACGGATACGACATTGGCGACATCATAGCCTGCAGGGTAAAACGGGGTCTCATCATTATCCTGCCCACCATTACCGGCGGCTGCGACAAAAAGGATATTTTGACTGTTTGCTGTCTCTATGGCTTCTTCCAAAGTTCCGTCGCTACTTTCGCCACCCCATGAATTATTCAAGGCTACGATATTAACCCCCTGCTGTTTGAGTGCATTGAAGTAGTTGACACACTCCACTGCATCACTGGTAAATCCTGTTCCGGAGGCATCTAAAAACTTGCAAGATGCTATTTTTACCTTCCAGTTGACACCTGTAATACCTGTACCATTATCCCCAACCGCACCGATGGTACCGGCTACATGTGTGCCATGCATATAGTCATCCATGGGATCACTGTCATCATTGGCTGTATCGATACCATAGATATCATCGATATAGCCGTTGTCATCATCATCCTCACCGGCAATACCATAGAGTTCATCGGTGTTGGTCCATATATTGGCACTCAGATCGCTATGGGTATAATCCACCCCTGTATCAATAATACCAATGACAACCTCCTCAGAGCCCGTGCTGAAATTCCATGCTTCAGTCATATTGATATCTGTGATGGGATCGTTGTCATTCTCCAATCCCCACAGCTTATCGAACTTTGGATCATCAGGTTCCACCTCGCATGCTTGAACGACTTTGTCTTCTGTGACGCTTTCTACCCCCGGTAATTTTTCTATCGTTGCGATAAGTTCATTGAGACCTAGGGTAGAAGAGGAGATGACAAGAACCTGTTTGGGTACAGGCGTCTCACTGGCACTCATCTCTCCTTTTTTCTTTTTGGGTGCAACGAGGGAAAAACTCTTTTTGATCCTGTAGTCTCTTGGATTGGTATCGATATACTCCATAAAAGAGACTTTTGCGTCTTTGCTTGTTAACACAGCAATGACCTGTACCTCTCTTTTTTGAGGTATCTGTATATCGTTCGGTTTTGATTTGACTGGAATAACTTCTTTAAGGTTTTGGATCACTGTGGAAGGAGCAGAGAGTGCAGGCAGTGTAAACAGGCTACATAAGATGAAGCCTCGTAAGTAAATGTTCATTATAGGACCCTTTTGTTCTATTATAGATAGTAAGTATATCAAATAATTTAGAGGTAATTATAAATGCGTATAAGAAAAAGACTGGAAATTAAATGGTTTAAGTGCTCCACCAGATGGTGGAGCAGAAGGGAGATGATCTTATTTGATCATCTCAAATGGAGATTCTACAACGTTCTTTCTATCAACGATGTATGGGATAAGCGCTGTTTGTCTCGCTCTTTTGATCGCTACGGTTACCATCTCCTGGTGTCTTTTACAGTTACCGGTCAATCTTCTTGGCATGATCTTAAATCTCTCAGAGAGTGAGAATTTAAGCTGTGCCAAGTCTTTATAGTCGATGAAGTCTACTTTTGCTTCACAATATTTACAATATCTTTTTTTGAATTTTCTTCTTTCTGCCATGGTTTATGTTCTCCTAAAACGGTATTTCATCTTCACTGATGTCTATCTCTGGGATGGTGTGATTTGACTCTTGTTGCTTTTGTTGCGGCTGTGGTGCACTCTGTGGTTGAGAAGGGGCATCATACGATGGTGCTTTCTGTGCATAGCTGTCGCTTGACGGTGCATTGTTGTATCCACCTTGTGCCTCATCTCTGCTTCCCAGCATCTGCAGGTTCTCTACTGTGACGCTGTGTTTACTTCTCTTGGTTCCATCCTGTGCTGTCCACTGGTCAAGCTTCAGTCTTCCATCTACTAAAACTTTGCTTCCCTTTTTGAGGTACTGGTTGGCTATCTCAGCAGTTCTTCCGAAGAACGTAATATCAATAAAGAGTACTTCTTCTTTCTGCTCACCGGTTTGAGACTTGAATTTACGTGATGTAGCAATGGCAGTATTACCGATCGCACTACCACCTTGTGTGTATCTTACTTCAACATCTCTTGTCAGGTTGCCTGCCAAAATAACTTTATTGTACATAGGGACTCCTAGTTAAGTGTTTAACTTATGCTTCTTTTGCTTCGCTTTTGTTCGCTGCTTCAACAAGCTTGTTGAACTGTGCGATCTCTTTGTTGTTTGTGTATTTTACTGTGAGGAACTTGATCACTTCTTCGTTGATCTTAAGGTTTCTCTCTAGCTCAGTGATAACAGAACCTTCAGCTTTGAAGTAAACTACAGTGTAGTACCCTCTGTCATTTTTCTGAACCTGGTAAGCAAGTTTTCTCATACCCATATCATCAGTTGCAAGAATTTCTGCACCCTCTTTAGTAAGTACATCTTTGATCTTAGCAACTTGTGCTGCTGTCTCTTCTTCTGTGAGTGTAGGTTTTACTACGAAGAGTGTTTCATAACAATTCATGTGTTTCCTTTTGGTTTTATAGCCCATATATTCAGATACGCTATTTGGTCATAGCCTGGTTACAAAGTATCTGTCCAAAAAATGAGCAGGAATTTTGGAAGCAATATTTTACTATAAAAATCTTATAAAGAGTTTAGAGTATCGGGGGAGGGTGTAACGATAGGAAACAGTGAGATAAAATCTCAATTTTTTCAGAAAATGCTTGACACCTGGAGAGAAACAGGAAAAACTTCCTAACTCCTAACTCCTAACTCCTAACTCCTAACTCCTAACTCCTAACTCCTAACTCCTA
>JBEWPZ010000003.1:0-113924 GCA_047689535.1 Candidatus Sulfurovum kebritense | reverse complement strand
CATTGATAGCCGGTTCGGATTCTCTCTCAGACGTATGATTTTTTTTATAAATAGTTGTGGCATTGGTTTCAAAAAGATAGTCATAGGATGAAAGTTTATCATCGAGATGATGGGAAAAGATATGAAGTTTTTTAGTCAAAAGATGATGATAGCTATCAACCCAGCTTTTCTCTTCTATAGAAGCGTTCTGCTCTGCCCATGTAACGCTACTAAACATAAAGAGTATCAGGATCATACGTACCATATGTCATTTTACATGAAATTATATTAAAACATAACGCTTTATGCTACAATCGCCGTTATGAACTTATCATTCGGTGCACCATGGTTTTTACTGTTACTATTGTTGATCCCCTGTTTTATCTGGTGTAAAGCAGATACCAGGCACTTTTATTTCGCAAAAATAGTGTGGTTGCGCGCTCATATCCCCCTCTTCTCTCCCATTCTTTGGCTGAAGATTGCTATCTTTGCTTTGATCGTTGTTGCACTGGCTGAACCCTTTCTTTATGACCCAAGTTCCAACAGCACCAAACGGGGACGTGACCTTGCTTTGGTACTCGATGCAAGCGGATCGATGGCACAAAGCGGATTTCATACCAAAGATCGTTTTAAAAACCGTTATGATGTAAGCATAGAACTCGCAAAAGCGTTCGTAAAAAAACGTCTGGATGATAATATCGCCGTAGTGGTCTTTGGTACCTTTGCCTATACCGCTTCTCCACTTACCTATGATCTCAATGGGGTATCCTACCTGCTGGATATGGGCAGTGTAGGTGTAGCAGGTGAGAGTACGGCTATAGGTGATGCACTGATGCAGGCGATGCATACATTGAGCTTCGGAGAAGCTGAAAGCAAGGTCATTGTACTACTCACGGACGGTCATCACAATGCAGGCAGCACCTCACCCCGTCAGGCAGTGGAAAAAGCCGCAACGTCAGGTATCAAGATCTATACGATCGGTATCGGACAAAAGGGTGAGTATGATGCTGCATTGCTTGAGATCATCGCCAAAGAGACAGGAGCAAGAAGTTACTCCGCAACCAATTCAGATGACCTGGCCAAGGTGTATGAGCAGATAGAAGCGTTGGAACCAAGTACCATCCGCTCGGAAAACTATCTCAATCGCAACGCTTTAGCCTTTTATCCTATGGGACTTGCCGCACTCTTACTCCTGGGATGGATACTCGTTCAACGTGATATTCTGACTCAATGGAAGCGTAAGGAGCACATATGAGTATCCTCTACCCTTTTTTACTTTGGCTGCTGCTCCCTATCGCTATACTTTTTTACTATCGTACCAAACAGATCACAGATACGGTACACCTGCTTCTGTTGGCCCTTCTAGTGATAGCGCTCAGCCGACCTGTAGTAGACCGAGGCGTGCAGGAAAGAGAAGTAGAGGCACAGGAGATCATTATCGCCCTGGATATCTCCTACTCTATGCGTGCAGATGACATCCAACCTAGCCGTTATGCGTTTGCTGTGCAGACGATAGAGGCTTTTTTAAAGAAGAACCTCAATGACAATATTACTTTTTTTGCATTTACAACCAATCCGCTTCTCCTCTCTCCGCCGACCACAGATCATCAGCTGATCTCCCTCGCGCTGAAAAGTCTAAGAGTTGATCATATCCTGACACACGGTACCTCGCTGAAAAAACTTCTACACAGGGTTTCAGAGTTGCCTATGGCTGAAAAGAACCTGATACTCATCAGTGATGGCGGAGAGGAGAAGGATGATACTATATTAAATAGTATCATACAGGAGAACCGTATCCGTCCGATCATCCTTGCGATGGGAACCACTGCAGGAGCAACGGTTCCCAAAGCAGACGGAACTTCTCTCAAAGACAGAAAGGGAGACCTTGTCGTTTCCAGGATCAATCCGCTGCTACAAAGCGTTGCGGCACAAAACAGTGGGAGTTATCTCACACCTAAGCGCTCTCCTGAAACAACAGCAGATGCAGTACAGGAGGCACTTGATAGTGTGGAAGCAAACCGACAAAAGATAAGCAAGATGAGCCACGCCTACCTCGAGCTTTACCCTCTCCCTCTTTTTATCGCACTTCTCCTCTTTTTACTGGTTCACACACGCGGGGTCAAGTATCTCCTACTCCTGGCTGCGCTGTTTGGTTCGCAGGCCCAGGCCTCGTTCTTTGATCTTCTCAAACTGGATGATGCATATGAGGCATATACACAAGAAGAGTATAACCGTTCTAAAGAGATACTGGGTAGCCTTTCAAGCAAAACACTTCAAAGTCAGGTAGCTTTAGCGAACAGCTATTACCGTCTCGGAGCGTATCAAGAAGCGATAAAGCTCTATCAAAGTATTCGTTCTACCTCTCCTCAAGTAAAACAGATGCTCTATTACAACATCGCCAATGCCTATGCCAAACTGGAGTCCTATGATAAAGCCAAGAGATACTATACTCAGGTTTTACAGCTGGGAAGGGATGAGGATGCTAGAGCAAACCTGGCTTTGATCGCCCTGCTCCGGAAGAAAAAGACATCACTTGGTATTGCTCAGCCACAGTCACAAAACAACTCCGGTTCCAAATCTGAAGAGAAAGAAGAGGATGAGCGTAAGGATACACGTAGTGAAGAGCAGTCTAGCTCTGGTACAGGAAGCGGAGGCAGAGAACAGAAAAAAAAGAATAGAGAAAAGATGAAACTGCTCGAAGAGAGACAGAGCAAAGAAGCACAGCCGCTCAGTTCAAAAGTCTATGAAATGATCAATAAGGGATATATCCATGAAAAACAGCCTTGGTAAACGCGTTATTACTATTTTTATATTTTTTAGTATATGCCTACTGTACGGGAGTGGTTTCACTACACATGCATCGCTTGATAAAGAGAGCGCCTATATCAAAGAACCTGTGATCCTCACCTTTGATATCGAACAGACGGACTACTCCAAAGTGATGTTCTTTGACTTTACTCTCAAAGAGAGCGAAGCGTATGAATTTCATCGGTTGGATGCAAAAGAGGAGGACAGCTACCAAAATGCACAGGTACACTATACCTATCTGCTCTATCCGCTCAAAAGCGGTAGGATAGATATCGGTTTTGAACTGATCCAAAAAGTGACTACCAAAGAGGACGTTGCCTACAGCTTTTCAGGAGACAGGGACAATGTCAAGGGGATCACTACGACGGATACTTCGATAGGACTCGCGCCTTTGAGACTTAAAGTGAAGCCGCTTCCTTCGGGTACACTGCTGGTAGGGGATTTTACGCTGACACATGAGCTGAAACGTCATGAAGCCACTGCCTATGAGCCTATCCCGTTCAGCGTGGAGATCAAGGGTACTGGCTACCCTCCGGTACTTGATGAGTTCTTTATCTCTACAGATGACTATACCCTTTTTAAGGAGACTCCGGAGGTAAGCACGATACGTAGTACCAAACGTACCGATAACACGGTCATTTACCCGATGGCCATCAGTGCAGCAAAAAACTTTACTCTGGATGAGACCAACATTCCATCATTCAATCCACTTACAAAAAAGAGCTACGTGCTTACCATACCCGAACAAGCATTTAAGATCACTCCTGTCGCACAGTCTGCACTTGTCGATAGAGTTGATTCTCCCGCACCGATAAAAGCGACCGACTGGTCCTGGGTGGGTACACTTCTAGCTTATATCGTCGTCTTTATCTCCGGGTTTTTAACGGCCAAGAGTGTACAATGGTATACAAAAGAGAAGATCAAACATGATCCATTGATCGAAAAGATCACGCAGACAAACGATCCAAAAACACTGCTTGCACTGCTGATCGCCGAAGACAGTAAAAAGTTTGTATCGGTGATTGAGAAGCTTGAATCACATATCTACGGGGAAAAACCGCTCGATCTCAGAGCGATAAAAAAGGAACTCAATGCATAAGAAAATAGAGGCACTCAAAAAAGAACTCTCTAAAGCCGTCATCGGTCAGGAAGAGATGATTGACGGTCTGCTGATCGGGCTGCTTAGTGACGGGCATATCCTTGTTGAAGGAGTCCCCGGTCTTGCAAAGACTACAACGATCAATGCGCTCTCCAAAGCACTTGGACTTAAGAGCAAACGGATCCAGTTCACCCCTGACCTGCTTCCCTCGGATATCATCGGTGCACAGATCTATAATCCCCAAACCAATGACTTCGGTATCAAAAAAGGACCGCTCTTTACCAACCTGCTGCTGGCAGATGAGATCAACCGTGCTCCCTCCAAAGTACAGTCAGCCCTCCTGGAGGTCATGCAGGAACGCCAGGTGACTATCGGTGATGAGACGTTCAAGATCGAAGTGCCCTTCCTGGTCATGGCAACACAGAACCCTATCGAGCAAGAGGGAGTCTATGCTCTCCCTGAAGCACAGCTGGACAGGTTTATGATGAAGTTAGTGGTCACACATAACAGTGAAGAGGATGAACTGACCATTATGCGCAAGGCTGCGACGAAAAGTTTTGAGAAAGTAGAAACTGTACTCACCAAAGAGGAACTCCAAACACTGAGAGATGAAGTCAATAAGGTATATGTCGATGAAGAGGTGGAGCGTTATATCGTGCAGCTGATCTCAGCGACCAGGGAACCTGAGAGATTTGGCCTGGAGAGTTTAAAGACCGATCTGATGTACGGTGCAAGCCCCAGAGCCTCCATAGACCTCTACAAAGCTGCCAAGGCAAAAGCGTTCCTCAGAGGCAATGACCATGTCACTCCTGCCGATATCGGCTTTGTCCTGCACGATGTACTGCGTCACCGTATAGTCCTCAGTTATGAAGCCAGAGCAAAGGGAATGAGTACAGATGAGATCATCTCCAAAATTATCCAAGAGATACCTATACCGTAATGTCACTAGCCCTGAAAACCCTGCAACTCAAAGCCAGATACCAGGTCTATACCCTGCTTGCGGGAAATAATCTCTCCAAAATGCATGGAGAAGGCTACGACTTCAGCGAACTGAGAGAGTACCAGATCGGAGATGATGTCAGAAAGATCAACTGGACCATCACGGCTAAACTGGGCCGTCCCTACATAAAAGAGCTTCATGCCAATCGGGAGCTCTCGGTAGTTGTTGCAGCGATGATGGATGGCAGCCTCTACTTTGGCGAAGACAACCAGAAGCAGCATACTGTTACTGAGATCGCTACGATCCTTGGATACTCTGCCCAACATAACAGTGATCTCTTTACTGGGTTCAGCTTTCATAATGATAAACATCGTGTGACGCCGCCTACCAAACAGCTTTACCATATCGAAGCGTTCTCCAAGGCACTCTACGAGCTGAACGTACTGCATACTGCACTTGACTACACCCAGGCAATTCGGACACTTACTGCGCATATCCATAAACGCTCCCTACTCTTTATCATAGGGGATTTTATGGAGCCCGTCGACCTCTCACTGCTTGCACAAAAGCATGAAGTGATCGCAATTACCGTACGACACAGGAATGAAGAGAAACCACAAAAGCTGGGTGAAGTAACACTCGATAACCCAAAAAGTAAGCAGAGTCTCAATACCGACTTTGGTACCGGCACTATCCAACACTATCTGGCCAAACTCAAGGCACATGATGAAGCGATGCAGAAACATTTTATGCAGTACGACATCAGACATATAAAGATCTATACCGATGAGGAGCCTGTGGACAAACTAGTCCGGCTGTTTGTTTAAACATTTTTACTTCGTGTAGGGAAAACGTAATTGATATTTTTGTAATAAAGAAGGGAAAACTCCCCCTCAAAAGAGGAGGATAAGGAGATATTCAAAAAATTTAATCACTAAAGGAGAGTATCTTCAAGATTTGTGCTATTGATATCTATCGTTGTTGTTGTATCCGCTTCTACACCAACATTATTGATAAACCCTAGAACTGCTTCAAAGTTACCTTCAACATTATTTTCTATCAATACAAGATCATAGGTACCGGTCGTCAACCAAGGAAGCGTAAACTCACCATCCGTCGCATCTGTACTAAGTACAGCATTGGAGAAGTTGTTTGTGGCATTTGTTTCATTGTCATCCCACGTATCATTCGCATATGCATAAAGAATTGCCTGAGAAGTTTCGTTTATATCTGCAGCTACCGTACCATTAATCTCACCAACTTCAATATTGTTAACAATTTTAATCGTTGGTCTGAGTTTATACTTACCATTTCCTGTCACAGTAACAGATTTTCTTAGATCAAAGTCTGCTGTTACATTTACCGTGCCACCTGCCGGGATCGTAAAGCTACCGATCGCTTTATATCCAGTTTGACCACCACTTGGAACATCTAGCTCCATTGTCTGATTTTCTTCACCGATTAATGTCACATAACATTGATCCATATCAAGAACGAAACGCACATGATCAATCACACCGGCAGGGAGTTCTACCTGTTGAAGGAGCGTAGTATTTCCATCCTGTAGTGTCAAAAGGTCAATCGTTCTGGATTCGTTCAAATCAATATGTTTCCACGAATCATTACTGTCATTCGCATCAGCGTATTGATATTCAAGTCCTGTAAAAGTGACAAATACACCTGTAATATCTTCATGGTCCGTCGGCGCATCCGTCAGACTCAGAGCCAGTGTTCCTGTAGTGGAATCAGAAGTACTATCGCTCCCTCCTCCACACCCAGAGAGTATCAAGCTCAGGGTCAATCCTAAAGCAGCAATAAGTTGTTTCATTAGCTATTTCCTTTATAACAATTTCTAAATACCGTCTTAATTACCCGTACAGTAATCCTATGACTTTCCAGTCCATACCTTACGAAACAATAAAGAGGTTTTTTGATGTTGTACAAACGAAGCGTAAAATTCATTTTGGCAACCCGGCTGTCTGCAAGAGATCCGTGGCTTTCCGTCCTTGTTTCGCAACAAGTTTGGCACAACAAACTGAATAAATACTAAATGAAAATGTGAAACTGAAGAAAAGAAGAACACAAAAACACATTCTATACAGAAGTATTTGGCAACCCGGCTGTCTACTTGAGACCCGCGGCTTTCCGTCCCTGCTTCGCAACAAGTTTGGCACAACAAATAATATTTAAAAACTCAAATAATTTTAAGTACTTTTAATTATAGGATGATTATTCTTAAGGTTTAATAAACTAAATAATAGTAAATTATTACTATTATTCTTCTCTATTATCACCCTACCACGTTAAGCCACTTAAATAGTGCATAAGTTAACACCTATAAGGGACTTTTGCCGAGGGGGTCTCTTTGGCCGTATATTTTAAGTGTGCATCCTGATCATCAAAGAAGATATCCGCACCGAACGCTTTGATCACTTCATACTTCTGTACACCACCCTGGAAAAATGCCTCATCGACACGTACACCCCAAGCATCTAGGGTACGGAGCACCCTCTCATGGGTAGAGAAATTACGGGCTGTGACCAAGGCCGTACGGATCGGGGACTTCTCCATCGGAAATCTGTTCTGGATATCGGAGATCACCTTCAGGAACTTGAAGAAAGGACCTTTGCTCAACGGGTTCTTCGCATTGTCGCGTTCATGTGCAAGAAAAGCCTCCAGACCTTTCTCTTGATAGATCTTCTCACTCTCATCGCCAAAGATCACAGCATCACCATCAAAAGCGATCTTTACCATATCTGTCTCAACATCAGCCGCAGGCTTATGAGGGAGTATCGTTGCAGCAGCCACATCTGCATTGATCGCATCCTGTACATCCTCAGGATGGGCAGAGAGAAAAAGGTCCACCTTGAAGGCATCAAGATATTTAGCGACAGAGGTTCCTGCTGTCCAACCGCTGCGTTCTATCTCCAACTGATAGTGCGCGATAGAACGCCCGATGCGAAGTCCGGTAGCAGCATTATTTCTCGAGAGGATGATCACTTCGATCAAATTATCGTCAAAACTCTTATTGATCGCCAACAGGTTTTTGACAAAACGAAATGCCGTCCCCACTTCCAAAGGAGTCTCTTCATGCTTCAACTGATAGTCATAGTATGCTTCAAGGCCCTCTTCATCAAAGATGCGATTCTCTTTTTCCAGATCAAAGAGTGCTCTTGACGAGATTGCTATCACCAGTTTATCTTTAAGATCATATGCCATGGTTCACACTTCTATTGATTTTTTTCAAACATATCACTCTGAATCGCATTGGCTCTTTTGATCATACGTCCAAAGGTAGAGTCAATGGTATCAGTAAGCTCTTTAAGATCCGTGACATAAGACATTGCCTTATCAAGCTCTCCTTCATTTATCTCCTGTTTTTTCCCAAACACTTTACCTAGCAATCCACCACTTTTTTCACTCTTTGACGAGAGTATCTCGCATACTTTATCGCTCTGTTCATGCCACTCTGCATGGCGTGCCTCCAACACTTTAATGTTCTCACTACCGTAGATTTTGTTAAGCAGTGGTTTTCTTCCTTCCATCCATTGATGGATCGGACAGTCAAAAAGCTTTACACAAGCTTCTTCTTGAGGCACTAAACCTTTTACTGCATTTTTCATCACTCTTAATCTGTTATCATGATGAACATTGAACTCTTTGAGTTCATTAATAAACGTATCTTTACTCTCCATGACATTCCTCCTGACAATCATCTTCTTGATGGAATTTTATCATAAATAGTTCACCAGGCAGTATTATTTTTGTTTAATAAACAAATTTAATAATATTGTTATATGTTAAATAACTTTCAAGTATAATGCGCCCCTCAAAACAGCTAACTTTAGAAGGAAGAAAAAAATGCATAGCCCTACCCCCAAAAATGAACAGATCACGCTTGATCCCAAAAGATATATTGTAAGTAAAACCGATCCAAAAGGTGTGATCACCTATGGTAATGACTACTTTGTAGAGATATCCGGATACAAAGAAGCCGAACTGATCGGTAAACCACACAATATGATTCGTCATCCCGATATGCCTAAAGTCGTCTTTAAACTGATGTGGGACCGTATACAAAACGGACAACCAATTATGGCTGTCGTAAAAAATATGGCAAAGGATGGAAGATACTACTGGGTCATTACAGAGTTTGAGTCAAAAAAAGACAAACTTACCAATGAGATCACCGGGTATACCGCCTTTAGAAAAGCTGCACCTAACAATGTGGTCAAGCAAATTGAACCACTCTACGAAAAATTGCTTGAGATCGAAGCGCAGTCAGGCATGGGAGGTGCAGAGAAGTATCTTGTCGGTTTTCTCGAAGAGAAAGGTCTATCCTATGATGAGTTTATCAATAATATGGTTGGGAATAAAGGACTCTTTAAAATCTTCTTTACAGCCATGAAAAAACTTTTTGGTTAAGAAAAAAAGCTAAGACATAGTACAATAAGCAACACTTTATACAGGAGGGTAGAATGAGTTTTGGGAATATTGTGTTGCTTATCATTGCAGTGGTAGTTGTCTACCTCATTATCATCTACAACAAGTTTATCTCACTTAGAGCCGGCATCAATGCTGCGTGGTCGGATATCGATGTACAGCTTAAACGACGTTATGATCTTATCCCTGCACTGGTTGATACGGTCAGAGGCTACAAGGAATATGAGGCAGAGACGCTTGAAAAGATTATTCAGGCCAGAGAGCAGGGATTGAGTGCAAGAAGTGTGGAAGAGAAGGCAGAAGCTGCCAATATGCTGACCGGTACGCTGGGCAAACTCTTTGCTCTGGCAGAAGCATACCCTGACCTCAAAGCAAACACCAACTTCCTTGATCTACAAAACCAGTTGAGTCATATCGAAGATACGATACAGAATGCAAGGCGCTACTACAATGCCATTGTACGTGACTACAATACCAAAGTACACTCATTTCCGGATCTCTATATCGCTCAAAAGTTCAACTTTACCGAACGCGACTACTTTGAATTGGATGAAAGCGAAGCTGAAGCTGTCAAAACAATGCCAAAGATCGATCTTTAAACTTACAGAAGTTCTTACAAATTCTCTGATAAAACCGGAGTGGCACCATGCTTCTCCTCTATCCGACATCCTTCATATGACAATTTGAAATATTTTAACCTTTTTTCTTTTTTTTCCTTTATACTTCCATCTATGTATAGAAATAAAAAAGAGAAACTTTATGTGAACGAACTACTCGAAGCTCCCCTCGTCACCTACCCAGGCTACTATAGTGTCAGTAGCAAAATGTTAAACAATGATTATCTTCACGGTGCGATCATTGCACTCCACAGTATGGACTTTTATCATTATGAAGTACCTAACAGCTTCGAAAAGATCTTTGAAACCTTCGCTACCGGTGCATTTGCGATCTATAAAGAGCAGTATATTGTAGGTTATTTCGGTGAAAAGATGATGTACCTGGAAACCAATGGATGGCGTGCCATGCCCGTAAACAGGGACCTGTTCAGCCTTGAACACTGGCTTGTCTGAGATAAATTTCAAAAAATTATAAAAAAAATCAAAGATAGTTATTTTAATTAAGACAAATTTTATCTTAAATTGTTATAATTTGTCTACATCTTAGGTATCGAAGACTTTTTATTCTTCCTCCTTTTAAAAAATGTTATTGAGACGACTACCAACGTAACAAAACCACATTTCGATACTTAAGATTGTTATCTTCACTTCTATCCCCTGTAAACTATTGCAAATTCTTTCTATATAGGCTATGATTAGATGAATGTCGTATTGAAGGATGAAAAGATGAAAACCAATTTAGACCAATATCTTCGATTTTTAATTGAGAATAAAGGGAGTGACCTCCACTTAAAATCCGGCTCAAAAGTCCATTATAGAAAAGATGGTGAACTTTTAGGTCTGCAAAGTGAAATATGTAGTGTAGAGGATATAGAAAATGTTGCTAAATCCATCTTGTCAGAAGAGCAGTTTCAAAAACTTCAGGAGACCAAAGAGCTTGATCTCAACTATACTTTTGACGAAAACAATCACTTTCGTGTCAACCTTTTCTATCATATCGATGGACTCAGTATCGTTTTCCGTTTGATCCCGATGGAGATTCTCTCATTTGAAGCACTTAGACTTCCGGATATACTCAAAGAACTTTCAGATACCCCTCGTGGACTCATCCTGGTAACCGGGGTAACAGGGTCTGGTAAATCTACCACTATCGCAACAATGATCGACAGGATCAATACCACGCAAAAGAAACATATTGTAACGATTGAGGACCCGATAGAGTTTATCCACCATGATAAGAAATCATTGATCTCGCAAAGAGGTGTCGGAGATAATACGCTCTCTTATAAAAATGCATTTAAGTCTGTACTGAGAGAAGATCCTGATGTGATCTTCGTTGGGGAGATACGTGACCTTGAAAGTTTGGAGACAGCACTTCATGCAGCAAGTACAGGACACCTGGTTTTCTCCACACTACACACACTGGATGCAAAAGAGACACTCAACCGTCTGATCAATATCTTCCCGACCAATGATCAGAACCGTATCCGTATGACACTCTCTTCCGTCCTTGCAGGTATTATCTCTCAGCGTCTTGTAAGAAGAAAAGATGGTGGTCGTGTTGTTGCCGTAGAGGTAATGAAAAATACTACCCGTGTCTCTACACTCATTGCTGAAGGAAGGGATAAGGAGATTCTGGATGCGATCGAAGAGGGGAAACAGGTGTATGGTACACAATCCTTTGACCAGGCACTTCTTGAACTCGTTAAAGAGGGTCTTATCACAGAAGAGACTGCACTGGAGAATGCAACAATCAAGAGCGATATGAAGCTCAAACTTCAAGGTATAGAAATCGCAAAAGTATAAGGTTACTTCTTTTCTCTTTATTTATACCAAAAGAGAGGCCATCAGAGCAAGTGCTCTGATGCCTATCAAGAGATATTGACGACAACTTCCCCGTTTTGTACGTCGAACGCAACAGCACTGCCCTCGACAACCCTGTCTTCAAGGATCAGTTCAGCCAATCTATCCTCTACCACCTCATAGAGTGCGCGTTTCAGTGGTCTAGCACCGTATACCGGATCAAACCCTGCTTCAGCGATATACTCCTTGGCACTCTGCGTCAATGAGATCGTAATATCACGCTCCGCCAGTTTCGACTGTATCGATCTGAAGAGGATATCCACAATACTGGTGATCGCACTCAGGTCAAGCGGGTTGAAGATCACCTGGTCATCCAGACGGTTAAGGAACTCCGGTTTGAAATGCAGTTTGAGCTCATTTTGTACCGCTGTTCTCCTCTCTTCCGGATCACTGATCGACATGATCTTGTCTGAAGCGATATTCGAAGTCATGATAATGATCGTATTTTTAAAGTCGATCGTCACCCCTTTGTTATCTGTCAAACGTCCGTCATCCAGGACTTGCAACAGTGTATTGAAGACATCAGGGTGCGCCTTCTCTATCTCATCAAAGAGTACGACAGAGTAAGGTTTACGGCGTACTGCCTCTGTAAGCTGTCCGCCCTCTTCATACCCTACATATCCCGGAGGCGCACCGACCAAACGAGAGGCCGCATGTTTTTCCATATACTCACTCATATCGATACGGATCAGCGATTTATCACTGTCAAAGAGGAACTTCGCCAAAGTCTTGGCCACCTGTGTTTTACCGACTCCTGTCGGACCGAGGAACATAAAACTGCCGATCGGTCGATTAACATCACTCAGCCCTGCTTTGTTGCGTTTGATGGCACGTGCTACGGCTTTAAGTGCCTCTTCCTGTCCCACTACCTCTTCTTTCAGTACCTCTTCGATATGCAGGATCTTCTCTTTTTCGCTTTGCAGCATTTTATTGACCGGGATACCTGTCCAGCGGCTTACGATACTGGCGATCATCTCTTCATCGACTGAATTTTTGAGCAACGTACCCTCTTTCATCATCATTGCCCACTTCTCTTCAAGTGCAGATGACTGCTGTTTGAGTGCAGGGATCTGTCCGTGCTCGATCTCTGCGACTTTGGAGAAGTCCCCTTCACGTTTTAGTGTTTCTGCCTGGGTTTTCAGCACATCGATCTGACTCTTGACCTCTGCAATATCATTAAAGGTCTGTTTCTCATTGTCAAACTGGTTTTGCAGTGTTGTTTTGTGCTCTTCAAGATCAGCAAGCTCTTTTTCGATCTCTTCAAGACGTGCGCTGTTCTTTTCACTCTCTTCCATCTTGAGTGCCTCTTTTTCCACCTGCAAGGTAGAGATATCTCTTTTAGCTTTTGCAAGTTCGGTAGGTTCACTCTCGATCTGCATCTTTAGCTCTGCTGCGGCCTCATCGATCAGGTCGATCGCCTTATCGGGTAAAAACCTGTCAGTGATATATCGATCTGAGAGCTTTGCTGAAGCGACAAGTGCCGAGTCCGTGATCGTCACATTGTGGTGTGCTTCGAGTTTGTCCTTGATCCCTCTCAGTATCTGCAGCGCCTCATTGATCGACGGTTCATCTACTTTTACCGGCTGGAATCGTCTCTGCAGTGCAGCATCTTTTTCAAAGTACTTTCTGTACTCTTTGAGCGTAGTTGCACCGATCGTATGGAGTTCTCCACGTGCCAGTGCGGGTTTCAGGATATTGGCTGCATCCATGCTTCCCTCACTCGCTCCGGCCCCGACGATCGTATGGATCTCATCGATAAAGAGGATAATGTTTGCTGCCTCTTTGACTTCATCAACCACTGCTTTGAGCCTGTCTTCAAATTCACCGCGGTATTTCGCTCCCGCGATCAGTCTACTCATATCCAGGCTGATTACACGCATATTTTGAAGACTCAACGGTACCTCTTTGTTGACAATACGCTGTGCAAGCCCTTCTACGATCGCAGTTTTCCCTGTTCCCGGCTCACCGATCAGGATAGGATTGTTCTTCGTTTTACGGATCAGGATCTGCATCATACGCTGCACCTCTTCGTCACGCCCGATCACCGGATCGAGTTCACCGTCTATCGCTTTTTGGTTGAGATCGATACCGTATTGTGCCAGGGCCTCCAGTGTTTCATCCCCACTTTGGGAATCAATGCTTTTGCCCCCGCGGATCGACTCAAGTGTCTTTTTAAATTCAGAGATATCAAGATATTTGCCCATGACATCTTTGATAAAACTTTCATCTGCATTGGCTATCAACCATGTATCGACTGCAAGATACTGGTCACCCTGTGCTGCCATGACACCTTCAGCATTCTGCAGTGATCGTGCTAGATTCGCTGAGAGTTTGATATTCTCTTTTGTTACAGTGGATACAGTCGACAATTTACCCGATTGACTCTTCGCTTCCAGCTCGATCGCTGCCTTGTCAACATTCATTTTGTTGAGCGTCTGATGTAATATTGATTGTGTGTTTGTTAAAAGCGCCCATATCAGGTGGATAGGTTCTACTTCCTGATTTTTATTGTGCAGAGCCAAAGAGACACCTGACTCTATCGTACCCTGCATTTGGTTGGTTAGTTTTTCTAAAATACTCATTTTATGTACTCCTCTTACTCAATTATTTTTAATTATACAAACTTTAGTCACTTCTTGTCAAGTTTATTTAGTCATTAAGTTAAAAACTCTTTTTAGCAGATATGACAAAAGGTTAACCGATATTCAAGTGATTTTTGAATAAAATATTACACTTAATTCTTTGCGCAGGAACACACTACAATTATGATACAAAAAAGTAAAAAAGTCATTGCAGCCGGACTTCTTTCTACCCTGATCGGTAGTTATTTTGTGGGAGGATTTGCTCACGCAGAGATCACCCCGAAACAATCCTCTGCAAAAGAAAAGCTGGAAGCTTACCTTAAATTCACACAGATCCTTAATGTCATAGAGACACAATACGTTGACGAGGTCAATACTACTGCCCTGGTAGACAAAGCACTTAAAGGGATGTTGAACAATCTTGATGCACACTCGACCTTTATGGATACAAAAGCCTATAAGGATCTCAATGTTCAGACCAAAGGTGAGTTTGGGGGACTAGGTGTCTCTATAGGGATGAAAGACGGTGCCCTTACCGTCATCGCCCCGATCGAGGGTACTCCTGCATCTAAAGCAGGGATGAAAGCTGGAGATATTATCCTCAAGATCGATGATAAAGCAACGATAGGTATGGATATAGATGAGTCGGTAAAACTGATGCGAGGGAAACCCGGCAGTGATATTACATTGACTGTGATCAGAAAAAAAGAGCCAAAGCCTCTTGAGATCAAGATCACGAGAGATATCATTAAGATTCAGTCGGTCTATGCGAAATCTATCGAGAACAACCTGCTCTATCTGCACATCACATCATTTGATCAAAAAGTGGTTGATGGAGTCAAAGAAGCGATCAAAGAGCATAACAATACAAAGGGTATTGTACTTGATCTGCGTAATAACCCCGGCGGATTGCTTGACCAGGCAGTTGGCCTTGTCGATCTTTTTGTTGAGAAAGGTGTGATCGTTTCACAGAAAGGACGTTCATCTATAGAAAACATTGACTATAAAGCAACAAAGAAAAACAGTGATACCAGAACGCCTATCGTAATCCTTGTGAATGGTGGATCAGCCTCTGCTTCAGAGATCGTATCGGGTGCACTGCAGGACTTTAACAGAGCAATCGTTGTGGGTGAAAAAACCTTTGGTAAGGGTTCAGTGCAGGTAGTCATGCCGATAAGCAAGGATGAAGCTGTCAAACTTACCGTAGCCAGATACTATCTCCCAAGCGGTCGAACCATCCAGGCAGAAGGTGTAACACCGGATATCACGGTGCACCTCGGAAAGATAGAATATATGGAAGATCCGATCTTTCTCAAAGAGAGAGAGCTCAAGAAACACTTGACCAACGAGCTTGAAAAGATCAATGGTGACAAGAAGAAAACGGGCAAAGAATCACTTACTAAGAGCAAGGACGACAACGGGACCACGGTGGATGACACTGTCATCACAGAAGCACAGCTTTACGAAGATGCACAGCTCAAGAGTGCGGTGGATATTCTAAAAGCACTCATCATTACAAATAAATAAAGGAACGTAGCAATGACAAAAACTGAACTGCTCTACGAAGGTAAAGCGAAGAAGATCTGGCATACAGAAGATCCTGATCTTCTCATCTCTGAATTCAAGGACTCGCTGACAGCATTTAACGGTGAAATGAAATCCAGTGAAGAGGGAAAAGGAGCGCTGAACAATGCGATCTCAACAGAACTTTTCAAATACCTCAATGAAAAAGGTATTCCGACTCACTATGTGGACAGTATCGATGAGAACAATATGCTTCATAAAAAAGCAGAGGTCATCCTTATCGAAGTGATCGTACGTAATATTGCAACAGGAAGCCTTAGTAGAAATCTTGGTATCGAGGACAAGACTGTTCTACCATTTACACTGGTAGAGTTCGACTACAAAAACGACGAACTTGGTGATCCGAAACTGAACGACCAACACTGTCTGATCCTCAACCTTGTCAAAGGAACGGATGAACTTGACTACATCAGATATATGGCAAGACGTATCAATACCATTCTGAGTGAGTTCTATGCAGAGCTGGATATCACGGTGGTTGACTTCAAACTGGAGTTCGGTAGAGATAAAAACGGTAATATCATTCTCATCGATGAACTTAGCCCTGATAACTTTAGACTCTGGGACAGTAAGACACAGGAGAAACTTGATAAAGACAGATTTAGACAAGGATTAGGTGGTCTTACTGAGGCTTACAAACAAGTACTAGAAAGAATTAAAAACAGATAAGGATAATAGATGAAAGTAATCGTAAACGTATTTCTAAAAGAAGGTGTTCTTGACCCACAGGGTAAGGCAGCCCACCATGCACTTGACTCACTCGGATTTAACGGGGTGAATGATGTACGTATCGGGAAACAGATCATTTTGGATATTGATGCCTCCGATAAAGCTGAAGCAGAAGCAAAGGTCAAAGAGATGTCTGAGACACTTCTTGCAAATACTGTTATTGAAGATTACACAATAGAGATCGCATAATGAAAGTAGCAGTCCTTAGATTTCCTGGAACAAACTGTGAGTTCGATACGCAGTATGCGTTTGAAAAGCTCGGTCATAAGACTGAGCTTATATGGCATGAAGAGACTACTATTCCTGAAGAGATTGATCTTATTGTAGTACCTGGAGGATTCAGTTATGGTGACTACCTTCGATCAGGTTCTATCGCTAGATTTGCTCCTGTAATGAAAGCAGTACAAGCGTATGCAGAAAATGGCGGTAAGGTATTGGGGATCTGTAACGGGTTCCAGATACTGACTGAAGCAGGACTCTTACCGGGTGCATTGAAGCGTAACAATAACCTGCATTTTATCTCAAAACATCAAAACCTATGCGTGGTGAACAATGATAATGCCTTTTTAAATAAGTGTGAAGAGGGAGAAGTGCTGAATATCCCTATCGCTCATGCCGACGGAAACTACTATATCGATGATGAAAAACTTGCCAAAATGGAAGAGAATGGCCAGGTCCTTCTTCGTTACTCTGATGCAGAAGGTAACCGTGTAGTAGTCAACGGATCAGTTACATCGATTGCCGGTGTATGTAACGAAAACAAAAATGTGTTTGGTCTTATGCCACACCCTGAACGTGCATTGGAAGCGATCCTGGGCTCTGAAGACGGTATCAAGATGCTTCAAGGGTTTGAAGCGTAATGCTATATCTTTTTCGCTCTCTGTTACTCATCATAGGTCTGTTCTTTGCTTTGACGATACAGCTGAGTGCAGAGAGCGTATATAAATACAGCTACTTCCCAAAAAAGATCTACAAAAGCCAGGTTTTCCCTGTTACCGTGATCGGTATGAACAGCACACAGGCTCAGCTGCCAGAATTTACTTTTGATCCAGTCAGTGATATCAAACCTTTATCAGGGCAGCCCCTTGTGATCAAAAACAACAATGACAGCTTCTATACCTTTTACTTTAAGGCAAAAGAGCGTGGTTTGCGTATCCCTGCATTGCGTATCACGACTGAAACTGACTATACAGAACTTCCTTCACGTTTTGTACCGATTGCAGAGCTTGAACAGAGGGAAGACTTCTGTGGTGTGATCGCTGCAGATCTGAAGATCAAAAACTTTCAAGTCTCCAATTACGATGAGACCAATCATATTATCACGCTCAATATAGAAGCGAATGAAGCCAATCTTGAAGATATGAGGCTGAATACGGTCGGAGAGAGTGGTATAGAAGAGGTAAAACGAGACAACGCTAAAGTATATGGAGACTTCTATGCGATTGTACCTACAGAGCAGAAGGAACTCAAGTTTACCTACTTTAATACCATTCAGCATCAATATGCAACGATAGAGGTACCCGTAGACGTAAAAGATGCTTCAATCGCCACACATACTGAGCTCAACCCGAAAGAGGATAGTTTTGAACAGCTCAAAAGGTTTACACTTGGCGTGCTGATGATCTTTATGTTTGTCATGTTCCTTTTTAAACGAGATTTCTTTTTCCTCGTTCTGGGTGTCATCTCATTGATTACTCTGCTCACACTCTATATCCCTCATCAAAAGATATGTATCAAGCAGGGAGCACCGCTCTATATCCTGCCGACACATACCAGTACGGTCAGTACCTACCTGGAAGAAAAACTGGAAGCACCGCTGCTGGGTGAGAGAGAAGAGTACCTGAAAGTTGAGACAAAACAAGGAATTATAGGATGGGTAAAAGATGAAGATCTTTGCGAAAATTAGATTTTACTGGGGTGCGTTTGTTATCTCTTTCATTGTAGCACTATTGATGATCCCATTGATTACGATTTTTCGTGCTCACAAGGGTATGATCATGCATCATCTCAACAGAACCATTCTATTCTTCATGGGTGGAAAAGTAAAGCAGGTGGGTGAACCCGATCCTGCTGCCGATTTGATCGTGATGAACCATCAGGGGATTATCGATATTATCGGGATGGAAGCACTTCAAAACGGACACCTCAGATGGGTAGCAAAAAAAGAACTTTTTGATACTCCATGGTTCGGGCACCTTTTGAAAAACGGTGATATGATCTCCATTGACAGAGAAAATAAAAAAGGGCTCATTAAGATGATCAAAGACGTCAAAGAGTCTCTGGAAGTCAAAAACCGACAAGTGGTCATCTTTCCGGAAGGTACGCGTGCCAAGCACCAGAAGCTGCTTCCTTTCAAGTCGGGGACCAAGTTTATTGCAGAAAAGATGAAGCTGAGAGTACAGCCTGTGGTCGTCACAGGGAGCAAATGGTTACTTAATGAACACGACAAAACCGCGCACAATAGTACGGTAAAGTATACCTATCTGCCTTCTATCGATGTGAGTCAGGCTGAAGAGACGTGGTTTGAAGCGCTGCATACAACGATGCAAGAGGAGATAGATCGTGAGTTCCATCACCATCATTGCAGTCGCTAGCGGCGGTGCCATCGGTGCTACCCTGAGATTGCTGATCAACGGTATGGTCAACAAACATTTTGTCCATGCCCTACCCCTTGGTACCCTGGCTGTCAACCTGATAGGAAGTCTTTTGATCGGTATGCTCTTTGCCTATTTTCATCAAAACAGCACGTTACCGCCACAATTGAAAACCTTTTTGGTTACAGGGATCCTTGGTGCACTCACCACCTACTCTACCTTTGCGATAGAGAGTCTCTTTTTGATCGAAGCCGGACACTATATGCATGCCTTTGCCAATATGGCACTCAACCTTTTTGGAACCATCCTGCTTGCGGGATTAGGTTACTTTTTAGTATTAAATTTTACAAAATAGGAACAACAACGTGACAACTCTTAGAGAAGAAACAGAAAAACATATTCGTAAACTTATCCTTCCACTGAAAGAAGAACAAGAGCTAAAAGAAGTACTCAAGGTCAGACTGACCAAAAAAGAGCTCAAGTTGCTTCAGGGATGGGCAGATGGTACGTCTCAAGCTGAACTGATAACAGAGCTCCATCTTGATGAAGAGAAGTATGGAGAACTCTCTACCAAGCTGATCAAAAAACTGAACCAGGAAAAGCTCAAACAGGAGATCATGGTCGGGTTGTAAAAAAACGTTATCTACATGCATATTGAGATAACCACTTCAAAACAGATAGCGGTACTACGGTAATAAGCACGATCAAAAAGATCAATACAACATAGATCTCATTGCCGAGTATTCAGTTGCCTTCTTTAGGATGCTTCTTCATTTTATCATTACAGTCATACTCTAATACACAGTACGGCAATACCGAAAAGCTGCCTCGACCGTTTCTTTTCCCATAGCGTATAGAGATCCTTACGTCTATAAATTACAGAAAGATATCCGAACAATATATGCACTTAGTAGTTAAAGCAACCATTCCCGCAAGCATTTATTCTGTATATGCGCAGGCATCACGATTGAGAAACGGGTTCAAAACTCATCTACTTCAACACGTACTTTTTTATACTGGTGGAACTTGGTCGCTACATCACTTTTTTCAAGATCAAGGCTTTTAAGCATTTTGGGGTTTACGAGATAGTAGCCGAGTGTTATCTCTACGATATCACCCGCTTGAAGTACTTCAGGGTACCCTATTTCTCTTGTCTCATGCGCTTTGATGGCATTGTTACTGACCTCTTTCTTTGCAAGCCACGGCGGTTTCGGTTCTCCTTTATCACCGATGATTCTTGCGAAGTTTTCACTTTCAAGTGCTTTGGTCGTCGCTCCCCTGATGAGATGCACCCTTAACTGCATTACTCTCATTGGATGCAGAGAGAGAGCATGAGAGCTCTTGTTCTCTATGATGACCTTAAAGCCCTCTGCTTCACGTATAAGCCTGAGGTCTACATAGTGACTCAACATTTCACGGTGTGTATGCGTCCCCGGGAATCCGTGGAAGGTATGTTTCTCTGTCTCTCTGAGCACAGATACGCTCCCCTTTACTTTGGGCATATGACAGCTGACACAGTTACTCCCGTCAAGTTCATTCTCTATATTGGTAGAACATACATTCGTTCCGAACTTGTTCTTCTTATGTGAATGACACCCGATACAGACATTACCGTTATCAAAGTGTTTACTGTCCGTTTTTATCTTATGGAACGGAGAGTCGATATGTGACTTCAGCGTACCGAAATAGGATTTCGGCTCTTTTGAGATGATATTGGTATTGGACTTCTCATGATATTCGATATCCTCTATACGGTGACAGTAGGCACAGGAGATCCCCTCACGCTGTGTAGTATTGTTCTGATCCGGAACGACACTGTTCCCCTTGGCTATCAATGCCTCATAGTTGTCTGCAGCCGGCGTATGGCACTTTGCACAGGCATATGAGCTCATTTTGATATTTTTGGGGTGGTTTTTCCACACTGCGGCATGGATCTCATCATCAAAAACGGAGGCATTCGCATGCTGGGTCGTCTGAAACTCTTTATAGATTACCGGGTGACAGGCTTTACACTGTTCACTGGACTCAAAATGGGCAGCAGAAAGTCCGCTTACCAGGAAGAGAATTGGTATTAATCGCCTCATAATAATTTCTCCTTATTATAATTATAATTTGGAATTATACAATTATTCTATAAATCTGCTCTTTTATTTTCTGCCTCTTTTTTTATCTTTGGTACTTTTATTGGCGTCATAGACTTTGAAACCGTCTCGTTTGGTCGTTTTGCGTTTTTTGCTCTTTGAGAAGGTACCGGATCTTTTCTTTTTGTTTCCAAAAGCACCTTGAGCACGCTTTTGCTTGGCATTTTTTCTGGCACCTTTATGCACACCGGAATCTTTCGGTGCATACCCTTCAAGGTTCTCTTTCGGTATCGCTCTTCCAAGCATACGTTCCACATCTCTTAGGGCTACCATCTCATGCGGTGATATCAGGGTAATAGCGACGCCTTCCCTTCCTGCTCTTCCAGTACGTCCGATACGGTGGATATAGTCCTGTGTCACATGGGGAATATCATAGCTGAACACCACCTCAAGGCTAGGGATATCCAGTCCACGTGCAGCGATGTCTGTCGCTACCAATACTCTGATCTTGCCTTCTTTGAAGTTTCCTAATGCCCTGCTGCGCTCCCCTGAACTCTTCTCTCCATGGATCACAGCTGTTTTAAGTCCCGAATCATTCAACTCCTTTGCTACGATA
The DNA here is from genome assembly GCA_047689535.1 of Candidatus Sulfurovum kebritense. GTDB lineage: Bacteria > Campylobacterota > Campylobacteria > Campylobacterales > Sulfurovaceae > Sulfurovum > Sulfurovum kebritense. The sequence goes on along the minus strand of JBEWPZ010000003.1, from coordinate 91,989 downwards.
TCGGCTTCAGCCTTTTTACGTACAAATACCATCACCTTAGTGTAGTTTCTGGAACCGATCAAATAGGAGAGAAGCTCTGTCTTTTTCTCCGCCTCAACAGGATAGACAAGCTGTTTCACCATAGAAGCAGCCGTCCCCATACTGTCCACCTCGATGCGTTTGGGTTTATGCAGTATCTCACGTGAAAGCTTTTTGAGCGGTGCTGAAAGCGTAGCAGAGATCAGTATATTCTGGCGTTTTTCCGGAAGGTGTTGAAGGATCTGTGAGACTTCCCTGACAAATCCCATATCCAGTATCGTATCTGCCTCATCCATCACCAGGAACTTTACTGCTGAGAGATCGATATTGTTTTTGGCGATATGTTCCAGCAGGCGTCCCGTCGTAGAGATAATGACATCTGTACCCTCCTTCAGCCTGTTTGCCTGGGCAGTGACATTGGCACCGCCATACAATACAACACTTTTCAGCGGCAGATACGTCCCATAGTCCACAAAGCTCTGATGGACCTGCTTGGCAAGTTCACGCGTCGGCACAAGGATCAGTGCTTTAGGATAGTGCCTACCCTCTTCGAACTTTCCTGCGAGGTCCTGGAGGATCGGCAGTGCAAATCCGGCGGTCTTTCCCGTACCCGTCTGTGCACCGGCCAATATATCACGTCCTGAAAAAACTGTAGGTATCAGCTCTGTCTGTATAGGCGTAGCCTCTTTGTAACCCTTCTCTTCGATAGCTTTGATAAGGGGTGGTTTAAGATGGAGATTGTACACGTCTGTCCTACTTTACTCTATTTTTTATAATTATAGCAGATATATACCCATACCCTTTACTTCTAGCTGCTTTAGATGAAGCAATCTTCAGGGGAAATACTACTTTGTAGTGAAAGAGAAAGATAGATTTTCTTGTCCTATCCTCATTGAGTGGATGTGGAAATAAAGATATCCCGACCTACACTTCCATTTCCATGAGTTCTATCACAATCTCTGTAGCTTTAAATGAGGGGAAGATAACAAGATGTGGATAAATTGTTCGTTATATTATTGAGAGTTTGGTAGACACTCCACCAGAGGAGAGATTGTGAAAGAACTACTGTTATTCCACTGTCATCCTGAACTTGATTCAGGATCTTATCGAATAACAGCGAAATTTAGGGGATTCTGAATGCCCGGAGAAAATACCCTTGGGGTGCAAGTTCAGAATGACAATACCCTATTTTTTATCTTCTTTCACAGCCTAAGGACTGGTGGAACGGGCAAGGTATTTGAAGATCAGTAATTTACTGCTGTTTCCTCTTCATACCGCCTTTTGACATCATGTGCCCCTTGATCATATCTTTTCTGATCGTTTTTTTGATCATATGCGCCTTAAACTCACGTGTAAAGATCTTACGCTGTTCCTCATTGAGGATAGCAAAAACAGTTTCCAACAGATCGGCTCTGGCACTGATCTTCGCTTCGGGTTTGCTCAACAGCACTTCTTTAAATACTTTTTTATCAAACGCATTATCCTTGAAAGCATCAAGAGGACAGACAGGCCCTTGTTGTTTCATTTTCATTTTTGCCTGCTTGAAGGTGTTGATAGCATCGGTCACTTTTTGAGCCTGTGTGCTGTTGATGCCGGTCTTACTCACAGCATTAATGACTTTTTTTACAAAATGTTTTTTGTGCTTAGCGTGGTGGCCTTTCTTGTGCTGCATATGGTGTGCAGAAGCACCTTTCATTCCATGCTGTGAAGCGATAGCAGTTCCTGTAAGTAGCGTAGAAGCGAGTGCAGTTGCAATTAAAATACGTTGATACATATTTTCCCCTTTTAAAGTAATTTATATATTATATATCATACCCCAACTAGAGTTAAAAAAGCATTTATCTCGCTTTATTCTCTACTTCTTCCAATCTCCGTTTCAGGCGCATCTTCTGTTTCGCCAACTCACGCATATCGGCATCGCTGTCACTCTCATCCATGATCTCAACACCCAAAATGGTCTCTACACAATCTTCCAGTGTAACGATCCCTTCGGTCTGATCATAACTGTCCACCACCTGGAACATATGGTCTTTACGTTTAAGGAAAAGATCCAGAGCTTTGGATACAGGTATATTCTCAGAGATCTTAAATATCTTCTTCTGAATATCATGCAAAGTCTGCATATCATTACTGTGTGCATGTTTGAAGATCTTTTTTGTCATTACCAGTCCGGTAATATTTTCTATACTCCCCTCATAGACAGGAATACGGGAGAACTTGTAGATCGCCTCTTCATTCTCAATGATATCTTTCAGTGTTCTGGAGTTATCCAGTGCATAGACAACCGTCCTTGGTGTAAGAATCTCCTCAACTTTGATACGGTCCAGTTGCAGAATATTTTCGATCACTTCAGACTCCTGCTCCCTTAAAACCCCTTCATCTTCACTGATGAGTGTACTCTCCAACAGTTCTTCTTTACTGAGTCCGGTAGTGTCAGAACCCTTCTTGATACGATCAGTAACGAACAGGGTTAATAAGATCACAGGATAGGTCATCCATATAAAGCCTCTGATCACATAGGCAGCCATCGGTGCAAGCTGTTTCCAGTAGACTGCGCCAATGGTTTTGGGAATGATCTCTGAAAAGAAAAGAATCGCAAAGGTAAGGATCGCCGAGACATAAAAAACCGCTCCATGCCCATAAACATTCTCTGCCTGCGCCCCTACTGCTGCTGCACCGAGCGTATTGGCTACGGTATTAAGTATCAGAATAGATGCGATTGATTTGTTGATGTTTTCTTTATGATCACGCAGCAGTGCACCTGCTTTAGGTCGTTCACGTTCCAAAACTGAAACAAACGGCATATTAATCGACAGGAGTACAGACTCCAAAATCGAACAGAGAAATGATATCCCCACAGCCAAAAGAAAAAATAGAATCAATAAGTCCATTAGTGTATTAAAACCTTTATAATAAAATTAGTGTTGCCAGTCCTAAAAAACTGAAGAAGCCTACAACATCCGTTACTGTTGTCAAAACGACAGTACTTCCGATAGCCGGATCAATATCCATACGTTTCAGCAGTAAAGGTACGACCGAACCGAAAAAACCCGCACTGAGCAGATTGATCACCATCGAAAATCCTATCACTACCCCCAACATACCGATATCAAACCAAACCGATGCGATGATACCCATAATCAGTGCAAATAACAGTCCATTACCCAATGAGAGTAACACCTCTTTTTTAATCGTACGAAATGCATCATGTTTCGCAATATCCCCCAATGCAAGCTGACGCACGACAACCGTCAGTGATTGCGTCCCTGCATTTCCTCCCATCGAAGCAACGATAGGCATTAATATAGCTAAAGCGACGATACTTTGCAAGGTAGACTCAAACATTCCTATCACAATAGAGGCTACAATAGCCGTGATCAGGTTTACACTTAACCAAAGTGCCCTGAGTTTACCCGCTCTGAAGATATTTTCATCTTCTTCCGCATCGTCATTTACCCCTGCCAGGTGGTACATCTGATCTGTCGCCTGTTCATTAATAATATCATAAATATCATCTGATGTGATACGTCCAAGCAATCTTCCCTTCTCATTCACGATAGGCATTGAAGCCAGATCATACTTTTGAAACTTCTGTACCACTTCTTCTACTTTCTCATGATCAGTAGCAAAAAAAGGCCTGTAGTTCTCAGGATTGACATTGATATTTTCAGCCAAAGATTTCTTGAAATCAAAAATAAGGAGATGATCCAAGCCTACACCGTAATGCAACCGTTCATGCTCATCGGTAACAAAGAGATAGGTTACATTTTCAAGCTCATCATCCCTGCGTAGCCTAGCAAAATCACGGATCACATCATGCACATTCTGTTCAAGTTTAGCCGTGTAGACCTCTGTCTGCATATAAGCACCGGCTTCATCTTCATGATAACCTTTCAGCTGAAGAATATCATCCTGTTCTTCTTTATCCAATGCATCAAAGACCTCTTGTGCCTTCTCTTCATCTATCTCTTCGAGTTCCTGAATGAAGTCCGTCTGATCATCTGACTCGAGATCATTCACTGACTCGGCAATCTCTTCGATCGTAAAAGAGTCAATAATATCACCGAAGTAACGGTCCGGCAACTCCAGTGCAACATCAGCGATCAACTCTTTAGGAATAGAATTTACCGCTTCATTAAAGTTTTTTTCATCAAGGTCTTTGAGTAGATTAGCGATCTCAGAGGGATGTAGTTCATCTTCGCGATGCGCATTCAGATACATTGTCAATTTATCCATAAGATCTCCTTTTTCCTTGATATAGTGAAATTATACTCTGTTTTAAAACAGATATGTTTAATAATCTTAATGAATAATAGGGATAATGGTAGAAAGTATACAATGACACCGAAAGGGTGTCATGATTATTTTTTATCTTCAGGAAGATCACATTTTTTTGTGATCATACAAAGTGGACAGAAGTCAGCCAATCCTGCAATCAACGGGATAACTCCAAGATAGAACCAAGCAATACCTGTATAGATACCTACACCGATCAATGCCAGACCGATACCTATTCTAAATTTACGACAGAATCTTCTGATTTTATTATAATTCATATAAAATATCCTTATATAATAATTTTTATAACTATACTAAAGTATTCTTAGAATAAATTGAGAGAAGAAGACTCCTCTAAAGGAGTCTAGGAAGGAGAGTTTATTGCTGAGGACCGGCAGATGCAAAATCGAATTCACCGCCATTGCCGTCATAACGGTGGAAGTTTTCCTGGAACATTGCAGCAAGCTTTTTAAGCATCGCATCATACTCCTCTTTATTTTCCCAAGTCTCTCTAGGATTTAAGACCTGGTTATCTTTTACACCTTCAAGTGTTTTAGGGATACTGAGGTTAAAGATAGGCAGTGTATCAAACTCTGCTTCATTGATCGAACCGTTAAGGATTCCATCGATACATGCTCTGGTATCTTTGATACTCATACGTTTTCCTACACCATACCGGCCACCTGTCCATCCGGTATTTACAAGGTATACGTTTACATTGTGTTCATCGATCTTTTCCCCAAGAAGTTTTGCGTAAACCGTTGGGTGCAGTGGAAGGAATGCTTCACCGAAACATGCACTGAATGTCGCCTGAGGTTCAGTAATCCCTCTTTCCGTACCGGCAACTTTTGCTGTATATCCGCTAAGGAAATAGTACATTGCTTGTTCTTTATTCAGTTTGGATACAGGAGGAAGTACACCGAATGCATCGGCAGTAAGGAAAATAATATTGTTTGGGTGACCAGCCTGTAGGTCTTCTTTATGGTTTTCAATATGCTCGATAGGGTAAGATACACGCGTATTCTCAGTCTTAGAACCGTCTTCATAGTTCACCTTACCGCTTTCATCAGCCACTACATTCTCCAGTAGTGCATCTTTTACGATCGCACCGAAGATCTCAGGCTCGCTTTTCTCATCCAGGTTGATCACTTTTGCATAACAACCTCCCTCGAAGTTAAATACTCCGTTGTCATCCCATCCGTGTTCATCGTCACCGATCAGTGCTCTATTTGGGTCAGTAGAAAGTGTCGTTTTACCTGTACCGGAAAGACCGAAGAAGAGACATACGTCACCCTCTTTACCAACATTTGCTGAACAGTGCATTGGAAGTTTGCCCTCTAGCGGCAACCAGTAGTTCATCATAGAGAAGATACCCTTCTTCATCTCACCACCATACCAGGTACCACCGATGATCGATGTATTTTCTTCTACATTAAATACCACAAAAACATCTGAGTTGAGACCATGCTCTTTGTACTTTTCATTCACTGTTTTACATGCATTATAGACGGTAAAATCCGGTTCAAAGTCTTCAAGCTCTTCCTCTGTAGGTCTGATAAACATATTTTTTACAAAGTGAGCCTGCCATGCTACTTCAGAAATAAATCTGATCTTTCTTCTACTCTCTTTACTTGCACCTGCAAAGACATCCATCACATAGATGTTCTTACCAGAGAGTTGAGAAAGTGAAAGATCCAAAAGCTCATCATAGGTCTCTTTATCAATCTTTTTATTGACATCACCCCAAGCGATATGCTCATTAGATGGTGCCTGATCTACAAAATACTTATCTTTTGGACTTCTACCAGTAAAAATACCTGTGTCACACATAGCCGTACCCGTACTGGAGATCTTACACTCTCCATGGTTCACTTCGTGTGCCTGGAGTTCATCAAAACTTAAATTGTAATAGATTTCCCCAATATTTTTTAGTCCTAGTTTATCTAGTCCATTTGGTATCTTGTTAGCCATAATTCTTTCTTTTGCCTCTTTTTTTATTTAAATATTGACAGCAATACACCTGCTGCAACCGCTGAACCGATAACGCCGGCCACATTTGGCCCCATCGCATGCATGAGAAGAATATTACCAGGTTTTTCCTCCATACCTACTTTGTTGACAACCCTTGCCGCCATCGGTACTGCAGATACGCCTGCTGCACCGATGAGCGGATTGATCGGTTCTTTACTGAACTTGTTCATGATCTTAGCCATAATCACACCTGCAGCTGTTCCTGCAGAGAATGCGAGAAGACCGATGATCATAATACCCAGTGTCTCCAATACAAGGAACTTGTCTGCTGCAAGCTTTGATCCCACACCAAGACCCAGGAAGATCGTAACGATATTGATCAGAGAGTTCTGCATCGTATCACTCAATCTATCTACCACACCTGACTCTTTCGCAAAATTACCGAATGCGAATGCACCGATAAGCGGTGCGGACTCAGGAAGGATCAAGAGTGTAAGCATGATCACAACAATAGGGAAGATAAGCTTCTCTCTTCTGTGTACTTTTCTTTGAACCGTCATTTTGATCACACGCTCTTCTTTTGTTGTAAGTGCTCTCATTATCGGCGGCTGGATCACAGGTACAAGTGCCATATACGAGTATGCTGCAACGGCAATAGCCCCCAACATTTCAGGTGCCAGTCTGTTGGCGATAAAGATCGATGTCGGGCCATCAGCACCACCGATGATCGAGATCGCCGATGCATCCTTCAAAGAGAACCCAAGAGCTACTGCACCGATCAGTGATCCGAAGATACCAAACTGTGCTGCACCACCAAGGATCGCTGTTTTAGGATTTGCCAGAAGCGGTCCGAAGTCTGTCATCGCACCGACCCCCATAAAGATCAGAAGAGGGAAGAACTCATTGGCAATACCCATATTGTAGATCACACCGAGCATTCCGTGAGGACCACCCATATTCGCCAATGGAATATTGGCCAGAAGTCCACCAAATGCAATAGGGATCAAAAGAAGCGGTTCAAAGTTTTTAGCGATTGCCAGATAGAACAGGATAAATACAATCGTGATCATGATCAAACGGCCGAGTGATGACTCAAACGCACTCATCAATCTTCCGTTTCCATCAGGCTCAGCTGTCATCTCTTCATCAGCTGTATCTACGATCGCATTGATACCTGTCGTCTGCCAGAAGCTTCCTATAAGTTCTGTCACACTTTTAGGCTTATACTGCTCTTCCTGTTTTTCTTCCGCGGCAGCAGCTGGTGCTTCATGTGCAGAGGTTGCCTGCGCAAATGAAGTAAGAGCTACCACACTGAAAAGCAGTGAAAGTAGGATCTGTTTGACTCTCATAATTACTCCATTGTAGCAAGAAGTTGACCGTCAGTTACGGCATCATTGACATTTACATTGATCGTAGCTACTTTCCCGTCTTTTGGTGCAACTACATCGATCTCCATTTTCATCGCTTCAAGGATCATGATCTTATCACCCTCTTTTACACTATCACCTGGGCTTGCAAGGATTTTCCAAACATTACCCGGTGTTTCAGAGTTGATATGAAGCGAACCCTCTCCTGCCTCTACTGCTGATGGTGTTGCTGCTTCTGCCACTGCTGTTGCCGGTGCTTCTGGTGCTGCAGGCGCCACCTGGATATCTGCATTACCTTCTGCTACCTGCACACTGTACTGTTTACCATCTACTACTACTGTATAATTTCCTGCCATTTCTTTATCTCCACTACAATTATTTTCACCTTTTCTTACCATGAGAGGCCCCTCGCCTTTCAGGAACGCAATACCCTTTTGATCACATGAAGCTGCAATGAAGATATTCTCTTCAGTCGTTGGAAGTCCTTCCTCTTCAAGTACTTTTGTCCAGTGCGCGATAGACTTATGCTCATCACGGTCTGCAAAATCAAGCGGATTCTCTGTTGTAGGCTCCAACTTGAGTTTTTCACCAGCCAGTTTGATGATCTCAGGGTCAGCCTCTACCGGAGTTTTACCGAAGTAACCAAGTACCATACGTCCATATCCCGGTGCGATCTGTTTCCATGGTCCGAACATCACATTGGCATAGGCCTGCTGCCAGTAGAATTGGCTGACAGGTGTTACGGACGTACCGTAACCACCACGCTCTACTACCTCTTTCATCGCAAGGATCACTTCATCAAACTTCTCAAGGTCACCTGCATCTCTCATCATCTGCGTATTCGCAGTCAATGCACCACCAGGCATTGGAGAGAATGGAATAAGCGGAGACACCTGAGTTGCTTCAGGCGGGATCATATACTCAGCCAGACACTCTTTGAGTCTCTCTTCATACTTCAGTACTTTATTGAGCTCGAGATCGCCAAGGTTGAAGTTTGTACCTTTTGTTGCATGCAGCATCGTGAGGATATCAGGCTGAGAAGTACCACCGCTCACCGGTGATGCCGCAAGATCGATACCGTTAGCCCCTGCTTCCAGTGCTGCAAGGTAGGCTGCAACAGAAACACCGGCTGTCTCATGGGTATGTAGTCTCAAGTGTACTTCATCCCCAAGAAGCTTTCTCGCCATAGAGATCGTCTCATACACTTTATGCGGATTCGCCGTACCTGAAGCATCTTTGAAACATACAGAATCAAATTCGATACCGCTATCGAGGATATTTCTCAGTGTCTTTTCATAGAAAGCCACATCGTGAGCACCTTTGCATCCCGGAGGAAGGTCCATCATTGTTACAACCGCTTCATGGTTCATTCCATGCTTTTTAATACACTCAGAGGAGTACATCAAGTTGTTGACATCATTCAGTGCATCAAAGTTTCTTACTGTAGAGGTTCCATGCTTTGCAAACATCTTCGCAAATAGGTCGATCATCTCACGGCTTCCTGTATCAAGCATCACGGTGTTGATACCACGGGAAAGAACCTGAAGATTTGCATCTTTACCCACGATCTCTCTAAATCCGTCCATCATGTCAAATGCATTCTCTTGTAGATAGAAGAAGAGTGACTGGAACCTTGCTCCACCACCAAACTCAAAGTGTGTGATCCCTGCCTGCTTTGCAGCTTCTACAGCCGGGAAGAAGTCATCCATAAGTACACGACCGCCAAAGACAGACTGGAATCCGTCTCTGAAGGTTGTGTCCATAATATCAATATATTTTTTTGCCATTTACGATACCTTGCTTTGATTTGTTATTTATTTTTTCGAAATTCTGTAACAGCAGCGATTATCGCAGCGACACGTGCCGACTCATCACTGTCAGTAGAAGAAGGAGCTGCAGGAGCAGCAGAAGGCTCTTCATCAGGGAAGTATTTTGAGATGATCTTCGCCTGTAATTTAACGACTTGAACAAGTATGATCAGGAACAAGAATACAACCCCCATTCCCAGAATCATAAACTTGAAACTTTCGACCAATAAATTTACTTCAGTTTCCATATTGTCTCACTTTATAAGTAATATCAGATTTTAAAATAAATTAGCTTTTTTAAAGTTAAAAATGCTTAATTTATCGACGTTTTCGCCCACGATTCTTTTTACGTGTTTCTTTTTGTTCGTTTTCATACGCTTCCATCATATGATCCACACTCTTCTGATCAAATCCGATCTGGGTTCCGATCTTGGATTTTTCCCTTTCGATCAATTGGGAGAGAAGTTTTTCAAGCAAGGTTTTTTGATCCATCTCCTGAAGGTAATCCAGTAGCTCTGCAGCATCTGCATGTACCTGTATCTCTCTGATCTTCTCTGACAGGTATTCCATACCTGATTGATCGATCCCGTTGCCCTCTTTGATCGTAGCAAGCTGCATCTCTGCACCTACTTCCTTTTGAATACGCTGAAGCTCTTTGAACTCCTCTGTTGTCACAAGCGTAATGGCTTGTCCTCTTTTACCCGCACGGCCTGTACGACCGATACGGTGGACATAACTTTGCGGATCAAATGGGATATGATAGTTAAAGACATGCGTGACACCTTTGACATCCAAACCTCTGGCAGCCACATCCGTTGCCACCATGACCTTCGTCTGCCCTCTTCTATAGGCCTTGATGGTCGACTCTCTCTCATCCTGCTCAAGATCGCCATGCAAGCCGCCTGCATTGAACCCCAGTGCCTGCAGATGCTCTGCAAGTCTGTCTACTTCACGCTTCATACGGCAGAAGATGATACATTTATTTGTCTTTTCTGTTTCCAGTAGTTTCACGATCGCTTCGTCTCTCTGATTCTCTTCTATCACGTAGTAACGCTGTTCGATGACATTATTGGTCGTCTCTTCTTCATTCACTACTGAGATGAATTCAGGCTGATAGAGGATATCTTCGGCCAGATCTTTAATAGGTTCCGGCATCGTTGCAGAAAAAAGCAGGGTTTGTCTATTTTGGGGAATATAATCAAAGATCTCTTTGATATCATCCAAAAAGCCCATATCGAGCATCTCATCCGCTTCATCAAGTACCACAATCTCCGGATTGAAGGTATCGATCTTACCTTTGCGATAGAGGTCTTTCAGTCTTCCCGGAGTTGCAACGACGATCTGAACTCCTTTATGGATCAAAGCGATCTGTCTACCGTATCCTACCCCGCCATATACTGTTAACGTACGTATACCCGCAAAGCGTCCGAGGTGGTAGAGCTCATCACTTACCTGTGTTGCAAGTTCACGTGTTGGAGTGATCACCAGTGCACGCTCACACTCTCCCTTTGCGATCTTATCCATCAACGGCAATCCGAATGCCGCTGTTTTACCTGTCCCTGTATGTGCCTGTCCTACCAGGTCAGAACCGCTCTCCACAATCGGTATTGCAGATTGTTGAATCGGACTCGGTTCTCTAAAACCTGCGATCTTCACACCTTTGAAAAGGTCTTTGTGAAAATTAAAATCTTTAAATGTCATTTTTTTGCCTTATAGTCTGTCCAAAAAACCTTTTGAACTTAACAGAATCTCTCATTAGAGACTCTATAAATTCAAACTAGATCATCGTCAGTAAAAAGATACCCAACACAATCCTGTACCAGCCAAATGCCACAAAGGTAAACCGCTGTAAAAACACCAAAAAGAGTTTGATCGTCAGATATGCCACTACAAATGCCGTAACAAATCCTATGATAAAGGCACCCCAGTTGGCATCGACAAACTCACTGTAGTGTTTGAGCAGATCATATCCGCTGACTGCAGCCATGACCGGTATCGCCAACAAAAACGAAAACTCTGCCGAGGCTTTTCTGTCCATACCTACCAAAAGACCCCCGATAATCGTCGCACCGGCCCTGCTTGTACCGGGCACCAAAGAGAAGATCTGTGCGATACCGATCCAGAGTGCCTGATTGTAGGTGACCTGCTCCACATCAGAGGTATGTGAGTTCTCCTCTTTGTAGAACCGCTCAACTATCAGGAAGACGATCCCGCCTACTATGAACATCCATGCCACGGTCTCCACGGTAAAAAGTGCTTTGATCATGTCTTTGAAGATAAAGCCAACTACCGCTAAAGGGAGGAAAGCGACAAATAGTTTTTGCCAAAGGGATATTTTTTTGAAAGAGAGTTTTTCTCTGTAGAGAAGCAGAACCGCCATGATCGCAGCGAACTGGATGATCACCTCATAGGCTTTCGTCAAATGATCTTGTGAAACACCAAGAAATTTACCGGCCACGATCATATGCCCAGTGGAAGAGATAGGTAAAAACTCTGTAAAGCCCTCGATAATCCCTATGATTATCGCTTGAATAACATCCAAACCGTTTCCTTATATCATCGAGCTGAAGTAACTCTCATCTTTTGCCAACAGCGCTTTCGGTGTACCGCTATCAACCACACTGCCGTCTTCAAGTACATAGATATACTCTGCACTCTTGATCGTACTGAGTCTATGTGCGATCGTGATCACTGTCTTCTCTTTCAAGAACTCCTGCAATGCATCAAAAAGCTTCTCTTCCGTATGTACATCCAGTGCAGAAGTAGACTCATCAAAGATCACGACTCGAGGATCACTGAGTATCATTCGAGCGATGGCGACTCTCTGCCTCTGACCACCTGAGAGTTTGATGCCGTCTTTTCCTACCAGTGTATCCAGTCCATTTCCAAGACCGGCCAACACTTCATCAAGTTGTGCAATATGAAGTGCCTGCTTGATCGCCTCGTCACTGTAGCGCTTGCCAAGTGTCAAGTTAAAGCGCATTGTATCATTAAAGAGTTTAGGATGTTGCAATATCAGGTGGATATTTTCACGGATTGTGGAAAGTTGCAAGTTTTTGTGTGAAATATCCCCATAGGTGATCTCTCCCTCTTCAAAGGGGTAGAAACCGACAAGGATATTTGCCAGTGTAGTTTTTCCGGATCCACTGGCTCCGACCAACGCTACTTTTGAACCAGACGGAATACTCATACACACATTTTTTAATATACTTTTCCCTTTATGGTAGCTGAACGAAAGATCTTTGACCGTAATACCAAGGGTTTTACACCCTTCAAACGGATTATCTTTTTGAACGACTGACCTCTCCTGCTCTAGTTCAAAGACAGTGTTGATACGTTCACAGGCGGCATTGGCTGTAGAGAGGACATACTGAAAGTTGATAATATCCTGCGTCGGTGTGACCATTACCCAGAGGTAGGAGAAGATCGCGAGCATCAGACCGACAGATAGATCGGAGTATGCCACGGCCAGGATACTTACAGCCCTGAAGATCTCGTAACCTCCCAAAAAAACAAGATAGGAAAACTTGATCGCAGCCTCGCTCTTATAGCCGTAGGCAGTCGCATGCTCTTTGAGTTCTGCAGCTTTTGTTTCAGTCTTATCAAAGAAGTAGCTCTCTTTATTGGCTGCACGAATTTGATGGAAAAGCTCCAGTGTTTCCGTCAGTGCATCTTGGAACACACCTACGGCCCGGTTCTCTTCTTTTTTCAGTTTCCCGATATTACGTGAGAGTTTTGCCGTAAAGAAGACTACCATCGGATTGGTAATAAGGATGAAAAGTGCCAGCTGCCAGTGTATCCAGAGCAGCACGACCGCAGAAAAGGTCAAAGTCAGTGAAGCGATGATAAGTTTGGAGATCGTGGTGCTGACAAAATTGTCTATCGTCTCCACATCTGTCACCAGTTTGGAGGTGACAGCTCCTACCCTCATCATCTCATACTCTTTGAGTGAAACACGCTTGAGATGCTTCAGCAGTGCCTGTCTCATCTTATAGGTCATATCCTTTGAGATGGTGACGAATATTTTTGCCTGTAATACACCTAAAAGCACGCTAAGCAGACGAAGTACCAGTATGATGACCAACGTGGCAAAGACATACCCTTTGATATCACTCTGCCAGATATTCGCCTCTATCCAGGCGATATAACCGTGCGGCTTGTTTAAGAGAAGTTCATCTACAAGTATAGGGATAAAAAGCGGGATGACAACGATAAGAAGTGTCGCCGAAAGGGCAACGATATTGCCCAGGATGAGTGTCTGTTTCTGCTGTAGCAGCTGCTTGATAATGCCTTTGATACTACAGCGGTTTTTTTGCATTAGATCGCGTCTACTACTTTCAGGATCTCTCTAAGATCTTTAATATCGATACAGTGTGTCGCTGCCTCTTTCAGTACGGGCTTTCCGCAAAATGCCACACGCGTATCTGCATGGGCGAACATGCTCAGGTCATTCGCACCATCACCGACCACAAGCGTATCTTCCCGTCCGATTCCGAGCAGCCCCTGCATACGAAGGATCATCTCCCCTTTGGCGTCAGAGTGCATCATCTCACCGCCTACCTGACCGGTAAGTACACCGTTTTCTGCATGCAGAAAATTGGAAAAATCCGCATCGATACCCAGTCTCTCACAGGCAGGTTTCGTTGCATTTCTGAAACCGCCGGAGAAACAGACCACGGTGTAGCCTCTCTTTTTGAGACCGGCTACCACCTCTTCTGCTCCAGGCATCATAGGCAGATCACTGCAGATCGCATTGACCTTCTCCTCTTCCAGCCCTTCCAATAGCGCTACTCTTGCCATCAATGATTTAAAAAAATCCAACTCCCCTGCCATTGCACGCTCTGTGATCGCTGCAACCTGATCCTCCAACCCAAGCGGTGCCGCCAGAAAATCGATGGTCTCACCGTCCATCAAAGTCGAATCAAAATCAAATACTGCCAGTTTGGACATAATTACCCTCTATGTATATTTTGGATAGAATTATAACCAATTAACCCAAAATCCCTAGTAAAAGGCCCATTTTAGATGTTTGAAGCTTTCTGTAAGAACTTACGTAATGACGAACCGTTTATCACTGTAGAGGTCAACCCTCCTCACGGTGCTTCTCTTGATCCTATCATTGAAAAGATCAAAGAAAGCAATCTTGCCGAAAAGGTATCAGGCTTCTCCTGTACCGACAACCCGCTGGCCAAGCTGAAGATGTCCGGCGTACTCTCTGCGATCAAACTGCAGCAGACCTTCGGGAAACCGGTGATCGCGACAATGAGTATGAGGGATAAAAACAAGCTTTCGCTCCAGTCATCGCTCCTGGGGGCAAACGACTTTGATCTGCGATGTATCCTGGCACTCACAGGCGACCCGGCCAAGCTTTCAGACCAGCCGGAAGTGAAAGGGGTTGTGGAGCGTGACTCTACCCTGCTTCTAAGTATCATCTATCACCTGAACAGGGGGATAGACTACTCCAACAAAGCGCTCAACCCCGCACCAAAACCGATCTACCCGTTTGCCGTAAGCAACTCCTATGCCAAAGATATGAAGAGACTGCAGAAGAAGATCGTCAAGAAACTGGACTACGGGGCAAGGGCGATCATCACACAGCCGGTCTATGACCTGGAGAATGCTAAAGAGCTTCTGGAGCTCTTTGAAGAGGCAAAAGAGATGAGTATCCGTGACACGGCAAAAGAGGCACAACTGGTCCTGGGACAGTTCCCTCTTGTCGCTGCACGTACTGCCAACTTCATCGATGACAATGTACCGGGTATCAGAGTACCCAAAGAGATCATCGACGAGATGAACCTCGCGGCGATGGACGGTCCGGAGAGAGAGAAAGAGGTAGGATTCGCCCTCTCCAAACGTATCTTCGATGAGATGATGGACCTGCATGGGAAAGTACACCTGATGACGCATAACCGGTTTGATCTTTGTTCGGAGTTGATCGGTTAAACATCTACTTTCTCTCGTTACCACGGTGTCCGTGGTAACGAGAGTGGATTACTGTGCGCCCTCGTCGGACTGCTGCTTTTCGATATCTTTACGCACCATATCCATATCGAGTTCCTTCACCTGTCTGATCACATCTTTCAATCCCTCTTCAGGCAAGAGCCCCGGCTGCTGGAAGAGAGCGATATTGTCTCTCAAGACAACTGTTGTAGGGATCGATTGGATCTGGAAGTGTCCGGCTATAGCCTTCTCCTCTTCTGTGTTAACCTTTCCAAAAAGAATCTCAGGGTGCTCTCCTGCTACTTTTTCAAAGATCGGACCGAACTGTTTACAAGGACCACACCATGGTGCCCAAAAGTCGATAATCACAATATCGTTGGATGTCACCTTTTCGTTGAAGTTCTCTGCGGTCAAGTTTTCTAATGCCATTTTTATCCTTATCATTTTAATGTAGTAACATTGTAATATATTAGACTGAAACAAGCAGGTACATTGATCAACACATTGCTAACAGCGTGGGATTAAAAGCCACCCTACGCAAAACTTATTACTTTTATAATTATTCATTAACCTTCTCCTGCTATACTTCTTTAAAATTATCTAGGAGTAACTATGTCTGAATTAATGAAGTTTAAACTCGTCAACAAGATCGAGGGACTTTCGTTTATCATCCTTATCTTTATCGCTATGCCGCTCAAGTACAGCTTCGGATACCCTATCGCTACCAAGATCGCAGGGATGGCACATGGACTGCTTGTCTTTGTATTTATCTACCAGATCATCGAGGCGAAAAAAGAGGCTCGGTTTACAATGAAGGAGACAGCACTCTACTCTATCCTCTCACTGATCCCGTTCGGATCTTTCTATACAGACAAGCTACTTGCCAAAAAGATAGAAGACGCTGCAGTCAAAGCGTAACCATCAAAACTATCACAGCGTAACGTGTAGCCTTGGCTACCGCTACGATCACAACAAATCGCTTAAACCCATATCTCAATACTCCCGCAATAAAGGTCAACGGATCTCCGATGATCGGCATCCATGAAAGCAGCAGTGTCCATCCGCCGTATCTGCCGAACGATCTACGCGCTCTTGCCATCTTTTCTTTGCTCAGATAACCTCTATTTTCCAGATAGGCTTCACCTTTGAGTCCCAGCCAGTAGTTGACCAAAGAGCCCAAACTGTTTCCCACTGAAGCTACGAACCAAAGTAACCATACCGCATAACCTTCGGAAATATCATAAATGAGTAACGCTTCGCTTCCCATAGGCAGAAGCGTAGCCGAAACAAAAGCGATAAAAAAGAGGGTGAGATAAACCATTAAAGCGTTTTGAAGACGATCCTGCCCTCTTCTACTACACCAACCTCTTCTTGACATGCCAGAGAGGGAAGAGAGATATATTTACCGACAGTTTTTGCCTGGTGGAAGTGCCCCTCTATCACAAGGTCTGCACCTTGATAATACTCCAGTATCTGCTCAACCCTTTTTTCAAAACCGGTAAAGTGAAAACAGATCTCTTTTCCGGAAAGTTTACCCATACGGTGGTTGATGATAAGCTTTTGAAAAGGCTTGAGGAGAGTCAAGGTGGCTCTGTTTCGCAACACTTTGCAGTAGAGGTCATACCCGAATCCCGTTACATACTTATCTCCGTGAGAAAGCACAACCCTTTGGCCATTGAGTTCAAAATGTATCGGCTGTTCGTTGCGGCTATAGACCTGGATATCTGGGAAGAGCTCTTGCAGGCAGAAGTCATGGTTACCTTCAAGGTAGATGATCTCAAGCTTTTTGGAAAGTCTCTGCAGAAGCGCTATCGCTTCTTTGGAAAATGTCTGGATATAGTCGTTGTAGCCAAAGAGAAGGTCGAAGTTATCCCCCATCAAAAAGAGCTGTGGGGTCTCTATCTCTTTGTTTTCTATCTTTTGAAGAAGGGTAAGAAAGGCATCCCCGTGATGCGGGTAGTGCGAGTCTGCGATGAAAATAGCCCCCTCTTTTATCTCCTTACTCCTCACTCCTCACTCCTCGTTTCACTGCTTACGGCATATACGCGATGGTAGGTACTCCCGTCTCTTCAGGGAGTCCACACATCAGGTTTGCTGCTGCAAGGGCCTGTGAGCTTGCACCACGTAGCAGGTTGTCTATCGCCGAGTTCACGAAGAGTGCATTGCCGTTTTTCTGTGCATAGATATCGCAGAAGTGCGTACCTGCTGTACTCTTCACATCTACAGGCTTCTCTCTGATACGGATGAACGGATCATTCTTGTAGTGTTCTTTCAGTACTTCCAGCGGATCGATATCCTCTTTGAGCACGGCATAACACGATACAAGCTCCCCACGTGTAGCGGGGATAAGATGCGGTACGAAGTTGACCTGCATCTTCGCACCGTGTACCTTCTCTATCTTCTCGGCGATCTCCGGGGCATGACGGTGCTTCAGCGGATTGTAGGCAAAGATATTGTCATTGACCGTGACAAAGTGAGTCGTTTCGCTCAGTTTCTTTCCTGCACCACTCACACCTGACTTAGCATCCACAAAGAGCGGTGCATTGGTGTCAAGGTACGGGATAAACGGCAGGATACCAAGCAGTGTCGCTGTCGGGTAACATCCCGGGCCGGCAGCCAGGTTTGTAGACTTCAACTCTTCGCGGTAGTATTCTATCAATGCATAGACCGAACTCTCCAGATGCTCCTTGTCTTCATGATCACAGTAGTTTGCTTCGTATGTATCCAGTTCAAGGCGGTAGTCTGCCGACAGATCGACGACTTTCACACCTTTCGCCAACAGCTCTTTTGCAAATCCCATGGATGCTTTATGCGGCAATGCCAGAAAAACCAGCTCACACTGTTCTGCTACATCCTGCGCTGAAGCCTTATCTACATCCAGTGAGATCACACCTTCAAGGGAGGGGTGAAGCGTCTCGATCATCGTATCACCTGTTGTAGTGGCAAGATAACTTAACTGAAAGTGGGGATGCGTCACCAGCATCTTTACCAGTTCAAGCCCAGTATATCCGCTCGCCCCTACTACACCTACCTTTATCATCTATCTTCCTTTTTTGTGCATATACAAATTTTCGTAAGTCAGGATACCCTACCCCGACACCTTTAATATCATCAAACAGTCGTATCTTGATCTAGATTCAAACTTTGGGGTGGGAAACACACCGACCTACCCTCTACTGCCTAGAGGTTGATCTCTTCGTAGAGTACCTCTTCGATGTCGTATGTTTTATTGCCGCTTGGAAGACTCATTTCGATCTCTTCCCCCTCTTCTTTCCCCAATAGTGCACGTGCCATAGGTGACTGTATAGAGATAAGCTTCTTCGCAGGATCAGATTCGTATGCCCCGACGATCGAGTATTTCACCTCTTTATCCGTATCATGGTCGGTCAAGACTACTGTTGATCCAAAACTTACTCTGTTATGAGGAAGTTTTGACGGATCGACTACCTGTGCACGGCCTACCACATCTTGCAACTCTGTGATACGTGCCTCCATCAACCCCTGCTTCTCTTTCGCTGCATGGTACTCTGCGTTCTCTTTAAGGTCTCCAAGTTCTCTCGCCTCATCGATCACTTTTGCGATGGAGGCTCTCTCCACATTTTTAAGATACTCAAGTTCTTGTGATAGTTTTTTGAATGTTGCTTCCAGCATCGGCTCTTTTTGCACGATCTTTCCTTTTATGTTGATTTCTATTAGAGTAACACACCTTTCTAGATAGACAGCGCTACAGCATTAGTACTCTTTTTATAAATGTTTTATTATAATTTAAGGGTATTATACCAAAAAGATTTTTTAAAGAGATACCGATGAAACATATACTAGTTACCAACGATGATGGTTTTGAGTCCAAAGGACTTCACGCATTGGTAGAAGCACTCAAACCTTTGGCCAGAGTTACAGTCGTAGCACCTACGATGGAGAAGTCAGCCTGCGGACACTCACTGACCCTCACCCGCCCTCTCCGTTTTATCGAGCTGGATGATGATTTTTTCAAACTCGATGACGGTACACCGACGGACTGTGTCTTTCTTTCACTCAACAAACTCTTTGACGAGGACTACAGACCCGATCTTGTCATTTCCGGGATCAACAAAGGGGCCAATATGGGCGAGGACATCACCTACTCGGGAACGGCATCTGCAGCGATGGAAGCTGTACTGCAGGGGATTCCGGCGATTGCCGTCTCACAGGTCTGCATCGACAAGTGTCAGAATATCGACGATATGGGATATGACCTGGCCCAAAAGAGTGTCGCTACGTTGGTAGAGCGTATCTTTGAAGGTGATTTCCCGCTCCCTGAACGCAAATTCCTCAATGTCAACATCCCTCCGATCAAAGCACAAGCATCTCAAGGCTTCAAAGTGACACGTGCGGGGAAACGTGCTTACGGCAATGACGCCCATGTACACTGGAACCCAAGAGGCCATGAGTACTACTGGATCGGCCTGCCGAGGCTTGACTGGCACATCACAGAGGGACATATCACCGATTTTGAAGCGATCAGGCAGAACTATATCTCTATCACCCCTGTGCATCTTGATATGACAAGCCATGATGATATCACTGCTTTGGAGGAGTGGCTATGATCGGTTCTCTGTCATTCCCGACCCCGATCTGGAATCTAAAAACAAATGAACCGCAGCATGTAGATGTCGAAATGATAAGGTTTGAACGATGAGATATGAACGTTGCCGTATGCTCTTTGGAGAGGAAGGGTTTGAGAAGCTTCAAAATGCCAAGATACTGATCCTGGGGGTGGGAGGAGTCGGTTCCTATGCGCTGGACTGCCTCTATCGCTCTGGAGTCAGGGATATCACGATACTCGACTATGATCGATACGATGAGACCAACCAGAACAGGCAGATCGGTTCCGAAGCGACCGGAAGGCTCAAAACAGAGCGTCTCGCAGAACTCTATCCGGGGATCAAAACGATCGATCAGAAGATGGATATGGCATGGGTAGAAAGATTTGATTTTGATCCCTATGACCTGATCATCGATGCGGCAGATACAACAAAGGTCAAGATCGAAGTGGCCAAGAAGTGCTACAAAAAGCTTATCATGTCGGTAGGCTCAGCAAAGCGTTTCGATACCTCCAAGATAGAGGTGGCAACTATCTGGAAAACCCATGGAGATGCTCTGGCACGCAAGATACGCAATGAGCTTAAAAAAGCAAGGTTCAACAGAAACTTTACGGTTGTCTATTCGCCTGAAGAGGACCAATGTAAGGTCAAAGGCTCCTGTGTCGCTGTAACTGGAGCCTTTGGACTGACCGTCTGCTCTGAAGCGATCAAGAGGATTTTAAAAGATTAATCCTCCTTCTTAAAACGACAGTCCCCCAAGGTAACTGTCTTCCCTTTTTTAACCTCTGCAAGGATATATTCCCATGTTGCTTCCACATCGGTCTCGGGCATCTCTTTTTCGATGATATTCATCGCTTCATGCTTGGAAGTCTTGGACCACTGCTTTTCGTAGGTATATTGGGTAAGTATCTCCACGTTATCCACCTTCCCTATATCCAGCCCAGTTCCGCAAAGATCGGCTCCATCTCCATCCACCAGTTCTGAAATCTTACCGAGATATCACTGATCGCTTCATCCTCTTCTCTCCACTCTTCCAGTTTTTCAATGATCAGCGGTTTATCCTCTTCTGCCACTTTTTCTGATTTCTGTACGTGCTGGATCACTTCTTCAATTTTTTCTTTCATCGTGCTATGCTCCTAAATATTTTGATTATTGTAGTTGATTCTCTATTAAAATGTCAATAAATTTTTATCTCTAATAGTGTATTGTTCTATATTAAAAGGAGACAACCACTTATCATGAATGGACAAACACTACTCAATTTTATCAAAAAAGAGTCATCAGCGGGTATCATCCTTATCATGGTCACCATAGCAGCACTCCTGCTTCAAAACGGACCGCTATCCAGCTACTATACGAGTTTTTTGCACACCCCTGTGGAGATACGCTTCGGTGATCTGCAGATAGCCAAACCGCTTCTGCTATGGGTCAACGACGGTTTGATGGCGGTTTTCTTTTTTATGATAGGTCTTGAGGTCAAACGGGAAGTGATGGAGGGGCATCTCTCATCTATCCGCCAGGTTACACTGCCGGCTATCGCTGCTGTCGGAGGGATGGTCGTCCCAGCCCTGGTCTTCCTGCTTTTTAATGCAGGGAATGAGTTTGCCATGAACGGATGGGCGATACCCACTGCTACGGATATCGCTTTTGCTTTAGGTATCCTTTCACTGCTTGGGCCGCGTGTACCTGTATCCCTCAAGATCTTTCTGATGGCACTGGCGATCATCGATGACCTTGGAGCCATTATCATTATCGCGCTCTTCTATACGACAGATCTTTCAACTACGTCTATTGTCATTGCAAGCATCGCATTGGCAACGCTATTTATATTGAACCGTATGAAAGTCACCAAACAGTCACTCTATATCGTCGTCGGTATCGTCCTATGGGTTTCGGTACTCAAGTCCGGGGTCCATGCAACACTGGCAGGGGTGGCTCTGGCATTTATGATACCGCTCTACTCAACCGACGAGAGAGGACAGCCGTTTTCCATGCTCAAAAAGATGGAGCATGGACTGCACTACTGGGTTGCCTTCTTTATCCTTCCTCTTTTTGCCTTTGTCAATGCCGGTGTGGACCTCAGGGGTATCTCGGTCGAGCAGATCGCCGGACCGGTTCCGCTGGGTATCATGCTGGGACTCTTTATCGGAAAACAGGTAGGTGTCTTCGGCTTCTCATGGGTAGCGATCAAGCTGGGACTCGCCTCTCGGCCAAATGGTGCGACATGGAGACAGCTCTATGGGGTGGCGATCCTCACAGGGATCGGGTTTACGATGAGTCTCTTTGTCGACAGCTTGGCCTATAACGACACCGATCTCTATCGCTACGCCGACAAACTGGCGATCCTGCTGGGCTCTTTCCTCTCGGGTGTAGCCGGTTATCTACTGCTAAGATCCAAGTTCAGCAGTAGATAACCTTCTCCTGTAACGCTGCTATTAAGTTACGCATATATACCGTTCATGCTGAGTCCGTCGAAGCATACTCAAAAAGAAATCCTTCGACTTCGCTCAGGATGAACGAAAGTCTTGTTTTACTCTTAACTTTCGAGATACCTCCTCTACAATGGGATAACCAATAAATCAAAAGCACCATTACGTTATAATCGCGGCAATATTATTTTATGACGGACAAAACAATGAGTGAAACAACCCAAAACACTAACAACAAGAAGGGCTACGATCCCAAAGCCACAGAAGATACATACTACAAGATCTGGGAAGAGCGCGGATACTTTGAAATAGACGGTAACCAGGCAATTCAAGAAGAAGGCAAAAATTTTGCGATCATGATGCCGCCGCCGAATGTCACAGGAAGTCTGCACATCGGTCATGCACTGACATTTACGCTCCAGGACATCATTACCCGTTACAAAAGAATGGACGGATATAAAACACTCTGGCAGCCTGGAACCGACCATGCAGGTATCGCTACCCAGAATGTCGTAGAGAAACAACTCCTTGCGGAAGGTACGACCAAAGAAGAGATAGGGAGAGAAGCATTTCTCGAGCGCGCTTGGCTCCAAAAAGAGA
The DNA here is from genome assembly GCA_047689535.1 of Candidatus Sulfurovum kebritense. Taxonomy (GTDB): domain Bacteria; phylum Campylobacterota; class Campylobacteria; order Campylobacterales; family Sulfurovaceae; genus Sulfurovum; species Sulfurovum kebritense. The sequence continues at coordinate 68,995 of JBEWPZ010000003.1, read as the reverse complement.
CAAGCGGTGGCAGTATCGTCCACCAGATGCGTAAACTGGGGGTATCCCCGGCATGGAGCCGTGAGAGATTTACCATGGATGAGGGACTCAAAGAAGCCGTGAAAGAGGCATTTGTCCATCTCTATAACGAAGGGATGATCGTACAGAACAACTATATGATCAACTGGTGTACACATGACGGTGCGCTCTCGGATATCGAAGTAGAACACGAAGAGGTCAACGGCAAATTCTACCACATGAACTACCACTTTGCCGATGGAAGCGGGCATATCACGGTCGCTACTACAAGACCTGAAACCTACTTCGGGGATACGGCCATCATGGTACACCCTGAGGATGAGCGCTACACAGATATCATCGGCAAAGAGGTGATCATACCGCTCACAGAGAGAAAGATCAAAGTGATCGCTGATGCACACGTTGACAGGGAGTTTGGTACGGGTATCGTAAAGGTTACCCCGGCACACGACCAGAACGACTACGAAGTCGGAAAGCGTCATGACCTGGAGTTCATCACGGTGTTTGACGAGAAAGGTATCCTGAACGAATACTGCGGCGAGTTTGCAGGGATGGAGAGACTTGAGGCGCGTAAACCGATCGTAGAGAAACTTGAAAAAGAGGGGTATATCGTCAAGATAGAGGACCATGTCCACCAGGTCGGTCACTGCTACAGATGTAAGAACATCGTAGAGCCCTATATCTCCAAACAGTGGTTCGTCAGAAGTGAAGTAGCGAAGAACTCTATCGAGAAGACCTATGCAGGCGAAACACAGTTCCACCCTTCACACTGGCTCAACTCATACAGAGCATGGATGGATGAGCTGAGAGACTGGTGTATCTCCAGACAGCTCTGGTGGGGGCACAGGATCCCGGTATTCTACTGTGACGAATGCGGTCACCAGTGGGCTGACAAAGAGGATAACCCGGAAGCGTGTCCACACTGTGCGAGCAAGAAGATCCACCAGGACCCTGATGTACTAGATACATGGTTCTCTTCTGCACTCTGGGCATTCTCTCCGCTTGGTTGGGGGAATAACGGCAAAATGGAAGGTAACTATACAGATAGCGACCTTGCTGACTTCTACCCTAACTCACTGCTGATCACCGGATTTGACATCATGTTCTTCTGGGTAGCACGTATGATGATGATGGGTGAGCACTTTATGGGTGAGCTTCCGTTTGAAGATATCTATATGCATGCCCTGGTAAGAGATGAACATGGTGCGAAGATGAGTAAGTCCAAAGGAAACGTCATCGACCCGCTGGATATGGTCGAAGAGCACAGTGCGGATATCATTAGATTTACCCTGGCTTTCCTTGCAGTACAGGGGAGAGATATCAAACTTGGTGCGAAGAACCTGGAGCAGTTTAGAAACTTTACCAACAAGCTCTACAATGCATCCAACTTCCTGCAGATGAATGTGGATACCTTTGCAGACCTCAAAGATATCGAAGTCAAAACACCGCTTGGTAAATATATGCAGAGCCGTCTGGCAAAAGCGGTTGAAGAGGTACGTGAAACGCTTGAGACCTATAAGTTCAACGAAGCGGCAAGCAACCTCTATCGATTTGTATGGAACGAGTTCTGTGACTGGGGTATCGAGTACTCCAAAGCTTCCAAAGAGTCTATCGCTGAGCTTGGAGCGATCTTCAAAGAGACACTGAAGATGGTTTCACCGTTCATGCCGTTCATCTCCGAGCATCTCTACCATAAACTTTCAGGTACCGAGCTTGAAAACGGTGACTCCGTTATGGTGATGAGCTTCCCTAAAGAGATTGCTACGGATAAAGAGGCCGAAGCGATGTTCGCGGTCATCGAAGAGGCGATCACAGCGATCAGAAGAGCGAAAGTCATCATCGATATGGGTAACTCCAAGATCGCAAAAGCGTATGTGAAGCTGGACAGAGAGATCGACAGAGAGGTAGCGAAACCGTTCATCGAGAAGCTTGCGAAGGTCGAAGAGGTGGAATTTGTCGATGCCAAAGTAGAGAATGCTGTGACAGATGTATCCGATAATCTTGAGGTCTACATCCCGACAGATGAGATCGATCTCAGTGCGATCATCGGTAAGCTCGGCAAACAGAAAGAAAAACTTGAAAAAGAGATCAACAAACTCAGCGGTATGCTTAACAACGAAAAATTCGTTGCCAATGCACCGGAGCATGTCATCGCAGAGAACAGACAAGCGCTTGAAGATGCGCAGGCTAAAATGCAAAAAGTTGAAGCCGAACTTGCGGGATTTGGTGCGTAAGGCACACATCCTCTCCTGCCATCCTTTTATCACTGAGAAGGATGGTGCTTTTTATACCCCCAAGGGTACTCACCTACTTTTTTCTTTTCATGAAGTGTAGCGATGATACAGTCATCATACTCTTTGAGAAAAAAATTAAATAGTAACACCTAATAACCAAACTTTAAACCTACCCTGCTATTGTTAGAAAAATAATTTTAAACTATCAAGAGGAATAATAAATGACACCTCAAGCACAAGAAGCCTATACCCTTCTCGTCAATAAACAATATGACAAAGCCTATACACTCTACAGCGAACTTGCCAAACAAAACGACCCCGTTGCACACTACTACCTGGGGTTTCTCTACTTCAGAGGATTTGGCGTGGATCAAAACAGCAAAAAAGCCTTTGAACACTACCTTGAAGCAGCGACCAGGGAAGTACCGCTGGCGCAATTTGATGTAGCCTTGATGCTGGAAAGCGGCGAAGGATGCGAACAGAATTTCTCAGAAGCTGCCTTCTGGTATGAAGAGGCGGCAAAGCGCGGTAATGTAGAAGCCTTCAACAACCTTGCAGCGATGTTTAAAGAGGGACGCGGTGTCCACCAGGACTACCAGAAAGCCTTCATCCTCTTCAAAAAAGCAGCACAGGCAGGCAACGCCTCCGCACAGTTCAATCTCGGTGCGCTTTATGACCTTGGGCTTGGATGCGATGAGGATAAGGAGCAGGCGATCGAGTGGTGCCGTAAAGCAGCCTACCAGGGACACCAGAAAGCAAAAGATATCATTATGAGAATGCAGAATGAGGGGAAGATCGTTTTCTAGTATCTGCCCTCTCCTCTACCACTTTACCTTATAAAACCTCCCATATGGAACATTTCCCTCGTCTCACCTCTCCGTAGGTGAGATGCAGACACTATTTTGGAATATTTTAGCTATTTCGAGCTTTTTTGATGTAAAATATTCAAAACAAGGGGTTTTTATTCAATAAACACACATTTTTTCTGTTAGTTTTTCTTGGAATTGCTGGCTAATTAATAGAAAATGTTTGTTGAATAAATAGTTATGCAGGGAGAAAATGAATTATCTTAATGCAATAAAAAAGATTCTTTTATTTACTATTATTCCATTGATAGGAGTTGCAACATTTATCCCGGCATGGGAAGCAATTTCCAATGCTGAAATGCCATATGTTGAATCGAAAGGAAATTGTAGAGTTGTAAATACTAGTTTAGCACTTGAAAAAAATTTCAAATACATCTATGTATTAAAACAAGAGAACAATAGCCTATCACATATTGTTGCAGTGGATGAGAACTTGACAATTCATGATAATTCAAGAGGCGAAAACGCAGATATGCAAAACCTTAATGAGTATATGAAGCATTATCATCTCTATATTGCTTATAAAGCTGAAATTTTCAAAGGTGAGGTCACAAATACTATATTCAGTGATATTAAATCTTTCTCTTTGGAAAAGTTCCTTTATGCTTATTATGTCAACACATTCATTTTTTTTCGACAAATACCAGTTAGCATAACAAGAATTAGGGTCAGGTATCAAACCACTAATCATTCATACTCCTAAAAACATGGATATGGAATGAAGATGAAGTGGTGGTATTAATGTAAGGTATACACCCCGGGGCACTTCCTCCTTTTGGTCAGGGCGCATTCCCGATCAGGAGATCGGGAACGAGAGAAAAAGATAGGTGTTCGTCATTCTGAACTTGATTCAGAATCTTCCAAGTTTCTCTGATATTTAATTAGATCCTGAATGCCCGTAGAAAATGCCCTGGGGGTGCAAGTTCAGGATGACATTGCTAAAATAGCAGTTCTTTCACAGCCTCTGGAGCTTGGGGACGAGGAAAATTATGACTTTGGTCTGATTTACATTAGATTTGTAGGAACACATAAACAGTATGACAAAATAGATGCAAACGAGGTATAAGATGAAAATAAAAGTATTAAAAACCGAAACCGACTATGAAAACGCAATGGAGAGAATAGAAGCTATTTTTGATGCCAAGCCTGATACTCCCAAAGGAGATGAGCTAGAACTTCTAACGCTTCTTGTAGAGAAATATGAAGAGGAACATTATCCTATCGAACTTCCTCATCCTATTGAAGCCATCAAATTCAGAATGGATCAAATGGGGTTGAAGCAAAAAGATATTGTCGATTGTTTTGGAGACAAATCAAAAGTTTCTGATGTATTGAATCTCAAACGAAAGTTAAATCTCAACTACATAAGAAACCTTCACCAAAAACTTCATATTCCCCTTGATGCCCTGGTTGGGGATTACGAAACCCAAAACACTCTTAGGGCATAAGCCCAAGGTTACCCATCGGAGAGAGAGTGTGAAAGAACTTGTATTAATGTGGAAGTGGAGGCTTTAGCCCCACCTAAAAGTAATATATTTTCCAGTTTTTATCTCCAAAATTACTAATAACTCTGAAAAACAACAACTTTTTCATGCTAAAAAAATAGTAGTGGGACTGCCCGTAGGAAATACCCTTGGGGTGAAAGTCTCCACTTCCTTGAGTTCTTTCACACCCTCGAGACGATGGGAACCAGCGGGTTACACCTGAAGAAGTGTAACAGTTAAACGGAGTGCAAGACTCCCTTTATTTCACTTTGATCTTCTTGGTCTCTTTTCCCTCTTTTTTAAGCTTAGGGATGACTACTTCAAGCACACCGTCTTTGGAATTGGCTTCGACGTTTTCTACATCTGTACTGTCCGGCAGAGTAAAGCTTCTCTGAAACTTGCCGTAAGAACTTTCCTTTTTGTAGTAGTCTTTCTCTTTGACCTCTTTTTTCGTCTTTCGCTCACCTGAGATGGTCAAAACATTGTCTTTTATATCTACTTTGATATCATCTTTCTTCACACCAGGAAGGTCCACTTCCACATGATAGGCATATTCGCCTTCTCTTGTATTTACAGAAGGGGTGAATCCGGAAACATTGGCGATATCCCCATGTTCAGGGAACTTAAACGCACTTTCCATTCTTTTTTCAAGATCTCTAAACTCTTTCATCGGATCAAACTTTGTCAATAACATTTCCATTCCTTTATAGTAAAATTTATACTAGTATATTACGTTTAATTAACTAGTGTCAAGCATATTCGATGGTACTAAAATTCAATTTTAGAATCTGCATGGAATACAATAATTAAAATATCTCTATTATTTAAAATAATAGATGAATCTGTTATAATCTAACCATAAGACGATAAATGGAGTATCCAGTATGCAAATCGTGATCATAGGTGGCGGGATCTCAGCAGCATATATAGCCAATCATATCAAAGAGATGGCTATGGATGCAGAAGTACATATCATCTCCGATGAGCCTTTTGCACCCTATGACAGGATACATCTATGCAGTCTTGTGGATGAGGAGGAGACACCGAAGGATATCTCCATAGCACTCGACCCTTCCGTAAAAGTCACATTGAACCAAAAAGTGATCAATATTGATACCGATGCCAAAAAAGTACTTACAGCCGATCACGCCTACAGCTACGGTAAACTGATCATCGCCACAGGGTCTACCCCAAAGACGCTTTTTGAGATAGAAGATCTTGATAATGCCAGCGTTTTCAGAAGTGTCAATGACTGCAAAAATATCAAAGAAGGGATCAAAGATCGTGAAGTGGTTCTTGTCGGTTCGGGTCCCCTGGCACTGGAACTGCTTGAAACACTGAATGCGATGGAAGATACAGCGCATATCACCCTACTCGTACGCTCCAACAAACTCTATAACAGATCACTCTCTTCTGAAGCACAAAAGGAGATAGAATCAGCCTATCTCAAAAGCGGTAAACTGCGTATCTCCTATGAGAATGAGATCATTGAGAAAACCATCATAGATGGACATATCACACAGTTAAAGACGAAGAAATTTGAGATCAACGACCCCTATCTTATCTTTGGTGTGGGTATCAAACCCAATATCGATTTTGCCAGAGAATCATTGGCCTGTAACCGTGGGATCTTGACCAATGATTTTATGCAGACAAGCGATGAGGATATCTATGTTGTAGGAGAGGCAGCTGAAGTGGAATCACTGAACTTCATTGCAGGGCATGTAAAAGAGTGTACACGGCAAGCTGATGTCGCCCTGTCACATCTGTTTGGAAGCGAGGAGAAGAGATTTGCCCCTGAAGTCTCTGTAGATATGCTGAAAGTCGGTGAATTTGACCTCATTGATGTCAGTGTTCCGGGACACACCAAAGAGAAAGAGTTTGAAAAGATACTGATGACATCCCCTAAGGACCACAGAGTGGATGAGTACTATATCAGTGATGACAAACTGGTACGGTTTATAGGGATCAACTCCAATGTAGATGTGGGTTACCTGGAGGAGCTGATAAGAGATGAAAACCCTATAGATGCCTCCTACCTTTATCAAAATAGAGTCGTTTCAGAAAAAGGAAGGCTGATATGCACCTGTGAGCATCTCTATCAAAAAGATCTCGAGGATATCGTACGTATGAACGGTGTCTCCGATTTTCAAGAGCTGGGTGAGTTTACGCAAGCTGGCCGCGTGTGTGGACGTTGTAGAAAAATGGTAGAAGATGTCGTAAAAGCATCACAAGGTCTGATCGACCCAAACATGCCGAAAAAAACGCCTGATGAGATGGAGCATGAAAAAGAGATAGCGCTTGTTCGAAAACGTATTGAAAAGTTCAACAGACTCCATCCTCAGAACAAACTTGACAGCGACAACCTCTCCTCTGCCATGGATGCGTATGATATCAGTGATAAAGAGATCAACCAATGGGTTTCCATGGTGACAGCGAATATGCAGCTTCACCCGGAGTTTGAGGAACTGGTAAAAAAAGGGGTAAAGACTCTGAACAAAGTACCGGTGATCTGGCTGGAATTGGCAGACTGCTCAGGTAACTCCGAGGCCTTTATCAAAACCGCCGATCCGGGCATAGCTGATCTGATCTTTGAGTATATCTCACTGGATTACCATGAACTTCTTATGAGCAGTGCAGGTGATCAAAGCGAAACAGTCTTAGAGCATATCATCTCTCATCAAAAAGGAGAGTATATACTTATCGTAGAGGGGGCCATTCCTTTGGGAATGGAGGGAAAATTTTTACGTATAGGCCCACAGGGAGAAACTGGGATCGAGCTACTGAAAAAGTGTGCGGAGGATGCTGCGTTGATCCTCTCAGTGGGTGCTTGTGCATTTGACGGCGGTGTGGTTGCAGCTGCGCCCAATCCTACAGGGGCTGTCGGTGTCAGTGAAGCACTCGGGCGTGATGATGTCATCAACCTTCCGGGATGTCCTGTCAACCCGATAAACATTGTCGGTACCCTGCTCTCTTACCTGATGTTCGAAGAGCTTCCGCCGCTTGATAAGTATAACCGTCCTCTTTGGGCCTATGAGGGAAGGATCCATGACAACTGCGAAAGACGCGGACACTACGAGCTGGGGGAATTTGTCAAAGAGTGGGGAGATGAAGGTGCCAAAAAAGGCTGGTGTCTCTTTGAAATGGGATGCAAAGGCCCCTATGCCAATGCCAACTGCCCTACCATGAAGTTCAACCAGGGGACCAGCTGGCCGGTCCAAGGCGGACACGGCTGTATGGGATGTGTAGAGGCGAAGTTCTTTGACAGACTGGCAACGGAAAGAAAGATCGAGGAGGAAAAGTGAAGAAAATCGTTATTGATCCGATCACTCGCATCGAGGGGCATCTGCGTGCAGAGGTAGAGATAGATGAAAACAATGTCGTGAAAGAAGCCTATGTAAGCGGACAGCTCTTCAGGGGGATTGAGATCATCCTTAAAAACAGGGATCCCAGAGATGCAGGTTTGCTGGCAGGAAGGATCTGCGGCGTCTGTACCAATGTACACTTCCGTGCAGCGATCTCAGCAGTCGAAGATGCTTACGGTATCACGATACCGACCAACAGTGAGATCATCAGAGACCTGATGGCTTTAACCCTCTTTTTACAAGACCATGTCGTTCACTTTTACCATCTGCATCTTTTAGACTATGTCGATGTCACCAAAGCGCTTGAAGCAGACCCAAAGCTTACCTCCGAAACGGCCCTAAAGTACTCTACTCAGCCTTACCGTAACTCGCATACTCACTACATAGAGGTGAAAGAGAAGCTCAAAAAGTTTGTAGATGCAGGAAGACTGGGACTTTTCAGTAACGGATACTGGGGGCACAAAGCCTATAAGCTTACGCCTGAAGAGAACCTGCTTTTGTTATCACACTATCTCGAAGCCTTAAAGTTTCAAACTGATATCTCTAAAGCGGTTGCTATTTTCGGGGCGAAAACCCCTCATCCTCAGACGATCGTGGTAGGCGGGATCACAAGTGTTGCCGACATGATCAACCCGCAAAGGCTCAATGAGTTTACTTTGATTCTCAAAGAGTCCAAAGCGTTTATCGACAGAGCCTACCTGCCCGATGTCAGGTTGATCACACAAGCATACAGAGAGGATATCAAGGCAGGTTACGGACGCACGGAAGGAAACTTTCTTTGTGTAGGAGGATTTCCGTTTGATAAAGCGCATCGACTCTTTGAAGAGGGTGTCATTTTTGGACATGAACTGGAGAGGGTTCAGCCTTTTGATGAGAGTAAGATCACCGAAAATGTGGATCGTGCCTGGTATGAAGGGGAGGAACCGCACTATACGGACCTCAATGAGGACGGCACCCTAAAAACCCAGAAGAGAGAGGACAAATACAGCTGGGTAAAAGCACCGCGTTATGAGGGCAAGGCAATGGAGTGCGGTCCGCTTGCAAGAGTGCTTGTCAGCTATCAGAAAGGGAACCGTTTCATCAAACCTTTTGTGGAGGAGTTCCTTGAAGCATGCGGGCTGGAACTGAGCGACCTTGCTACCACTGTCGGCAGAAATGCGGCCAGAGCTATAGAGAGTGCCTATATCGGCGAATATATCTTCAAGCTTCTGAACAACCTTGTTGAACATATCAAGTACTACGATACGGAAACCTGGAGCAAATATGAGTTTGACCAAATGCCGCATCAAGCCAGAGGGAGAGCTTTTTTTGAAGTCCCCAGAGGCGTTCTCAGTCACTTTGTAAATATCAACGGGCAAAAGATCGCCAATTATCAGGTCATTGCCCCAACCACATGGAATGCTTCTCCAAAAGACAGTGAAGATCAAAGGGGACCTTATGAAGAAGCCCTGGTAGGGATTAAAATCGAAGATCCCTCCCGGCCCCTGGAAGTCTTACGCGTGCTCCATGCCTTTGACCCGTGTCTCGCCTGTGCGGTACATATCATCGATACCAAAGGCAAAGAGCTTGGTAAATACAAAATAAATTCAATCTGTTCAATTTAAAGGAGATTCTTATGTTGAAAACTATTATCGTTCTATTAGTATCATTGACCGCACATCTTTTTGCACACGCCGAGGGGCACGACCACTTGCACCTCTTAGGTTTTCTGCATAGCAATGAGTTTGGTATTTTAGTCGTTGTTATCATAGGTATTTTTATACTCTACAGATATTTGGAGAAAAAAAATGTGTAAAGATTGCGGCTGTTCGGTCACTGAAGCGCATCATCATGATCACTCTCATGAAACTTTGCATCATAACCCCCAGCTCAATGATAGCAAGACCATAGATGTCATCACCAAGATTTTGCATAAGAATGATCATGAGGCAGCACATAACAGGGAGCATCTGGAAAAACATCATGTACTGGGTATCAATCTTATGAGCAGTCCGGGTAGCGGCAAAACCTCTCTGCTGGAAGCGATGGCCGATCTGGCTGATTTTTCATTTTGTGTGATAGAGGGTGATCTGGAGACAAACAAGGATGCCGAGAGACTGAAGAGAAAAGGGATCGAGGCGTATCAGATACAGACAGGATCAGCCTGTCATCTCGATGCCTTTATGGTGCACAAGGGGCTTCACCATATGAACCTGAACGAGATGGATGTCTGTTTTGTGGAGAATGTAGGCAACCTTGTCTGTCCTGCGAGCTATGATGTGGGAACACACCTGAATATCGTACTGGTCTCCATCCCTGAAGGAGAGGACAAGATCGCCAAATACCCTGTGATGTTCAGAAAAGCGGATCTTATACTCTTTACAAAGACCGATCTTCTACCCTATTTTGAGTACCATATCGAATCTGAAAAGAGAGCAGCCAGAGCACTCAAACCCAATGTAGACATACTTGAGGTCAATACGAAAGATCCCCAGAGCATCAAAAAGGTGATCGATTGGATAGATTTTAAACAGAAGTTCAGGAGTTGAGATGTGTCTCTCTATCCCTTCTCAGATAACCAAAATCGACGATAGCCGTAATATGGCAACGGTTGATACCATGGGTGTAGTGCGTGAAGCTTCACTTGACCTTCTTGATCAGCAGGTAGAGGTTGGGGACTATGTATTGATACATATCGGTTTTGCGATGAACAAGATCGATGAGACTGATGCACGGCAAAGCCTGGAAGCATACAAAGAGATCATCGCCATAATGGAAGAGGAAGAAGTACAGCATCTCATCACACAAAGTGATCACTCTGTCAAGCGGGGCGAAGATGGGTAATCTTGCACTAAACGACCTCTATGAAGGGTTCCGCAACCCGAAAACCATAAAAGCATTAGTCAGAGGTATTGAGGTCGAGGCAATGAAGCTTGAGCATGATATACACATCATGGAGGTGTGTGGAGGCCATACGCATAGTATAGTCAAGTACGGACTCCATCAGCTTATGCCGCAAAACATTCATTTTGTACATGGGCCCGGATGTCCGGTATGTGTGCTGCCCAAAGAGCGCATTGACCATGCCTATACGCTGGCTATGCAGAGAGATGTGATATTGGTAACGCTTGGAGACATGATCAAAGTTCCCGGATCCAAAGGTTCACTGCAGGATGCAAGAGCGAAAGGTGCAGATGTAAGATATCTCTACTCTCCTCTTGATACACTCAAGATAGCGAAAGAAAACCCTGATAAAAAGGTCATCTTTTTTGCGATCGGCTTTGAGACCACTACCCCGATGACCGCAGTACTTATCCAACACGTTATCGATGAAGGGATAGAAAACGTTCTGTTTCATATCAATCATATCGAGGTACCTGAACCGATGAAAGTATTGTTGGATGCAAAACGATCAAAGATCGATGCCTTTATCGGTCCCAGCCATGTCAGCGTTATCTCCGGAGCTAAAATCTATGAACAGTTTCCCAGGGCGTACCATACACCTGTGGTTGTTGCCGGTTTTGAACCGGTAGATATCCTGGAAGGTATTCTGATGCTCCTAAAACAGTTCAATGACGATCGATGTGAAGTTGAGATCGAGTACACCAGGAGTGTCACCAGGGAGGGTAATCCTGTGGCACAAAAACTTATCGATAGATTTTTTGAAAAGCGTACACATTTCCGCTGGCGCGGTATAGGCAATATCGCACAAAGTGCACTGAAACTTAGAGAAGCGTTTGCCTACCTGGATGCAGAAAAGATCTACAGTGACCACTTGACAGATGATCAGATCGATGATCATACACAGTGTATCTGCGGAGAGATACTCATGGGAGCAGCAAAGCCTTTTGAGTGCAGACTTTTTGGCAACGCATGTACCCCCTCTTCTCCCCTCGGCAGCTGTATGGTCTCCAGTGAAGGTGCGTGTGCAGCGTATTACAAATATGGGAAGATGATATGAAAAGCATTACATTAGCGCACGGAAATGGCGGAGAGGAGAATGATAGGCTTATCGAAGAACTCTTCTATAAACACTTTCAGAATGAAATCCTCGATCAAGCAGAAGATGCTGCAGTGATAGAAGAAGGCAAGCTGGCATTTACAACAGACAGTTTTACGGTGACTCCTCTCTTCTTCAAAGGCGGGGATATCGGTAAACTCAGTATATGCGGGACATGTAATGATCTGGCTATGATGGGTGCAAAACCCAAATACCTTACCTGTGCAATGATCATCGAAGAGGGGTTTGAGATATCAGAACTCAAAAAAATCGTGCTTTCTATGAAATCCGAGCTCGAGAAAAATGGAGCTGTGATCGTGAGCGGAGATACAAAGGTGGTACCCAAAGGAAGTGTCGATAAGATATTTATCAATACTACGGGCATAGGAGAGATATGCTATAAGGGCATCTCTTCCAACAGGATCAGCCAAAATGATCTGATCATTGTCTCAAACACTGTCGGCAGACATGGTGCAAGCATATTTTTAGAGCGGGAAGAAATGGAGTTCTCTACTACGCTTGAGAGCGACTGCAGATCACTCTGGCCTGTGGTTGAAAAGCTTATAGACGCAGAGCTACCTATCAAGGCCATGAGAGATGCTACAAGAGGCGGTGTAGCGGCCGTTCTCAATGAGTGGGCCAAACAATCTGATATCTGTATAGAAGTAGACGAAGAGAGTGTACCGATCAGCCAGGAGGTCAAGGGTGTATGCGAACTCTTGGGCTTTGAAGCATTCAGTTTGGCAAATGAAGGAACATTTCTCATCGCTGTTTCAGCACAGGATGCCCCAAAAGCCCTGGAACTGTTGCGTTCGATGGAAGCCTCAAGTATGGCGGAGATCATAGGAGAAGTTACGACCGGATATCCTCAAAAAGTACTGCTAAAGACACCCTATGGAACCTCAAGGTTCCTGGATCTGCCATCTGGCGAACTGCTGCCGAGGATATGCTGATGCATGAATATTCCATCGTCAACTCCCTCATAGAGCTGTGCGAAGAGGAGGCTGGCAAACGCAAAGCGACAAGTGTCAGCCGGGTCGAAGTAAAGATCGGTGCATACAGCGGAGTGGAACCGCACCTTCTTGAAGTAGCATTTGATACATTTAAAGAGACAAGTATCTGTAAAGATGCCGATTTTATCATGCATATTCAGCCTCTGAAGGTGAGATGCCTTTCCTGTGGAGATGAGAATGAACTCGATACAGGCCGGTACCTATGCCCTGAATGTGAGAGTACGGACCTGGAGGTCATCGATGGTGAAGAGATGTACCTGATGCGTCTGGAACTAGAATAATTTGAATCGTCAAACAAAGGATGTAGAGAGATGAAAAGTATCGTGATCGGAGTCGGAAACACACTTTTCAAAGATGACGGTATCGGTGTCTATACCGCTTGCTTTCTAAAAAACAATTACACATTTTCACCGCACCTTGAGATCCTCGATGGCGGAACGATGGGGCTGAATCTGATAGGATACCTTCAGGCGTATGACCGGGTGATCATACTTGATACACTCTCCATCGATGAAAAACCCGGCCAACTATACAGGATACCTGCCGAAGAGTTTCACGGTCTTGGTGCACAGAGAAATACAGCACACGAGGTCGAGATCATACAGATGCTTGAAGCCGGGGAACTTTATGGTCTTAAGGCCGGTGTAACCATCCTCGGAATCGTTCCTGAGGATATCACCTCCGTATCGATCGGTCTTAGTAGTTCTTTGGAGAGAGAGTTTGACAGTTATCTGCAATTGGTGCTTGATGAGATCACCTCTTTGGGGATTAAAGCGACACGAACAAAAGAGCATTCTCTTCAAACCGTGATCAGAGAGCTTATGGGAAGCGGCCATAGATGAAAAACTATCATATCATGATCCAGGGTACCGTACAGGGAGTCGGCTTCCGTCCCTTTCTCTATCGTCTGGCAAAAAAGCTTCATATCAACGGTAAAATATGGAACTCTCACCGGGGTGTTGAGATGTTCGTTCAAACATCCCCTCTGAACCTTGAGGCGTTTTTAACACAACTGAAAGTCGATCCCCCGTCTCTATCACAGATCGATGATATCCATTGCAAGCGTATGGAAGAAGAGATGGGTTTTGCAGAGATGACTATCGATCATAATGAGAAAAAAGAGGGAACGCTGAATGTGATAACCCCTCTCGATACAGGGATATGCAAAAAATGTAAAGAGGAACTTTTTGATCCTTCAAACAGACGTTATCTCTACCCTTTTATCAGCTGTACAGAGTGTGGACCGCGCTATACGCTACTGAAAGCACTTCCTTATGAGAGAGCACAGAGTTCAATGAATACCTTTCCACTATGCAAGAAGTGCCGTGAGGAGTATGAAAATCCCGATAACCGTAGATTTCATGCACAAGGGATCTCTTGTCCGGAGTGTGGCCCCAAAATCACACTCTATGATCATGACAGAAAACTCTCTGTCGGCGCCAGGAGCCTGGAAAGGATCACAGAGGCTTTGAGCGAAGGAAAAATCATCGCTATGAAAGGTGTAGGAGGTTTCCATCTTATTTGTGATGCAACCGATACCCAAGCCGTCACCCGTCTGCGTAAGAGGAAAAAGAGGCCACTAAAACCCTTTGCCGTAATGGTCAAAGAGATGAGTGACGCCAAAAAGCTGATAAAGATCAATAGACATGAGGAGTCCTTGCTTAGATCCAGTCAAAAACCTATCCTGATTGCCCAACTGAAAGAGGATGCGAAGCTCAGTACACAAGTGGCACCAAAAATCGATAAACTGGGAGTAATGCTCGCCTATACCCCCTTGCAGCTGATTCTATTGGCACGTTATAAGAAACCCATTGTCGTAACAAGTGCAAATGTCAGTGATGCACCTATCTGTGCGGCATTTGAGGAGATAAAGGCTTATCATCATCTATGGGATCTTTGCCTTGACCATGACCTGGAGATCCACCATAGATGTGATGATTCGGTAGTCATGAGTGTGGACGATAAAACCGTACTGTTAAGGAGTGCCAGGGGGTATGCCCCCACCCACTTCAGACTGCCTCACCCTATCAGGAAAAAGACCCTGTCAACCGGTTCCAATCAAAAAAACACGATAGCGATATCTTTTAAAGACCAAATGATCACCTCACCGCATATCGGTGATCTGGTATCCGTTGAGTCTATAGAGCATTTTGAGAAGAGCCTGCATGCTTTTGAATCGTTATACCATTTTAGTCCCGACCGAATTGTCTGTGATCAACATCCCCTCTATGAGAGTACCAAATGGACGAAAAGGCAAAACGATGAGACAGTACAGGTTCAGCACCATAAGACACATATCGCCTCAGCGATCTTTGAACATAACCTGAAGGAAGAGATTCTGGGTGTAGCCTTTGATGGCAGCGGGTACGGTGATGACGGAAAAATATGGGGCGGAGAGTTCTTTCGAGGTAAGGGAGACGACTTAAAAAGAATCGGACACTTCAGATACTTTAGACTGCTCGGAGGAGAAAGTGCCATCAAAGAACCACGCAAAATCGCCCTCTCTTTACTCTTTTCTCTCTACGGAAAAGTGGCAGTACGACTCAAGAATCCTACGACTGCGGCATTCACTCAAAGCGAAATGGAAAGTCTCTATCTGCTTTATGAAAAAGGGATCAATACACCGCTAAGCAGTTCAGCAGGCAGGCTCTTTGATGCGATAGCCAGTCTTACAGATATCTGCCAGAAGATAAGCTATGAAGGAGAAAGCGGTCTGCGTATGGAATCCTTTTTTGATGCCAGCATCACCAAAAGCTATCCTTTTGAAGTGATTAATGGCGAAATTAACTGGTCGATGATGATCGAAGGGGTATTAGAAGAAAAGAACCAAACCCAGGCTGTTTCTAAATTTTTCAATACTTTAGTTGAGATCATCTGTTACTTTTATCAGCAGGAGAGGTTGAAAGTGATAGTCGGAGGAGGCGTATTTCAGAACAAAACACTGCTTGGACTCCTTTCCGATAAAATAGAGGATCTATATTGGAATGAAAAAGTACCGCTCAATGATGGCGGAGTGAGTATGGGACAACTTGCACTCGTGCGAGAGAAGGGATAAACGTATACTTCATTATTACCCTGATATATACGTATCTTCCTTTCTAAAAACACCTCAATAATTCTCTTATAGTTTCTAAAGTTGAGTGAATATTTCATTCATCCATTAACTCATAGAGAGTATAATATCTCTATGAAAAACCTCAAAAATGCACTACTTCTCAAACATCTTTATCAACTGAAGGATCTCGGTCACCGTTACACCGACCAGACCGTTTTCAAAGAAGATCCTTCTGACTTTGCACTGCCTGACACGATGGAAGCGCTCAAAAAACAGGCCCTCAACTGTTATCTGTGTGAACTCAGTAAAAGCCGAACGAAAGTGGTGTTTGGAGAAGGCAATGAAAATGCAGATATCCTCTTTGTCGGGGAAGGTCCGGGAGCGAGTGAAGACACACAGGGAAAACCGTTCGTCGGTAAATCCGGTGAACTCCTGACCAAGATGATCGAGAATGTACTGGAGATCCCAAGATCAGAGGTCTATATCGCCAATATCGTGAAGTGCCGTCCACCGGAAAACCGTGCGCCCACTACTACAGAAGCGCATACCTGCAGACCCTACCTCTTCAAACAGATCGAACTGATCAAGCCGAAACTCGTTGTCACCTTAGGGGCCACAGCCTACCATTATCTCACCGACGACGCTACACCTATCAGCCAAGTCAGAGGCGTCATCAACCAACAAAAAGAGTATATGGTCATACCGACCTTCCATCCAAGCTATCTGCTGAGAAATCCCAGTGCGAAGAAAGAGGTCTTTGAAGACTTGAAGAAAGTTAAAAGTCTGATGTAAAAGGATGCAAGGCATAGCCTTACAAAAATAAGATTACGCTTCCCTCGCTTTCATTTCGATCTGCTCAACGATCGCTGGGTCTTCCAGTGTTGAGATATCCTGAGTTACCGCTTCGCCTTTTGCGATAGAACGAAGGATACGTCTCATGATCTTCCCTGAACGTGTCTTAGGCAATCCGGGGACTTCGATGATATGGTCTGCTTTGGCAATATTCCCGATCTCATTGGCAAGCAGCTCGTTGATATGATTTTTGATATCCGCATTCACATGCCCCTCTTTGAGTACGATATAGATGAAGATCGACTCCCCTTTGATATCATGCGGGCGCCCTACTACAGCGACTTCGGCTACGGAGTCATCTTTTTTTACCGCAGCTTCTATCTCGGCTGTACCCATACGGTGTCCGGAGACATTGATCACATCATCCACACGTCCTGTGATCGTGATATATCCAAGCTTGTCCACCAATGCACCATCGCCTGAGAAGTATACGGGTTTACCCTCTTTTTTGGCATCGCCGAAGTAGGACTTCACATATCTGTCCGGATCGCCCCATATCGTACGAATCATACTCGGCCACGGTTTCGTGATACAGAGCAGCCCTGTCTCATTTTCCTCTTTTGGCGTACCGTCAGGATCGATCACCTCAGCGATAATACCGGGAAGTGGCATCGTCGCACATGCAGGCTTGATCGGTGTAGCACCCGGGAGTGGAGAGATCATATGTCCGCCTGTTTCAGTCTGCCACCAGGTATCCACGATCGCACACTTGCCTTTACCCACCTCTTCATAGTACCATTTCCATGCCGGCGGATCGATAGGCTCCCCTACCGTTCCAAGTACTTTGAGTGAACTGAGATCATACTTTTCCGGTTCATGCTCACCCATTTTATGAAGAACACGGATCGCTGTAGGTGCAGTGTAGAACTGAGTGATCTTATGGTCTTGTACCATCTTCCATGCACGCCCTGCATCGGGATATGTCGGTACTCCTTCGAACATCACTGTGGTAGCACCCGCTGCAAGCGGTCCGTATATGATATAGGTATGCCCTGTGATCCACCCGATATCTGCCGTACACCAGTAGACATCATTCTCTTTTATGTCAAATACCCACTCCATCGTCATCTGTGCCCAGAGGATATATCCCGCCTGGTTATGCTGCACACCTTTCGGTTTACCTGTACTTCCTGAAGTATAAAGCAAGAAAAGAGGATCCTCACTATCCATCAATTCGTAAGGGCACTCTGCATGTTGTGACTGTACTAGGAAGTTATAGTCATAGTCTCTTCCCTCAACCCAATTGATCTCTTCATGGTTTCTCTTCACAACAAGCACGGATTCAATACTCTCACCACCCTGCTCGAGCGCTTCATCAACCACCTGTTTGAGCATATACGGCTTGCCTTTTCTATAAGCACCGTCAGCCGTGATCACAAGTTTTGCCTCCGCGTCTTCTATACGGTCTTTCAATGCTTCCGCTGAGAACCCACCGAAGACGATAGAGTGGATGGCACCGATTCTCGCACATGCGAGCATAGCATACGCCGCTTCAGGGATCATAGGCATGTAAAGTACAACCCTGTCACCTTTCTGGATACCAAACTCTTCTCTCAGAAGGTTCGCCATTTTGTTGACACGCAATGAAAGATCCGCATAGGTGATATGCTCAACCTCCCCTCTGTCTCCCTCAAAAAGAATCGCTGTTTTTTCAGCCTTGTCTGCCAAGTGTCTATCGATACACTGGTTTGAGACATTCAGCTTACCATTGGTAAACCATTTATAAAAAGGAGCATCACTCTCATCAAGTACCTTCTCATAAGGTGCTAACCAATCGATCTTCTCATCAGCATACGCTTTCCAGAACCCTTCATAGTCCTCCAAAGCCCTGTTTTGAAGCTCCCAGTACTCATCCATACTTCTGATCGCAGCATTCTCGGCAAACTCAGGATTCGGTTGATATATCTCTCTGTGTGTTCTCATTGAGGTCTCCTATTTTTTATTGATTGTTACGATAAGTGTAGCATAGATTATAAAAAAAGAAAAAATCATAAAGTATATTTTCTTAAATAGGAGTATTATTGTCCTATTTGTTACAAATCGTTATCTTCATTAGAAATATTTGACAAACTTATAGCTATGTGGTATGATTAAAAATAGTTGAGTCTTTAAGACTCAGATAGGGGCGTTTGATGAAATACTATAAAGAAGAAAAAGAGAAAGAGAGAATCATCTGTCTTCTATGCCGTCACTCCTGTTCGCTAAGAGAGGGTAAAGTAGGCATGTGCGGTGTGAACAAAAATGTAGATGGTGAGCTTAAAAACCTTGTCTACGGGCACCCTGTTGCCGTGCATATTGACCCGGTAGAAAAAAAGCCGATCTACCACCTGCTTCCCGGAAGCAGCGCACTCTCATTCGGTACAGTGGGGTGTAACTTCAGATGCCCCTTCTGCCAGAACTGGGGAATCTCCCAAGAGAAGAATATCAATGAAAATATCAATGTCTCCCCAGAAGAGATGGTGGAGTTGGCACTGGAAGAGGGTTGTGATGCGATAGCCTATACCTATAATGAACCGACCATATTTTATCCTTATGCCAAAGATGTCGGTCTGCTTGCCAAGAAAAAAGGACTTAAAAATATTTTTGTCAGTAATGGGTTTGAGACGCCTGAGATCATTCAAGATATGGCCGGCTGGATCGATGCAGCCAATATCGATCTGAAAAGCTGGGATGCCGACTACTATAGAAAAGTCCTTAAAGGAGGCCTGGAAGAGGTCAAAGATACGCTCAGGAGAATGGTCAATGAAGGGATATGGGTAGAGGTCACTACACTGCTTATAGAGGGCGAAAATGACAGTGACCAGGATATCAAAGAGATGGCCGAGTTCATCGTGAATGACCTTGGGCCACAGGTACCCTGGCATCTGAGTGCATTTCATCCTGACTACAAGATGATGGACCATGACACAACCAAATTAAAGACACTACAGCGTGCTAAACAGATAGGGGAAGCGGCAGGATTGTACTATATCTATCTGGGGAATGTCCCTGTTCACGGTGATACACACTGCCCCAACTGTAATGAACTGCTGATCGATAGAACAGGATACAGCATTACCGTGAACAGACTGGAGGACGGGCACTGCCCCAACTGCCATAGAGAGATAGAAGGGGTCTGGAAATGACTCCTTCTCTTGCCAACGGCAAAGCTTCTACGAGAAATCATTTAGTGATTTCCTTGTATCACGCTTTAGCGTTAGAAGTGAGAGGATGAGAATCGTTAAATAAACGACAACAGTTTGTCGTTTATAGATTCGGAACTGGAATGGTGCCTGACCAGAGGGAGGAAATGCCCTTGGGGTGCGGAACGAGAGTGAAGCCATGGAAGAGAAGGAGCTTTGCTTCTTTTTAAGGAGACCCAATAAGAAAGGAGTCTGGAAATGAGTACAAGAGAAACCTCGGTAGCAGGACAGTTTTACCCTTCAAACCCCCAAGAGATCAAAAAAGTCTTTGATCACTACAATCAGATACTCGAAAAACATTTTTCCAAGGATGATCCGATCTGGCAACTGCACCCCAGAGCCGTTATCGTTCCCCATGCAGGGTATATGTATAGTGGATTTACTGCCAATATCGCGCTCAAACTTCTTGCTGATCAGGATATTGAACGTATCGTGATCATCGGTCCCAGCCATCGTGTCTACTTCAAAGGGACGAGCATTGCTGATTGTGACAACTATCATACGCCGTTAGGTGATCTTCCTATCGATAGAAAACTCGCTTGTGAACTCAAAGAGGAGTTTGAGCTAGACTATTATCCCGATGCACACCATGAACACAGTACAGAGGTACAGTTTCCCTTTATCAAAGCCTATAAACCGGATGTAACCGTTGAAGAGATCGTCTACTCTGATGAAAGACCTGAAAGGCTGGCACCTCTGATAAAAAGGCTGCTGCAAGACCCGAAGACAGCCATAGTGATCAGTACCGATCTGAGTCACTACTATAATATCAAAAAGGCGAATCATCTTGACAGCATCTGTCTGGATGCGGTCAAGGGACTTGACAGGACCAAACTGCATGAAGGGTGCGAGGCCTGTGGAAAGATCGGCGTAGAGGCGATGATGATGGCAGCCGAAGAGCTTGGCCTGGAGTCTGTTGTGCTCGATTACCGGACAAGTGCAGATGCCAGCGGTGATGAGTCACAGGTAGTCGGATATATGAGTGCGGCATTTGTGGAGAAACAATGAAAAAAGAAGTTCTTCTCACGCTCGCACGGGCATCTATAGCGGAGGCAGTGGGACTCCCCTACTCCCTGGATCTGGATGGGATGATGAAAGAGAATCCGTGGCTGGAAGATCAAGGTGCCTGTTTTGTTACACTGACGATAGGAGAGCATGAGTTGCTCAGAGGCTGTATCGGTTCCATCGTTGCACATCGTCCGCTCTATGAAGACCTTATCCATAATGCCAAAGCTGCGGCATTGAACGACCCGAGATTCCCTTCACTCACCCAGGATGAGTTCGAAAATATCATCGTAGAGGTCTCCATCCTTACACCGCCCCAGGAGGTAACATACAGCTCTGTCGATGATCTCAAATCAAAGATCAGAGTAGGCAGAGACGGTGTGATACTCAAACATGATGCATCGCATCAGGCGACCTATCTCCCGCAGGTATGGGAACAGCTGCCGGATTTTAAAAGCTTTTTTATGCATTTGTGTATGAAAGCCGGTATGGGGATGGAGTGTCTTGCCTTCCATCCTCAGATCCAGACCTACCAGGTCGAAGAGTATAAAGAAGATAGTAAGTAGCAGATTACAGTAGCTTGAAAAGAGGATGAGATGAAAGATTTAGACGCGCTCATTGACGCGATCATCATGGACAGGGTACTGAAAAGTCCTCAGATCATTGATGCTTTTGAAAAGGTCGACAGGATACATTTTGTTCCGGATAGGCTCAGAGAGAGTGCCTATTTGGATATACCGCTTGGCATCGGAGGGTACCAGACGATCTCCCAGCCTACGACCGTAGCATTCATGCTTGAACATCTCTCTCCGAAAAAAGGAGAGAAGATACTTGATATCGGTTCCGGATCAGGCTGGACCACTGCCATGCTTTGTCATATCGTCGGAGAAGAGGGAAGTGTGTTGGGTCTGGAGAGGATAGAGGCTTTAGTGGAGTTCGGCAAACGCAATCTTGCCAGATACTGCCAGGATGAGAGATGCAGGATCGAAAAAGCCGGAGATAAACTCGGGGTTCCGGGAGAGAGGTTTGACAAGATACTCGTCTCAGCTGCTGCGGATGAACTTCCTGAAGAGCTTATAGCGCAGCTCAATGTCGGTGGAAAACTGGTTATCCCAATACGGGACTCCATCGATGTGGTCACCAAAACCTCAGAGAACGATTATCAAAGAGAGAGTATCTATGGGTTTAGGTTTGTTCCGCTGATCTATTGATACGTATAAGATGGTACACTTAAAAAAAGAAAGGAGTCTCTTTTAGATGCAAACAGTACACCATGAGAAGTTTATCAGACGATGTATTGAGCTGGCACAGGAGGCACTGGATGAGGGGGACAATCCTTTCGGTGCTGTCGTGGTCAAAGAGAATAAGATCATTGCTGAAGCACGAAACTCTGCCATGCATACAGATATCACTGACCATGCAGAGATCATCGCGATGAGAAGGGCCAAAAAAGCACTGGGCTCTCCAGACCTCTCCGGGTGCACCCTCTACTCCAACTGTGAACCCTGCCCTATGTGCTCCTTCATGATGCGCGAACAGAAGATCAAGGAGGTGGTTTTTGCCCTCACCACTCCGCATATGGGAGGATACACCAGGTGGGACATCCTCCAGGACCAGGTATTGGCAAGATATGAACCGGTCTTTACAACGCCTCCAAATGTCATCACCGGGATACTTGAAAAAGAGGCAGCCGAACAGTTTGAAAAAGTGGGATGGACAATACACAAGATGTAATAGGCGATGAATTGATCAAATAATAAGCACTATTGTTCTCCTGTTTCTCCTACTTTGCTCTATAATGAAACAAAGAACCAAACAACAAGGATAAAAAGAATGAAAGAGTATTTTGGAGCCTACTTCCAGGCAAAAGAACAGGTCAACGGTTTCATCGAAGACAGTGTACTGAATATCGGTGCATTGAGTGCATTGGAAGAGGAAAACTTTGAGAGCCTGTTTCATGTATTCAAGTCGCTGGAGCTCGTCTATGTGGTAGATGCAGAAACTTCGGTACAAAGCTCGCCGAATTACCATCTCAACCGTGTCGACAAAGAGGCACAAGATATCAGCAGAGATTATCTTCTGGACCGTTTGGAGATCAAGGAGAACGGTTTTGCATTTACTGCACCCTACAAAAGTGCCGCAACGCAGACCCTCTGTATCACTGTCACAAAAAAAGAGGGTGATAAAATCATCTTTATGGACTTTGATCTTAAAAAATTGCTGGAGAGACTGAAACTTGTAGAGAGACATGCTGCCTTTGACGGGGTACAACTCTCATTCTACCTCTTTACCGGAGCATTCATGGCCCTTATCGCCCTGGCTGCGGTCCTCTACTCTCTCTTTGACTTTGCAGGGAATGTCATGGCATTGAATCTCGATATCCATACGATCTTCAAACCGATCATTGCCGCGACACTGGGACTGGCTATCTTTGACCTGGCCAAAACGGTCCTGGAACAGGAGGTCTTTTATAAAAGCTATGTCAAAGACTCCAAAGAGGAGGTCAAACTGCTGACCAAATTCCTCTTTACGATACTGATAGCACTGGCTATCGAGACCTTGATGGTGGTATTCAAGATCGCGATGAAAGAGGATGGAGAGATGATCAATGCACTCTACCTGATGGGTGGGATCTCCTTTATCATCCTTTCACTGGCACTCTTTATCTACTTGACACAAAGAAAGTCGTAGTCCCTGTTAGGGACCGACAAGCCAATCCAATGTATAATGGTTTAAAAAGCATTGATTGGAACAGGAATGGGTTCAGAGATACATAAAGAAGCATTTACAGAGCAGGACTACCGGGCATTTGAAAATGCGTGGCTCTCTGAACTGGAGTTTATCCGACAGCTCTTTGCAGAGGGTAGTGAACTTTTCAGCGAGTCCCAGCGTCTGGGATATGAACTTGAGGCCTGTATACTCGATGCGGACTATCAGCCTGCACCGATCAACCAAAAGGTACTCTCAGAACTTGATGCTTCCCTTTTTACCAATGAGCTTGCCAACTATGACCTGGAGATCAACGGTAGTATCTTTCCCCTTGGTCCCTCTACCCCTTCCGAGCTGAGAGAGAACATGAATGAACTCTTTGGGAAGGCTGATAATGCTGCCGGGAAATTCAACACCCATCTTGGACTTTTCGGCGTCTTCCCCAAGCTTATGCCGAAACACTTTGATCCTGCACACTACCAATCAGAGATGGTACGCTACACACTGGCTTCCCAACGCATCCATGAACTGCGTCATGAGAGTATCAAACTTCTCTTTCACGGTCAAGATGAGATCAAGCTGCAGAGAGATGATGTGATGAGCGAAGCACTCTGTACGTCACTGCAGATACATTTTCAAGTGCCGTTTTCCCTAGCAACGGAGTATTACCATGCTGCACTGATCGCCTCTGTGATCATGGTGGGAGTTGGGGCAAACGCTTCACTGGTACTGGGGAAAAGAGCCTGGCATGAGTCACGTATCCCTATCTTTGAGCAGTCAACCGATGCAAGAGACAGAGAGAGACGGGAAAAGGGAGATGAGAGAAGGGTCCATTTTGCACATGGATATATAGACTCCTGGTTAGACCTGTTCGAACAAAACAAAGCATTTAGAGTCCTCTTCCCGGATGTGGTGGATGAGCCGGTTGAAAAACTCTATCACTTCAACCTTCACAATGGAACGATATGGCGCTGGGTACGCCCTATCATTTCTCAAGGCAAAGATGGCAAATGGGAGCTCCGTATGGAGCTCCGCGTGTTGCCTGCAGGACCGACCCTTGTCGATACAGAGGCAAACCTGTGGTTCTTTATCGGTCTTATCGAAGGACTGGTAAAAAGCGGTAGAGACCTTACAATGATACCTTTTGAAGTGCTCAAGGATGACTTCTATCAGATAGCCAAACGGGGTATGGAACACACCTTCCATGAACCTCTTGAGGGAAAAAGTGTCGTACTCAATGAGTGGATATCACACACCGGCCTCAATCTTGCAAAAGAAGGATTGGCATCTCTGGGCGTCAAAGAGATTCACCCCTACCTGGACATCATTCAGGCACGTGCATCAAATGGGCAAAATGGCGCAGTATGGCAGCTTAAGCACTTTGAGAAGTACAAAAATATCAACAAACTTGTAGAGGATTATATGAAAAATTTTGAAGCTGACACCCCAGTACACTTATGGAGTCTATCATGAGCAGACTTACTATCGTAGAGGAGATTCCTGAAAGGTTTTTAACGATCAATTACCGTGATATCAAGGAGATATTCGAAAGCCCTACACTTGTCTACCTCAAAGGAGAGAAAGCACCTCCCCTCTTCATCTCTATCATGCTGCACGGAAATGAGTTCAGCGGCTTACAGATCATGCAGAAGGTTCTCAAAAAATATAAAGTGGATGGTTCCTTCCATCTTCCAAGAACTGTCTGGCTCTTTGTAGGGAATGTCGATGCAGCCTCTCTGGGGCTTAGAAGACAGGATGATGAGCTGGACTTCAATCGTGCCTGGCCCGGTACCCCACACCCGGATGCTCCTACCTCAAAACTGATCGCTGAAATGATGGAGAAGATCACAGAAGATGAGCTCTTTGCAGCCCTTGACCTGCACAACAATACAGGGAAAAACCCGCCTTACGGCTGTATCTCTGTGGTTGATGAAAAGAACAAATACCTAAGCAGTTTCTTCAACCACATCGGCATGGTCTTCCATACCCCAAAAGGTGTCTCTACGATGGCATTCGATGAGATCTGTCCCGCCATTACACTGGAGTGCTCTACCCCGGGCAATCCACTGGGGATAGAAAAGGCTGTTGCACTGATCGATGACCTGATGCATATGGACCACTTCCCCGAAAAAGCACTGCCGGAACATGACCTTCAACTGGTACACAACAGTGCAGTACTCAAAATTGCTGAAGGGGTGACATTCGGCTTTGAAGAGGAGAAGAGAGACTACGCGCTCACACTGATGGACAACTTTGACCGTCATAACTTTACCCGCCTTGAAGCAGGTGAGATTTTTGCCCACACTACGATAACTAAACCGATTATCGCCACACTCGAGGATGGGACCGATATCACCGATGACATTATTTCCAATGAGAATGGTGCACTCTCACTGAAGAGGCCGCTGATGCCGGCGATGATCACACTGGATAAAAAAATCATAAAGCAGGACTGTCTCTGTTATCTTCTGCAAGAGTATAAGGAGATTTGAGAGCAGGTCTCTTTGCTCCCGGAGCGGAGATCCCCACATGCACAAAACCCTTTTCTACAGATTAAAGTAAAGTTTTGGGCTTCAACCATTTCTTCTGTATAATACACCTATGAAGAATCAGAGTATAAAACTAAACTGCGATATGGGAGAGAGCTTCGGTATCTATAAAATAGGCATGGATGAAAAGATCATGCCGCTTATCGATATGGCAAACCTTGCCTGCGGATTTCATGCCAGTGACCCTGTCACAATGCACCAGAGTATCAAGCTGGCAAAAGAACATGGTGTTCAGATCGGAGCACACCCTTCCTACCCTGACCTAAGCGGATTTGGACGACGTGAAATGCACTGTAGCGTAGAAGAGATCGTCTCCTTTGTCATCTATCAGTGCGGTGCATTGGATGCACTCTGTAAAAGTTATGATGTCAAGGTGACATACCTCAAACCGCACGGGGCACTCTACAATGTGATGATGAAAGACGAAGAGGTATTCAAAGCGATCGCGAAAGCGGTTTCCAAATACGATAACAGTATCAAACTGATGATCCTCTCCGGTGCTCAGAATGAGCGGTATGCCAAGCTGGCACAAAAATATGGTATCTCTTTACTTTATGAGGTCTTTGCCGACAGAGCCTACCAGGATGACGGCTCGCTTGTCCCCCGTTCGCAAGAGGGAGCGGTACTCCATGAGACCCCACAGGTCATCGACAGAGCAAAACTTCTGCTTAAAGAGGAAGTCATCGAGAGTATCAACGGCAAGAAACTTCCACTGAAAACCGATACGCTCTGCGTGCATGGAGATACTCCTGCAGCACTAGAGATGGTAAGAGAACTGCATCGACTCAACCATGAAGATTGAAACTGTTTCCGTTGACTCGGTGATCATTTACTTTGAGGAGAGTATCTCAGAAGAGGTATTGGACAAGGTACAACACACCTACCGTATCCTCAAAGGGCTCCCCGGTATTATAGACCTTACGCCCTCTTATCACTCTATTCTTATACACTATGATCTATTTGAATATGATGATACCACGATCAAAAGATACCTGGAGAAAAAGATCGCCTCTGCACACATGGATAATACAAAAGCAATGGGTAAACTCATAGAGATACCTGTGGATTATCATCAGGGGTTAGACCTGGAACGTATCGCTCAACTACATGGACTGACTAAAGATGAAGTGATCACGATACACACTGCGACTACCTACCGTGTCTATGCCATAGGTTTCATGGTCGGATTTGCCTATTTGGCTAAAGTCGATGCATCTATCTCTACACCAAGGCTTGAAACACCTAGAGATAAAGTTCCCAAAGGGAGTGTCGCCATTGCAGAGTCTCAAACAGCGATCTATCCACAACAGAGTGCAGGAGGTTGGAATATCATAGGCCATACGGATTTTGATGATTACAGTAGTTTTGAAATTGGTGACAGGGTAAGGTTTATAGCGATATGAGTGGATTTGAAGTACTACATGGAGGGATACTGACAAGCGTCCAAGACAAGGGAAGGGATGGCCATACCCACTGTGGTATCACCCCCTCGGGTGCGATGGATGAGTATGCATACCTCTGGAGTCAGAAACTGTTGGATAATCATGGAGGGAATGCCCTGGAAATACTGCTGAGCGGACTCAAGCTGAAAGCTACCGCACCAACAACGATCTCCGTATGTGGTGCAGATCTCGGCTTTCATATCAACGGTTCCCCTCTCCCTATCTGGCAGACACATCAGGTCTACCCGGGAGATATACTGACGTTTGAGCATAAAAAGAAAGGGATGAGAGCATACCTGGCTGTGAAGGGCGGTTTTGAAGTACCGGTATTCGAAGGTAGCTGCGCTACAACACTGAAAGAGAATAAAGGCAAAAAACTTGAAAAAGGAGATATTCTCCCCTTCTCGCCTTCTACATCCAGAGAGATTCGACGTGTAGCTGACAAGTTTCTCCCCCGCTATCCCGATACATTGACCCTGCGCATCATACTAAGCGCCCAACATCACTACTTTACGGAGAAACAACAAGAGGAGTTCTTTACTCACAGATACACCATCACGCCTCAAATCAGCCGGATGGGTTATAAACTGCAGGGAGAGGCTATGGTACCGTCAACAGGAGGGATCATCTCTGAGGGGATCACCTTTGGGGCGATACAGATACCGCCTGATGGACAGCCGATCATACTGCTCAAAGAACGGCAAACTATCGGTGGATATCCCAAGATCGGATCTCTATTACCGATAGACTGCTTTCGTTTGGCACAGTTACCTATCGGAGCAAAAGTGACATTTGAACCGATAAAGATCGAAGAGGCGCAAAAAGAGATGAGAGCATTTTATCGATTTTTTTCTTAGTAGAATAATAGAGGAGTATCTAAGTAATCATAGAGACATATGGTCTATCATCTCCTTTCTTTCATGAACGGGTACGTTAACAAACGCACCCTAAAAAACTGCTACTTGCTACCTGCCAACTCTTGGAGTGTATCGTACGCTGCCTTGATCGCTTCATCGATCATCTCATCACTCATCACAGTAGAGATAAACCCTGCTTCAAATGATGAACAGGCAAGGTAAACACCACGATCAAGCATCCCTTTATGGAACTTGGCAAACATCGCTGTATCATTTTGCTGTGCATCTTCAAAGTTTCTTACAGGTCTCTCAGAGAAGAAGAAACCGAACATACTTCCCCGTACATCCGTTACCATCGGTACATTCACTGCATTAGCAGCATTTTGGAAGCCATCCATCAACCGTTTTGCCCTATTTCCCAACTCTACATAGATAGCCGGATTTGCTTTGAGTTTTCTAAGGCTCGCAAGACCTGCAGCCATAGCAACAGGGTTACCGCTGAGTGTACCTGCCTGGTATACCGGTCCTTCAGGTGAAAGATACGCCATGATCTCTGATCTGGCACCAAACGCTCCTACAGGCATACCTGCGCCGATCACTTTACCCAGTGTGACCATATCAGGCTTGACTGTCGTGATCCCCTGTGCCCCTTTCAATGAAGCTCTAAATCCACTCATCACTTCATCAAAGATCAACAGTGTGCCATGCGCATCACAGAGGGCTCTAAGCTCCTGGAGGAAATCCTCAGTGGCAGGAACCAGTCCCATATTTCCGGCGATCGGTTCGATGATCACACACGCGATCTCACCCTTTGCATCGGCAAAACACTGTTTCACATTTTCGATATCGTTATAGGTTGCAAGCAGTGTATGTTTAGTCAAATCGGCAGGTACACCCGGACTTGATGGTGTACCGAATGTTGCCAGCCCCGAACCGGCCTGTACCAACAGTGAATCAGAGTGTCCATGATAACATCCTGTAAACTTTAGAATGTTGTCTCTGCCTGTAACTCCGCGTGCCAGACGAATCGCAGACATGACTGCCTCAGTTCCTGAACTGACGAAACGTACCTTGTCGATCGTATCAAACAGTGTCGTGATCTCGGTAGCAAGTTCCGTCTCTACTTCTGTCGGAGCACCAAAGCTCAATCCGTTTTTCACTGCTTCCATCACGGCATTTTGGATATCAGCATCCGCATGACCAAAGATCAACGGTCCCCAGCTTTGCACAAAGTCGATATATCTGTTTCCATCGATATCATAAAGGTATCCTCCCTCCCCTCTTTCGATAAACGGAGGGGTTCCCTCTACTCCGCTAAACGCACGTACAGGTGAGTCTACACCTCCCGGGATCACTTTGTATGCTTCTTCAAATGCTGCGATGCTCTTATCGTATGCCATATGATTAATCCTTGTTGTGTATAATTCTGAGTTTAAGCGCGTGCTCCTTCATGGAACATAACACTCATCAAATAATGAGCATGCATTATACAACAATGGCACTAAGGGGTCGATTATCCGTACTAGAACACTGAAAGCATTGCTACTCTCACTGTTACTGCACCTATTGATCCTCTTGCTATTTGTAGTAAACTCAAAAGAGTTGAAGATGCCGGAACCCCAAAGTCAGTCCCAAAAAATTTCTCTCGATCTCAAATCATTCGTACCTCCGGCTCCAAAACCAAAACCGGTCAACAAACCTGCACCACCTCTACAGCCCGTTCCCTCTGCAGAGCCAGTCCAGTCTCTAAAAGAAACCGAAAAGAAGCCTGAACCTCTCAAAAAAAAGGAACAAGTGGTGAAAAAAAGCTTTATAACTACAAAAGATAGAGAAGAGAACAATGTGACTAAAGTAGCCAAAACTGAGCCTAAAAAAGTAGAGAAACCTAAAAAAACCGTTCAGAAGAAACCCTCTAAGGTATTCAAACAGAAACCGGTTCAACAGATCATTAAAAGAAAACCTGTACAACGCTCAAAAGATCCGCTTGCCAACGCATTGATGGGTTCAGGCAGTTCTTTGACGCCCAAGCCTAAAAAAGAGAATTTTGTTGACCATATGGTCTCCCGTATCTATGGGAAAGAGTTTCATACCTATAGTAAAGAACAGAAAAAGTTTATCAAGCAGAAACTTGGAGAGATATACCGTATCACACAAAATACACTTTGGCGCAAAGGATACCCTGATATAGCAGTAAGAATGCAAATGCAGGGAACCAACATCGTTTCATTTTATCTACATCCCAATGGCGATATTTCAGAGCTTTACTTAAGGTCTCCTATCGGCTATAGGGCCTTGGATGAAAATACTATCGAAGTGATAAAAACAGCCTATAAAAACTACCCAAGGCCAAAAAAGAAAACAAAGATCATGTTCTATGTAAAGTATAGACTCTATTGAGATGTCTCTCATTCGAACCCAATCAGACCTTGGTAATCAAGCTATTTCATAATTCCTATGAACTTATCTGATGTCATAGGATCACATGCTCTTCACTTTTCTACTACTCAAGATAAAATCGATGGGAAAAGTACTAAATTAAGTAATCATATCTTATAATTATTATAAGATATATTAAGAGAAAGAAAGGTTTTATATTGAATGACAACATCAATTTGGGCGCTTCCACCACAATCGGTTCACATATCCTTCCGGGTGAACCGCTCATTGAGTTAAGTAAGATTACGAATGGGCATATCAAGCTCACAATTTTAAGTAGTAAAAAGATTATCGAAGGGGTCAAAAACGGCATTTTTGACCTGGGACTGATAGAATCATCGATCTTTGATGATGCGCTTGTTTATCAAAAATGGATAGAGGATGAACTTGTTGTCTGTTCGAAAGCCTCGCTTGGGGAAGCCATCGATCAAGAGGTGATCAGTCATTGCCAGCTTCTCTGTAGAAGAGAACACTCTCCTACCCGTCAATTGATCACCGGTTTTTTGAAAGAGCATGCCCTCTCTTACACTCATTTTGACTCATTAATGGAGATAGATAACTCAACCTCTGCGATACAGGGTATCAAGTGGTCAAAACCCGATAGAGAACACCCCACTGTTGCTATTGTCTCACAGTTGGCGATTGAAGATGAGATTGAAAGGAAAGAGCTCTATCTCTCACGTATTGATGGGGTACCTATCATGAGGAGTTTCTATATCATTTATGATAAGAAGAAGAGAGATAGTGACAGGATAGCAAAGGTGGTAAACTACCTTACAACACTTCAGCACGCTACTGAACAGCCCAGCTAGACTCTACCAGCAACTTTCTCCCTTCATAGACTCTTCCGGTAAACCTGTCGCCTTTTTTGTAATTACCTACCCCTTTGGGGGTACCTGACATGACGATATCACCGTCCTCAAGAGACATAAAACGATCTATCTCTGCCAACATCTCCAATGGTTTGTAGATCATCAGATCATAATCGGCAAACTGGATAAGATTATCGTTGATAAAGAGTTCCATTCGGAGCTGGTTGATATCCCCGTTGAAAGGTACGAACTCACCCAATACCGCCGAACCGTCAAAAGCCTTTGCTCTCTCCCACGGTAAACCCTTCTGTTTCATCTTGTTCTGGGTATCCGCCATGGTCAGATCAAGCCCAAAACCGATACCTGCGATCTGCTTATCCTCTATCAGAAAACATATCTCTCCCTCAAAACGCGTATCTTCACTGATAAAGCGGAGTCTATCGGTGATCGCGGAGTTAGGCTTGTTGAATACGACCATCGTATCGGGTGTCTCATTCCCCAGCTCCTCGATATGCTCAACATAGTTTCTCCCGATACAAACGACTTTGGATGGAGTAACCTCTGTATGATTAAAAGTGATTGTGTTCATCGTTGACTTGCTCATTATTTTGACCTCTTTCCTACGCAGATAATTATAGAGAGACATTGTATCAGATGCTCTTTGAAGTATCGTATCACCCTGGCATATAATGATTTAAAATAATAAATATAACGCTTTTTTTGCTCTAAGCTGAAAAACTAACAGATAATTAACACAGGGGTTTTATAATGCACTCATCTTTAAAAAAAGGAGACTGCATGGATATAATAGGACAATTTCCGTTGTTTTATTTCCCGGAGTACGGAAGTGCTTGGATGATGGGTATCACTGGTACCATACACATTCTTGCATCACATACCTCCGTCGGTGCCGCAATGCTTTTTGCATTTTTGGCTTACAAAGCATATAAAGAGAACAGAACGGACCTCTACCCGTATATGAAAAAATACGGTATGTTCCTACTGATCTTCTCATATGTTATAGGTTCTATCACAGGACCGGGTATTTGGTATACCGCCACAGCTGCAAGCCCCAGGGGGATCAGTGCACTGATACACAACTTTGTATGGGTGTGGGCTACAGAGTGGGTATTCTTTGTCTATGAGGTGATCGGGGTTTTTGCACTCGTATACTTTATCAATAAGATCGATAAAAAAACCCACCTGAAACTCACCTTCACCTTTGCACTTGCTTCGGTAGGTACACTTGCGCTTATTATCGGTATTATCAGCTTTATGATGTGGCCGGGAACAGAAGCCTATTATACAACCGGAAGTGCCAGTGATGCATTCTTTGGGATCAACACCTTCCCTCATATGTTCCTGAGGATCGGATTTATGATCATGATGTCAGGGGTCATCGGGCTTGTGATATCCAGTGCAATGAGAAAAGAGAATGAGGAACTCTCCAATGAACTCGGTAGGAAAATGGGATTTGTGAGTTTATTTGGCGGATTCGTCACCATGTTCTTCTTTATGTGGTATATGGGGACACTGCCTGACAATGCGCATGCTGTATTTAATATTACAAAAGAGTCCATTATACAAAACAGAATCATTCTCGCCATTGTATTTTCACTCTATTTCCTTCTTGCAATCGTAAGACCAAAAACGATCAATACGGTGCTCGCATCCTCTATGATCGTTGTGATACTGCTTGCAGGTCTTTGGCCGGGAGAGAAACTGAGAGAATCTATGAGAAAACCGTACGTTGCAGGACAATATATCTACTCTAACCAGATCATCAGCCGTGATGTACCGGGTAAAGGGATCAAAAGTGAACTTCCGATCATCGCAGAAAAAGGTCTTCTGAAGGTCAACCCTTTTGTACCTGAGAACCTCAAAGTGATCACTGCAGAGAATAAACTTGAAGCAGGAAAACTTTTGGCAAGAATGTCCTGTTCAAACTGTCACTCTTTGGAGACAACAGGTAAGTTCAGACCGCTTAAGGACAGATTGACAGGTATGGATAAAGAGGCTATCAAGTCTATACTTTATGCAATAGGAGCCGGTGGTATGAATTACATGCCAGCACTAAAACTGCCGGAACATGAATATG
Source organism: Candidatus Sulfurovum kebritense (assembly GCA_047689535.1). Taxonomy (GTDB): domain Bacteria; phylum Campylobacterota; class Campylobacteria; order Campylobacterales; family Sulfurovaceae; genus Sulfurovum; species Sulfurovum kebritense. The sequence goes on along the minus strand of JBEWPZ010000003.1, from coordinate 35,039 downwards.
ATGCACTCGCAGAATATCTTGCATCACAAAAATATTAAGGAGGATTTATGGACGCATCTGTACTATTGGCTTTAAGAGACCCTGCCGGGATACCTTTTTATCCCGTGGTCTTTCAGGCACTTTATATCTTGACCTGGGCACTACACGCTGCCTTTGTTCTACTCGCTTTGGGTTCTATGGGACTCTCTTTATACGGAACATTAAAACAAAAGGATGATTCGCGTTGGAAACTATTGACGCCGCATCTTATTCAGACAGGGAAGATCAGTGTTTCATTACTGATCGTGTTGGGAGTAGCTCCGCTTCTCTTTACGCAGGTGATCTATGATCCGAACTGGTATACCACCAATGCCCTATCCGGTATGTGGATATTTATCTTTATCTATGCATTGGTCGTAGGTTATATGATGTTTTACTGGTTCTACTATGCCAATAAAGCGAAAGAAGGTGGAGGTAAACTGATCGGTTTCATCTCTTTTGGTATTTTGGTCTTTGCCGGGATTTTGATGCATAACTTTGCCGTGACTTCCATTATGCCGAATGAGTGGATGAACATGTATGCACCGAACGGTGTGGTGGACAACAGCGGATGGACCTTTAATGTCGATCTGATAAGACTTGTCTTTATGGTAAGTTTGGCAATTCCTGTGGTCGGTATCTTTCTGCAAAACTACAGCAGGTTCTTAAGTACAAGAGAGGATTTCAGTAAAGAGTTCATCGATTATACTGCAGGACTTGGAACAAAACTAGGGACGATCGGACTACTCATCAGTGCTGTTGCATTTGTAGCATGGATGTTACAGATAGGATATCTGATGCATCCTGTAGTCATTGCTACGATTGTCGGTGTACTTATACTGCTGTTTATGGTGATAAGCAATAAAAACAGCTATATTACAACCGGTGTTTTGGTCGTTGTAGCACTCTTGATCTCTGGTGTCCGTGAACTGACAAGATATGATTTGATGGCTAACCTAGGCTATAGTATCTATGATTATCCGGTCAACCTTGAGATACCTACGATTGTGATGTTCCTCTTAACATTCCTGGTCTTGGGAGGAGTAGGTGTGGCTTATCTGCTTACGATGTCATGGAAAGTCGGAAAGACCAAAGGGATTTTTGACGGTTCAAAAGATAAAGCGGTAACCAGACTTGGCAACTATACCCTGGCTATCATGGGCCTATGGATGGTTACTTTTTTCGGTTGGGGAATGACTATACTTTTCAAAAATATACTTTAAGACGTGGAAGAGTCAAGGAATATCCTTCTTTGACTCTTATCTCGCTATCAGTTTATTATTTTCTTAGAGGGGAGGAAATTTAAAATGGCTGGCACAAAAATACTGTTCCTGGAAGATGATATGCTCTACCAAGAGAGTATCAAAGATTTTTTGGAAGAGGAAGAGTTTATCGTTGAGACCTGCAGTAACGGACAGGAGTTTTTAAACAAAATATATGAGAATATTTATGATCTCTACCTGCTGGATATCAAAGTACCCAAGATCAACGGTTTTGAGCTTATGAAGATACTCAAAGACTACAATGACACCACAATGAAACTTGTCTTGTCTTCATTTCCTGACAGCGTCATCCAATCTTTTAAAAACGGATGTGATGACTATCTCAATAAAACCTCCGATATTGATGAACTGCTGCTCCGTATAAAAACACTGATAAAAAGAGCCTACCACACCTATCAGGAATCCATACAGATCACAGAAGATGTCACCTATGACCTTTTGCACAAAAAACTCTATATCGATCAAGAAGAAATAGAGCTTGATATCCGTTCTTTACTGGTTTTGGACTATCTGATAAAGAACAGAGAAAAATTTGTATCAAGTTTTGAACTGGAAAATAGTATCTATCCCTGTAACAGCAGATCGAAATCCAGTGTCATTAGATATTACATCTGGAGTCTAAGGAAGATCCTGGGTAAAGAGATCATTGAGTCAAAGAAAAATTTTGGCTACCGACTCACTTCTGTAGAGCTATCTGCATCGTAGTCAACAATATAGCTTCTATTAAAGTACTACGACCCACTCACTACCTCTGGTACAGTTCTGCTATTATCTTACAGACTACTAAATGGCTATGTTAAAATCTATACAAATTATTACATATTAAAAATAATTATCTCTTTTCAACGATAACGTATAAACGAAGCTAAAAGCACTATTTACACGGACAGCTTTAATCTCATTATAGTAAAATGCGCCACTAATTTATAAGAAACGGGTTTGCCATAAATGATTTATTTTGACAAAGTGGAAAATGATAATAAGATCAAACATTACAGACTGGATCTTGACTATCATGAATATGACCTCATGCTCAATATGTTAAACGAATTACAATTGAAAAAAGGTGATTTCGAAGCTGACGGAAGATTTGAAGATAAAAAACCGGTGGCACATAAGTTATTTAAGAAAGTTCAAAATATCAAACAGATTGAACACGGCAAAAAGCAGACGGCAACACGACAGGCAAACAGATCCAAGATCATAGAGAGCAAAAAGAAGATCAATAATGCCATCAACCTGCTTAGACTAGAATGTAGAGAGATCACAGCTTACAATGTAGCGCAAACCGCCGGCATCAGTTATAATACTGCAAAGAAGTATCTACCGGATATAATTTAGATAATCTAAATGGTTCCCCTCCATACTGGTTACCTTATCAGAATATACGTAGGTCGGGGTATCCCTACCCCGACATTATTATGTGATGTCGTTTTATATCTCTGTCGGCATGAGGACATCCCGACCTGTCCTTCTCTGGAATAAAAAATATCCGGATAAAAACTTTCTCACCATTGATCCCATATCAGGCAACAGGGGAGATGCTCTCCCCTTTCTTCTCTGCTGCACCCATCATCACCCCGAATGCGACCAAGGTTCCCAGCATCAACTGCCAGGCAAAACCTATCTTCCATCCGATCATCTCACTTACCGAATCTCCCAGTATATAGGGCTGAAGCAGAAGTACGGTGGAAAATCCGAGTATAAAGGCAAGCGGTACAGTTGTCGCACTCCCCCGCTTCGTGAAGATCGCTGCGCCGTAAACACCCAAGAGTCCGCTGTAGGCAAATGCCATCACCCCCAGTGCGAAGTTCAGCAGCGGCAGCTCTGTGCTCTGCTGCCAGTAGTAGCTGAGCATCGCCATTGCTGAGAGTGCTGCAGCAAAGAGAAGTACGGCCAGACGCCCTGCCCGTACGAAATGCATCTCATCACTCTCCCCTTGCGCCTGCTTCCAGGGTTTATAGAGGTCTTCTATCGCTACCGATGCCATGGCACCCAGCACGGAGTTGGAGCTGGAGAGGGCTGCAGCAACGGCACCGACAGTCACCAGTCCCCGCATCCCTTCAGGCATCTCATGCAGGATATAGTACATAAAGATAGTGATCTTCTCTCCGTCAAACTTCTGTACGACCTCTGTAGAGATCCCGGAGAGCACAGAGTGATGGTAAAAAAGGTAGAGCAGCAGCCCGATCGCCAAAAAGAGCACCGCAACGGGGATCGTCAAGTAGATACTCATCATCAAAGAGCGCTGCGCCTCTTTGGTGTTTTTACAGCTGAGTGCCCGCTGGGTCATATCCTGATCGAGTCCATATGCAGCGATATTGAGCAAAAGCCATCCGCCTATCAATGCCCATATGCTGAATCCACCGCTCATACTCCAATCAAGCACTCTCAGCTTTTCAGCACCCTGCAGCGTATTGATCATCGTCCCAAGATCCGTATCCAATGCCGTATAGAGATAGACCAGTACGGCAATACCCGCACCGATATAGGTGACTGCCTGGATAATGTCTGAAAAGATCACAGACTTTACCCCGCCAAAATAGACATAGGCCAACGCCCCCAGCATCAATAGCATGATCGATACCAGTACATGCATCGGTTCGATATCAAGAAAGAGGATCATAGAGATCGCCAAAGCACCGATATAGAGCCTTGCCCCACTCGCAAAAAGCCTGCCGATGAGGAACATCACCCCTGCCTGCTTCTTCGCAGCACTCCCATAACGTTTTTCCAGGAGTTCATAGACAGTCACCGCTTTGATCGCATAAAAACGCGGGATCAACACTTTGGCGACAAACCAGACGGCGATAAATGCGGAAAGATAAAACCCGATAAAGGTCAGGTCTTTACTGTATGAGTATTCAGGACCACCAAGGAAGGTTGCAGCTGACTGTGAAGTCGCCAATACCGAGACTGCCACGGCAAACATCGGCACGCTGTTGCCACCGACAAAGTAGTCACGTGTCGACTTTACCTTCATTCGGCTTAGGAGTACCGAGGTGACTGTCAGTACCAAAAAGTAGGCGATAAAAACCGCCCAGTCCAATGTAGAGAAAGCAGAATTCACTTACTGCCTTTAGGCGGTTCTTTCAGATGCATGTACCCTACGGCTTTACGTACCTCTCCCATAAACTTATCTCCCGGGTCACGCTTGACGGTGCGATAGCCTTTATCCCTCTCAAGCCATAAGGGTGTAGACTCCATCCGCGTATATTCATGATGACCGATCAGATACTCTATCGTAGGGAACTTCCCTTTGAGGTAACCGACAAGTGCGATATTTGACCGCAGCTGTGCAGGCGTCAGATCCTCATTTTTGTTCCCCTTTCCCCCTACATTCTCAATACCGATACTTGAGTAGTTTAGCCCGATGACATGCCTTGCCATCCAGTTTTCCGGCATGAGTCTGTAGATCGTCCCGTCTCGCGCCACAAGAAAATGTGCAGAGACATTGAGTGCAGAGGCTTTGATAATATCTTTTCTGTCCGAGAGAAGTTTTTCAGGTTGGAGACGTTTAAAAGATTTATTCAAACTCATCTCTGCTGTCCAGTGAAGCACTATGATCCGGGGTGTAATCTCGATAGTGTCAACTTTCTTGCCGTAGTGAGACCTGATATAGGCTTTCGTCATCGTGATACGTTCTTTGCCGAAATCTATAGGTTTGTCGATGATCTTGAGAGGTTTTATAGGATCGGTAGTACACTTGTAACCGTTATCTGCAGATAAAGCGAAAGTAAAAAGTGTAGCGAGTGATAAAAGTAGTTTCAACATATAGCGTCCTAAAGATGAATTAGGACTATTCTACCCTATCTTGGGTTTGATTCTCTTTGTTGGTGACAAGGACCCAAACGATCCCGAAGATCGGCAGGCTCAGTGAGATCAGGTAGCTTGGAAGGTGTAGAAGCTCCTGTCTATGTAGATAGAGGAAGCCCAGTACAAGCAGGATATAGGCACTCAAACGGTAGATGGAGAGTGCCCCTTTGGTATCTTTCAGTGTTTGAAAGAGTGAACGCTTATTGGCTTTCATACGCTGCTTCTCTTCTTTGACCGCCTCTCTGATATCTACATCGGGATCATCAACGATATCCTCACTGTAAAGATCATGCGGATCTTCCAGTTTATCGATCACATCCTTACTATCATCCACGGTGATAATATTATGGTCTACCCTTTTGTTCACCATACGCCGATAACTGAACATCGAACCAATCATCACAAATGCCGAGGAGAAAAACCCTATCTGAGTATTGTAAAGTACCTGTGTATTAAAAAAGAGGATACTCCCTGCAATAAGAAAAAGATCGATCATCAAAAGTAGTTTGAGTATCTTCAAACTAATATTTTTCATCTTCATCCTCATCATCATACCTGTTTTGGGTTGATTTATAGTTGTACCTTGGATCGTTTGCTAACTTATCCAGCTCTTTTTTCTGCTTTTGGTAGGCTTTGTATACATTGAGTATCGCCGCAGCAATCCCCCAGAATACCCCTAACCAAAAGAGCCATCCGATCCCGGTCCAGTCTCTAAGTAGCCAGCCGATACCGACACCGAACAGTACAGCCACGACCATAGAGATCCCCAGACTCAATCCGTCTGCAGCATCTACGACCTTTTTAAAACGTGGTTCTTTATTTTCTTCCATAGTATGTAAGTCCATATAAATATTTAGAACGTAGTATATCGAAATGGTACCTAGTTTCTGTTTTTGCTTTTGATCCCTGGATACAAAAAATGATGAGATAGATAGGGTAGTCTATAGAAGAAGTTGAATTGTTTTCTGTTATACCCCGGAGGTATAACAGAGTAGTCCTTAATAGGTACCTGTCAAAGGTCTAAAGTTGTGATCGTAATGCTCCTGGAATGCTTCGACTTTATCTTCATGAAGGCCTATATGTTTTGTATAGATATTCCAGGCTACATCCTCGGTACATGGCGGTGTCGTCAGGGAACCGGAGTAGCTGTAGACTTTTCCTCCCGGAAGTATCTCTAATGGATTGATCATAACCTCATTTGGATTCTCCTCTCCCTCTTCGGGAATTTCTAGTCCAAACGCACGTCCGAGTGCTTCATTCCCTTCACCTGCCACATTATCGATAAACACACCGACGACTGCTATAGATCCATCCTCGGCGACATTGACAAAGTGACCTTCCATAGCTGCGTGTACTTCCAGTTCTGTATGTTCACTTACGAAGTGAAAATGAAACTGTTTCAATTCATAGTTTTTCTCATTGATCGTTATATATGCTTTGGGATTTCCTTCCTGCACGTTAAACTGCACACTATGGCCATTGTTTTCCATCTTAAAGGCCATCGTTTTGTTATAATCCAGCGTAAAAGATGGATCTGACGGCACAGCAGTTTCAAAATCCACCGGTGATTGGTGAGGTGCGCCTTCAACAACTTTAGTAACATTCAGCCCATTATCACAAGTGCTCCACTCCTCTTTCAGTGACCCCCAGTAATCCGGCCCGGTCTCCCCATCATAACTGAAATGTACCTCATGTTCTGTATGATTGGCAGTACTACTGACACTGTTACTGCTGTCACATCCAACAAACAAGAGTGCAGCTGTCATTACTCCTGCGTAGAAAAAATTCTTTTTCACGCTATCTCCTTTATATTAAATATGAGGAGTCTCTTCCCCCTCTAGCTTAAATTATAAATAATATTGATTTAAAATAATTTTTTTATAGAAAAAATTGTTGATAAAGAGGGTTAATTTCGTAAAAATTTGAGTAACGAACGTTTTTTAAGAAGATAATCTCATTAGAGAGTGCAGTTTTTTTTATCTTTAAAAACAGGATGAGGCATGAGACCTTCTCTGATCTCTTACTGCAGCATCTCTTCTATGGTCACCCTGACATTCTCTCCAAGAGCATCCAGATGATATCCCCCTTCAAGAAAGAAGATATAGGGTACGTGACGCAAGGAGAGAATGCTCCTTACCATTTTCCGGATACCCTCCGTAGTGACATTGAGGCCGGTAAGAGGATCACTCTCATGGAGGTCATATCCAGCCGAAACAAGGATAATATCCGGCTGGAACTTTTCCGCCAGCGGCGGGAGGTCATTCTGATAGATATCCAGCAGCTCTGCATCCCCGCTCTCAGGCATCATAAAAAAATTTGCCGTATATCCTCTCCCTTTGCCCTCACCTATATCGCTCTCTGCACCTGTTCCGGGATAGGCAAATGATTGATGTGAGGAGAAGTAGAAGACTGTATCATCTTCCCAAAATGTCTCTTGCGTACCGTTCCCGTGATGGACATCAAAATCAATGATCATGACTTTTTCGTACCCGACACTTTGGGCATAGCGCGCGGTGATCGCAATGTTGTTGAAGAGACAAAACCCCATGGCATTCGTTGGGGTGGCATGGTGCCCCGGCGGCCTGACAGCACAAAATGCCCGATCAAACTTCCCCGTCTTCACACCATCTACGGCAACGATCCCTGCCCCTACAGCCTTCTTGGCAGCCAAAAAAGAGTCCTTACTGCAAACCGTATCTGCATCGATCGGCGTCTCATTGGCACTGGCCTCTTTGACCGTTTCAATGAGTTGAGGGGCATGCACCAGCTGGATGATCTCCTCGGAAGCAGAAACAGGTTCTGCCCTAACCAGCTCATCTTTGAACGCTTCCAAAGCACTCTCTATCGCTATCAGGCGTTTGGGTGACTCTGGATGCATCGGACCTGTGTCATGTCGTAGATAGACTTCATCAGTGATATATGCTACTCTCATACCACTATTATAGCTACTTTTTTATGCTGATTTGCTCATAAGCAAAGAGACTGTGAAAGAACTGCTGTTTTATCACTGTCATCCTGAACTTGATTCAGGATCTAATTAAATAAGAGCGAAACTTAGGGGATTCTGAATGCCCGTAGTAAATACCCTTGGGGTGCAAGTTCAGAATGACGAACACCTATCTTTTAGGTTCTCCAAGCTTCCGGAGATACACGTTCTGTGACTTACAGCTTACTGATGTAGTTTCTTCAATGCCTCCATCTCTTGTCTCAGTTCAGCCACCTCTTGTTTCAACTCCTCTATCTCTTTTTCAAGGCTTAGTGGTGTCTGCGTATACTTGGTGATCTTGCTTTGTATACTCTTCTCCTGTGCTTTGTCTTCCAGAATATAGACAACCTCTTTGTTCCCTTCCAGTACTGTTTCACTCTCTACAGAACCGTCCCTTACCATCTTCATGACATTGAAGATACTGATTTTATGTCTTTTCGCATACGCTTTTATCGTTAATTTTTCCATACTGCAATTATATATCTTATTTACATTAATTTGTTATAATTGTTCACATTTTGAATAACAAACACAAAGGACTTATCGATGAAACAGTCAAGACTACCTTCGAAACTCTTAGCCATCATACTTGTTTTTACATTTAATACTTCTCTTTTTGCCGATGCAGCATCCCAAAAACTTGAAAAAAACAGCAATAAAGCCGTTGCAAAATTTGTCAAACAATTTAAAGGTGCAGAGCAGTTCATTACCAATGCAAAAGGGTATCTTGTCTTCCCTAAAATTACTAAAGCCGGTTTTATGGTAGGTGGGAGCTATGGAGAAGGCGTTTTACGTGTAAATGGTCAGACAAAACACTATTACAGTGTAACAAGTGCCTCATTTGGTTTCCAGGCAGGGGCACAGCAACACGCTATGCTGATTGCCTTTTTGAGTGACGCTTCACTTAAAAACTTTATCGCCAGTAATGGATGGGAAGCTGGGGTTGACGGTACCATCGCGATCGCTGACTGGGGTAAAAGCAAAGATATCTCTTCAATCAGTTATGAAAAGCCTATTGTCGCTTTTATCTTTGGAGAAAAAGGTCTGATGGGTGGTATCAGCTTGGAAGGAAACAAGTTCCAACGTATCATTCCTTAATAGCCAGAAGAGAGGTATCCAAAACCTCTCTTCTCTTCTAAAAACCGCTATCTGCTTTTAAATCTATCTTTATAGCTACACTTTTGACACAACGCTTCTACAGCTCTCCCCTCTTTGAAACCGCTGATCATAGCTTCTGCCCGTTCTCCTTTAAGTATAGTCTCTAAACTATTTTGATGCAGATCCCCCAGCGCTATGATACCGTCACAGTCCAGACAGCACGGCACGACTTTTCCTGAAGCCAAAATCGCAATATGGGACTGCAACCCCTGGCAGGTACCGTCGCCATAAACCGGATTGTTTAGAGAGGGCCATTCAAAATATTCATCAAAATGCAACAGTACTTTTGAAGCCACTCTGATAGACTTTGGTCGTTCCCTGTAGATGGCATCAAGATTCAGTGATACGCCAAATGCCTTAGAGAGTGTTTCAAAAAGCATTTCATTAAAACTGCGTTCACTCATCATCTCATCAAAGTTCCAGATCCGAAGATTTATAAAGAGCTCTTTGCCCTGCTTTTCTTTCTCATGACAAAGCGCCAATACAGGAGCGATATACTGTTCAAACGTCAGAGTCGTATCATTTTTATTAAACGCATTGAGTGAGATATTGATCTGTTTTACAGAGGGGTGAAAGAGTGTGGCGTAGCTCTGTTTTTTGAAAAAGTATCCACTGGTTGTAAGCATCGCTTTCAGACCGTGTTGATGGATGATATCCAGATATTCCGACAGGTTGGAGAGTGTCATAGGGTCCCCGACCACATGACATGCGATCTCTCTGGTATAGGCTTTTGCCTGCCTGATCACCGACTCAAAAAATTCTATATCCATCTGTTTGGAAGGGAGGTTTTTTGTAGGACAAAAACTGCATGAGAGTCCGCACACATTGGTAAGTTCAATATAGATTCGATAAAACTTCACAGGGTTACTTCATACATACTGAAAGATCAGTGATATCTACTGCTCTGTTGATACAGGGGATCCTGGTTTTCAATGCTCTGATCTTTTCATCAAGATCATCCAGGATCTTCTGTTTATTCCCATCAACCGATATTCTGATAGTAGAGCTACGTTCACCCTGATAGAGTGTTTGAAGCTTGCTGATCTCATCAATACATACACCGGCATCACTTTTAGATTCTGCAACATGCAAACATGCCCTGGTCTTACGCATAGATTTCAGTAAAAGAGGAAGATACTGTTTTTCTTTTTCAAAAAGTTCCTCTACCATAAGGTTCACAGCTTTTTGATACCCTTTATCTGTAGCAGTGATCGTGTCATTGTCAGCATGGATGATCTTACCTGAAATACTCTCAGCTTTATAGGTTTGTGTCGTCTTGATCATATTTCTCATTAACAACTCTTCTTTGAGAGGATAATCAGGCAGTTCAAAATCTTCTTCAGAGAGATTTAGATCGAAGTTTACATGCGTGGCCCGTTTACCGTACACAAATCCAAGATACCACTTTTCATCCAACAACACGATGCCCTTATAGAGACATACGCTTCTCATCCCGTCTTCCCAAAGCTCGCATTCGTATGATGCGATATTCATTGTACCGTTCATTTTCATGTGACTCAAGTCAACCTGACCGATATCTCCTTCTATGAGATTCGTAGTGATGATACGTTCATTCTCAAAGTCTACTGTATATAAGGTATCTTTTGTACTTTTTTTAAGTGTTTTCTCTTTCTCTACACTTTGTAACGTACCGAAGAGCCTCTCTGTACGCTCCATCGATTCTATGCGTTCATCTCCCCACGCTCTAAAAGAGAGTTTTTCATACCCCTCTATCGATAAATTACATTCCGGGGTAACAACACCTCCGCCATAAATCTCATACGAAACCTCTCCACTCTTTATATCATATGTCTTATTAGTCTCACAGGTTTGTGCAACCAGTGTTGTTGATACTACCATCAAAACGATGAAATGTTTTACTGACATTTAGTCATTACCCTTTGCACTCAATTCAATAAATTATTGTATCATAATATTTATATATATTAAAGGTAAGCTATATTTATACAAGCGATAAAGACTCTACAGGGTCATTTTATCTTATCTGCAATATGCTCTTCCAGTTGTCCAAATGCCTTATCCATCGTATTGACGATAGCTGCCGGTTCTATACCGGTTTTCAGTGCAGTACTGAAAAGGTAGGCGTGACTCTTGTGGCGCTTTAGGTCAATGAGCAGATAGTTGGCATCCAGGTAAACCTTGTCTCCCTGTGCCAGAAAACGATTGATCTGTAGCTTCACCTTGATATCAGGTTGTCTCTCTACACCCCACGGATAGGCAAAGACATTGGGCTGTTTAAACTTTTTTTGCAGAAAACTGATAAGCCGTTGGGTAAGCCCTATATCAAGGTCTTCAGCCCACAACACTGAGTCTAGTTGCGATATCTGGTTGCCTGAACGGGCTATGGTCAATTTACGTTTATCCATATAACTCGGCAGGATCACCTTTGCTACACCGATTCTTTTAGTAGAGGGATACACATCAGCTGGTTGTGTCGCTGTTGAAAGTACATAGTAATGACTCTTTGTAGCACACCCTGTCATCAAAAGCATAAATATCGCCAGTAAAATATTTTTTCTCATTACTCTTCTCCAAATATCAGTGCGTCCGGTTTTCGGTTGATCATTCTCAACACCTTGGCCATCTCTTCAGAGGTCTCCGTGACCACTTTCAGGGTTTGTGCAAGCTGATGGTTCATCAGAGAGTCTTGCTCATACCCCTCGAGGACCCGGTTTGCACTCTGAAGTGTCTGCGTGAGCTTTTTGACACTCCGGTTGAGGGCTTTCGGTAAATTTTGTGTCTCTTTCTGAGCCACCAAAGTATTGATATTCTGCATGGTCTCATTGAGGTTTGTCAGGACCTCATGTAACGGTTGGGCATTCTCATCCATCACTTTATTGGTAGAGTCAAGCAGACTGTTCAGGCGTGTCACCAGGATATTGACCTGATCCATCACTCCGCCGCTTTGACCGTGGAGAGACGGTAAGAGTGGATATCTCTCCCCCTGGATGATCGCCCTGAATGGCAGGTTCTCTTTGAAAACAAGATCGACATAGAGGATACCCGTGATCGGATCGGTTGCTGTGATCTTTGCACGCAGACCCTCTTCAACTGCTTTGTTGAAGTTCATCTCACCGGTGATATTCTGCTCATGCTTACTTTCAAAAAATGAGGTATCTATCTGCAGGTATACCGTACCCGCCATTTTATGTGTCACAGGGTCATAGGTGGTGGAGGTCTTGATCACTTTTCCGACATCATACCCTTCATACCGTACAGAGGCTTCCTTCTTGAGCTTTGCTATCGAGTCAACGACATGGATTTCAAAGCGCTTGAGCGCCTCACCACCCTTACCTCTTTTTTTCTCTTCGGCGATATCACCATTTTTGTAAAGCGTAAAGATATAATCATCTGGTACTCTCTTACTGATATCCTCTCCCGATGAGGAGAATGAGATACCCCCCTGCACCAGGTGTGACAATGGAGCGATATTCACATCGAGCCTGCCGCTTGAGATATCTATATCCAGGGCACTTCTGGTCCAAAACTTTGAATCCGTATGGACATAGGAGACATACTGTTTCTCTATGAACACATAAAAATCGATACTGCGGCCATCCAACGAGATACCCATATGTTCGACTTCACCCACTTTGATATTTTTAAAGAAGATCGGCGTACCCAGGCCGATATTGTACCCCTGCGGTGCATTGAGGTGAAAGTACTCTCCCTCTTTATCTGCCCTGTAGACATAGGGAAGCCCGGTAAACTCTCTTCTTAACTCCTCCCCTTTTTGGGTATAGACATTGATATAGGTCCCCGAGATCAGCGTATCAAGACCACTGACTCCCCCCAGTCCTACTTCCGGTTTCACGATCCAGAACTTCGTATTTTCATTGAGAAACCGTTCTGCGGTCTTGTCCATACGGGCATAGACCGCCACACGGGAACCGTCATTTTCCAGATTGATCCTGGTCACTTTCCCTATCGTAACATCCCTGTATTTGATGACGCTCTGTCCTGCCTGTAGTCCTTCATTGGTAGGAAAAACGATCTTGATCTCAGGTCCGAGTTCTGAGTAGTACTGATACGCCAACCAGGCAGCGATCAGGAGGGCTGCAAAAGGTACGATCCATATAGAAGTGATAAAATTAAACTTTGTAGATGCTTCTACATCCGGAATCTGTTTAGACATTAGCGGTTCTCCTTGATAAGCCTCTCATCAAATGCTTGTGCTGCCAAAAGGGTAAAAAAGACTGACAGTGCAAATGCCGTAGCCGCTGTCCCTGCAATGATCTGGATATTATGCAGGTGTATCAACGCAGCCAGTATCGCTACGACAAAGACATCGATCATCGACCAGGGGCCGATCACTTCCGTCATATAATAGAGTTTATGTTTATTGATCTTTTTATCTTTTCCCAGGGGGTATTTTACACTAATTAGCAGATAAACCAAAATAAGAAACTTCATCAGGGGCACAAGAATCGATGCAAAGAAGATAATCATCGCGATCGGATAGGATCCGGACTCCCAAAGCAGTATCACCCCTCCAATGATCGTACTCTCCTCTACTTTGCCGAACTGCGTGCTTACCAACATCGGATAGAGGTTTGCCGGAATATAGGCGATGATCGCCGTGATCAGGTATGCCCAGCTCTTTTCGGTCCTAAAACGACTGTACTTATAGATGGGAGAACCACAGCGTCGGCACCTGTTCTCTTTGCCCTTATCGATATTGACCGCTTCACATACCGGGCAGCGTATCAGATCTTTTTCATCGACTTCTATCATTGTTTCTCCGTAAAGATCTGTTTTCTCAACATCCATATCTCGCCTAGATGGATATATCTGGTCATATAGATATCCAGAAGTACGAACACGATCAGTGCCCAGAATGCCATCCCCATATGGATCTGTGCATACCCTATCAACTTGACCAGTGCCACCAGGATACTGATCAGAAAGATATCACTCATACTCCATGGCTTCATATAGGAGAGCGCTACTAGGATCTTCCTGCTCAGCACCTCGCCTTTTCTCCACTTCAAAAGCACAAAAAGCAGCATATAAAGGGTAAAGATAGCCAGGGGAAAGAAAAATATCACAACCCCGCACAACAACCCTACAAAATAAAAACCGTTACCGATCAAAGAGAGAAATGTTTTCGGTATCGTAATGAACTGCTCATTTCCCAAGAGCTCTATCTGTACGATAGGGAAAAGATTTGCCAATGTAAAAAATATCAGTGCTGTGATGGAAAGTGCCAAACCGTGATCGATCAGCTTTGAGTCATATCTGTAGAGTACACTTCGACACTCCACACAGCACGCTTTCGTACCGTCCTCGATAGGGATCTCCTCATGCAGGGTATGACATTGGTGACAGATGATAAGATGATCCAGGGCATCTTCATTTTCAATTTTCATAGCTATAATTGTAACCAAATAGATCAAATATCTAAAGGTTATTGATGGCAAGAGTTACAAGTGTTAAAACACAGTGCAATAAATCACTAAATGATTTATGTAAAACTCAGTACAGTGAGGCACTTTTAAGACTAAAGTCTAATGCAAGACTTTCACTAAATGAAAGGATGTGAAATGCCGAATCGTAAAATACTCTCTATAGGCAAAGAGATACGATACAACGGACTGGATATCACCTCTATCGATATCTCAGAGATCACACAACAGCATGATATAGAGCAGTATGACTATGTGATCATCACCGGAGGAGACGGACGTATCCGGCGTACGCTCCAGCAGCTTCATGATATGGAGCGCATCCCGACGTTCATCCTCAACCCTACAGGTTCGTTCAACCTGGTTGCCAAGATACACCGGACCCCGAAGATAGAAGAGGTGCTTGATCTGCTCGCGAGAGGAGGCCAACCCAACAGGGAAAAACATCATCTCTTCCAGCTCAACGAGGAGCTCTTTCTATTTAGTGCCGGGAACATGGGTGACCTGCACCATATCATCCTCTCGGAGACGATGCGTTTCGGATGGATCGAACACGGGCCATTCAAGTACCTCCTTGCCGTACTCCTGCTCCTGCCCGCTCATATCATTTTGACCCCTTTCATGCTGATGAGCCCACGGAAGTTTTTTATCTTCACCCCCTTCCGTTTCATCAAAAGGTTTGGAAGTTTTTACGGAGAGGTCAAAGAGATGACCATCGACCTGAACAATCATCACAATCTCATCGAACTCGACGGAGATGTCGTCACGATCGAAGAAAATCTTCTGCATATACGCCCTGTGGGATATATCGAGGTAGTGACGAAGTAACACTTCTGCTTGTTGCAATCATCGAACATTTTTTATATACTGCCAATACTTCAACAGAGGGGAGTGAGGAAATTGTCTTACTAACTATGTAAGTACAAAATTCCTCCAATACATCACTATAGAGTAAAGAGGGGAAAATGTATATACCGGAACAATTCAAGATAGAGGATGGTAAAACCATCCATGAATTCATCAAATCAAATCCATTTGCTACAGTTGTTTCAACGATCGATGACCGGATCGAAGCAACACATATGCCGATTGAGCGTTTCCAGGATGGAAACTACTACGGTCACTTAGCCCTAAACAACATACAGTCCGGTATCAAAGAAACGCAGGAAGTGCTTATCATCTTTACCGGTCCACACGCCTATATCTCACCGACAATGTACGCTTCAGAGTTCAATGTACCGACATGGAACTACAGTGCAGTGCATTGTTACGGAGATATCGAATTTATCGATGATGAGACAACAGTATGGAACCTCTTCCACGAATTGGTCGAAAAGTACGAAGGTAAAGAGGGATGGAGACTTCCAAACGAAGAGACATTCAAAAACCTCACTCACTACATTCGATTCTTTAAGTTTAAGATCAAGCGTATCGAAGCGAAATTCAAATTTAACCAGAATAAATCCGAGGAAGATATAGAAAGTGTTATCGAAGGATTAAAAGGTGTCGGCAACAAGAATGCCGCCGACTTTATGAAACGAATAACCAGCAACTAGGTTAGATGCAGATAAAAAAGGGGATGACGTGTTTGAAACTGAATTTTGCAAAATTGAATATCTGGAAGATCACAATGCTGACTGGTTCCACCTGTCCTGAGATTGTGAAAGAACTGTTGCCTTTACCAGTGTCATCCTGAACTTGATTCAGGATCTCATCGAATAAGAGCGATATTTAGGGGATTCTGAATCAAGTTCAGAATGACAAATACCCATATTTTTATGTTCTTTCACAGTCTCTCCTCAGGTGGAACCTCATACTTCAACTCTAATCCCCTATTCTTGTATGATGTCGCATTCCCATCGGGGACGATGGAAACGAGAAAAGCTGGTATCCTTATGCTTGAATTGAGGCTTAATGTCATACCCACTCAACTCCTTAGCACTACCGTAAAATCTCCATCCATATAGCCCTCTTTTATCTCTACTTTTACGCCAAGTGCCTGACAAAACTTTTTCATCTCGTGTGTTTTCCAATAGCTAAACGTATCTTCACACTCTTTTCCTTCTAAAAGGTTAAAGACAAATCCTTTACGGCTTTTTTCAAAACAACGCTGTATGAACACCTGTGTTTCAAGGCGGGTCAAAAGATTCATCGATCCGCTGGCAACATACCAGTCGGCCAAAGGGATGGTTTGACGCAAGATATCACACTTTACTATCTTGCAGCCCGTACGTACCTTCGCCTCTTTGACCATCGGTTCACAGAGGTCCAAACCTATATAGGTTTTTGGTAAATTGTTTTTCTCTTTAAGATAGAGGTAAAAGTCACCAAAGCCGCAGCCTGCATCAACAAGCGTGTCATTTCTCACATCACCAAGGCAGGAAACAATGGCCGAAAAACGGCGTTTTTGCGACTGTTCAGAATTCCATGCTACACCACATGCAGAGATGCCAAAGGTATCATAATTGTCTTGATAAAATTCTTTTTGATCGATGCGTGCCATTTGCTCAGTACTTTTTATTTTTATACACTGACAAATCTTCTTCAGTCAAATTATCCAGTAGTGAAACCAGATGTCTCTGAGATAAAAGTGTTATTTCTTCATCTTTGATCTCTTCAAGTTCTGAAGAAAATCCATTTTTAGAAAAGAGTACATAATCAGCTATGTTGAGCTCTGCTTTTTTACACTTCTCTTTCAGGGTATTAAGCATGTTTATTTTTGCCGCCTCTTTAGAGTACTTACACTCACCTGCCAACATCTTTCCCGATCTTCTTATGGCCAGTATCTCTATGTATACCTGCTTGTCATAATATGAACCTATGGAGACAATGGGATCCTCTGCAAATTTTTCAGCAAAGCTTTGTTTTACCAGTTCTCGTACTAAAAGATTACTCAGTAAGATAGAAAAATTCCCTTTGAGCTGATTCCATTTTTGTGCAAATTCACTAAAATCACCCCCTGAAATGCTCTGATAATAAGGAGAAATGGCAGCAAACCAAAAACGCATAAAAGGCAATTCAAATAACACTCTGTCTGATTTTCCAGCCCCCTCTTTTAAAGGTTTTTCTACCGAGTGATCAAACTTGAGTAAACTTTTCTTTTCCAGGTAGTCTATGGATTCTTCACCTCTATCTCTACCTATCTTAGCTTTTTTAAATGCCTCATGTTCGTGCTCTACCCCCAGTGCCACTAGTGAGAGCAACCGATGATAGACAGGATTGTTGTGTGTATATCGTGTCATGCTTTTATGAAGGGGTTCGTAGTTACGCAGTATTTTTTCCTCTATGAGCCCATCAAGGCTCTTAGAAGCATCTACATCCCATCCCGTACCACCAAACACCGTAAAGTACGCTAAAGCCTTATCAAAATCTTTGATGTTGTTCTGGTAAGCAAAAGAGCGAAAATGTTGTAAAAGTGTTGGACGTTTTGACATAATTAACCTTATTTCAGATAGGTAATTATAGCTTAAATTTCGCCTATCCACTGTCACTATATGGTCATAGTGATAAAATATGACAATTTATTATGCTTTTAATAACTCTAAAAAACTTGGGATAAAATTTATCCTCGTTCCCATCGTCTGAGACTGTGAAAGAACTCACGGAAGTGGAGACTTTAGTCCCACAACTATTTTTTTAGCATGAAAAAGTTATTGTTTTTGAGAATTTACAGTAATTTTGGAGATAAAAACTGGAAAATATATCACTTTTAGGTGGGGCTAAAGCCTCCACTTCCAAATCATTACAGGTTCTTTCACAATCTCTCTCGATGGGAATGCATACTACTATCATGGATTCCATAACAATTTCTCTCATTTGAGGCTTGAATTTTTCCTCTATCTTGGTGCGTGGTTACGGAATCTATGCGAAATAACTTATACACTATTGCAAAGAGGAGAAAGAGGATACTTTTCCTGCACATTCTCTACACGTTAAAATGCATATACTTATATACGACCAAAAGGAGAAGCCGGAATGGATATCAAGATACATCGCATTTATGAAGATAATGCGCCACAGGGATATCATGTGCTTGCGGATCGGTTGTGGCCGCGCGGCGTCTCAAAGGAGGAGGCTGATCTTGACGCGCACTGGAAAGATCTGGCTCCGAGTAACGATCTGAGAAAATGGTTTGATCATGATCCCGATAAATGGAGTGATTTCAGAAAAAAATATCTGCATGAGCTGAGCGAGCATAAAACAAAGGCAAAAGAGCATCTGGAAGAAGTGAGTCAGACAACTCTCATTCTTCTCTATGGTGCAAAAGATAAAAAACACAGCCACGCCCATGTCTTAAAAGAGTACCTGGAAAAACTGCACTAAGAAATTGTGAGTAACAAGTTAAACATTCAGCGTCCCCACTTTATCATAATACTCCGCTACCCTCCGGTCCACATGTAGTACCCGTCTGAGGTACTGCGTCAGATCACCGCGGTTAAAGTCGATCTTCAGATGCTTGGGATCAACCGCACGCGAGATCGCTACATAGAACTGGCTGGGAGCGAAGATATTGTCTACGTTGCAGACCAGATTGTCGATACTCATCCCCTGGGATTTTTACGAATATAACTAAAAAAGTATTATTGACAAATATTTTGTATTTTACTATACTTTATAAAAAGTATTATAAAGGTATTTTAACATGCGTTCTATAAAAAAACCTAGAGGTAATAAAAAATCATCTTCAGCAACTGTTAAAAAACACTTTGATTACAATAATAGTATTTATGCAGAAAAGCACTATGGCAAATATCTTATAGTTAAAAATACTAAAGTAGACACAAATAAGCACAATCGTATATATATTTCTAGAGTTGAGCAGATAGAATTTATTAAACATCCAGATAATGTCTACCAAAAAGATACAAGACAAGCATCCGAATCAAAATTTAAAAAACCTACGCAATTCCACTTACTTGATAGCTTTCCCGAGTATAAACAATTAATATGGGAATTATTATCAACGCTCAACGAAAAATCTACAAGGCCTTACACTACAAGTATTATTAAAGGTCTTGGATCAATCCTTAATATACTAATTGGTTCCAATGAGAATCTAGTACTAAAAGATGCTGATAGTTTTAATCATGCTCACCATGTAACAATTCAAGAATCAATCAATAATAACACAACAGGATATTTTGATTACATTAGTGCAGCATGGAAATTCATTGTTAGATCCAGAACATATCAAGATTTACCACTCTCTTTTTCCAAACCAGAAGTCGATCAAACGAAATATGCAATACCCCCTGATGTTGTATATCAATTAGACTATTACGCACAAATAGAGCTTAATGAAATCGTAAGTAATATAAATCAACTCCAAGATTATTTGAAAGAATTTGACAGTATTGATGAGCTATTTAGTCTGCAAAACCTAGCTTACACTCACTACTACGCACAAGGCAATAATCCTGCCTTTAATTACACAATAAATAGAATTTCCAAAGAACTATACAGTATCGATTTAAAATGTTACAGACAAATAAAATATGATAAATTTGGGAAGAGATATTTTACATATAAAGATGAAACACAGAAACAACAACATAAAAAGCTACTTGCTATAGCCAAAAATGGTATGGACATAAACATCAGTGATGAGGAGATGCTTATTTTATGGCTATGCAGAATTGCGGAGGATTTCCCATTTCTAACAAAATATAAAAAACCTTTTGAAAAAGTATGGGCAACTCCAATAAAGCGTATGGCTGAGGCTAGATGTAAAGCATTGGGAATAATGTTTTCCGACTTTAAAAACAGAATAACCCCAAGTGCTAAACACCTTTATCCCCTATTTCTTCTTCTATCGGTAAGAGCCGGTCCAAATCAAGAAGTTATAAAGTCATGGACGGTTAATAAGACTGAAGATGGAAAATATAAACTTGGAGAAAAGTGGGGTAATGGGCTTATGATTACTGGCAATAAATATAGAGGGAATACTGAGCAAGTAGCAATCATATCCCAAAGAAGTCCTGAGGAAAAATATATAAAAGCATACCTTGATTGGCTTAGTCCAGTTTATGATGTATCAAATAGTTCAATATTTTTACAATATGCCTCCGAGGAAGGTAAAGTCGCTATTTTTACCAGAAGAGTCATCCAAAGCTATCTTAAACAGCCTCATAGCTTTTATAACAAATACGAAATTTATGATAATGAGGAAAGAATTTACTCTATTGATCATCGCTATCTAAGAGCATCAAAAAATTATTCAAGATACTTAGAGGGTTACGGGAAATGGGTTCGCCAAAAAGAATTGGGACATCAAAGTGAATCAACTGAGCCTAAACATTATCGTAAAAGCTACGAATGGAAAATAGGTTCAGGGCACCAAATTGCTAGTTCTCAAAATCAATTAATTAGCTTTATAAAAGGTGAAAACAATAACCAAAGATTAATTAAAGCCTTTCAAACACCATTTTGTGAATGTTCTGATCCTAAGAATCCTACTTATAAAAATGCGAAAAAAATTGGAGATGATGATGTGTGTACTAGTTGGCGTAAATGTCTGACTGAATGCAACAATCCAAAAAGTATTATCCCTTCGGTGCATGGACCACTGATCACAGCTTGGCGCGATCTCATGGAAGAGAAAGAAAATGATTTTTGGCGAACAGAAGATTGGGAAAAAGAGTTTAGATTAGATATAGACGCAGCTAATTCAGTTCTTGATCAATTTACAGAAGAAGAAAAAACACTATGTTCCCAACAGGCTCCAAGATATACACAATTCATTAATTCATTACTTTTAAAAGCAATTGAGAATAGAACAAAAAGGGCATAAAAATGATTGATAATACAAATGAATTTCTTAAGCAAATTAAAACTTGTGTCACACCAAAACAAATACGAGACTTAGCAGCCAAATATAATATATACTTTCCTCAAAGTGATAACTCCCACTTCAATGACGATGAATTGAAATTTGTTGACCCTATAAAAAAATTCAAACCTCATAAATTACCCAAAAACTCATGTGGCCTTGCAGCTAAAATGGTTTTGTACCTCAAACTAGTGGGATTGCTAGGAGATAAACCTTACGGGAGTGGTGCGGGAAAAATATGCGTATCGTTTAGTAAAATATTTAAAATGCTTGACAAAACAGATCCTCGCAGTATAGACATGGAAACCATAGATTATTCGATCCAAAAATTGATAGATAAAGGACTTAAACCAACAAGTATAAAGCGAGACTTTATTCTTTTGGAACATTGGAGGACTGCGAATGAATACCTTCCATACTTTCTTCAAATCGATCCAAGTACACTTGATGGAAAGTATACAGAAATCTGCAAAGCTGTTAATGACTATTACAAAAATACGAATTACCTCGAAGACAGTAGAGACCCCTACCCTTTGCACTTATTAAATAAAATCCTATCTAAATCCATTCATCTTGTAGAAAATTATATGGATGATGCACATGAACTCATAAACAACAGAGACATATTTAAAGATGCTTCACTTTCTGCAACCCAAAGAACCAGAGCAACCTTACAATACTTTCAGTCCACTGAACACAACTTCTCAGAACCCAAACTTAAATACATACAAGACTATATGAAATCTAATGAAAGTGAATTATGGAAAATCAAGACAATACCCGGAAGTGATGGAACGATCAAAACCATAGATAATTTTATGAGTGAGATGCAGGGTGCGACATTAACAGTCTTGCTTTTTTTTACTGCAGCAAGAAGCCAGGAGATACACTTACTAAACAGATTTCCAAAAATAATAAAAACCGAGCATCATGATCTTGATGAAAGTTATAATTTGACACGGATTGTTTATAAAACTGACAGATATGGCAAAAAGGTGAATATGCCAATCCCTAAATTAGGTCTCGACTCTATTGAGTTCCTATCTCGTAAAAGTGAAGCTATAGATGGCAAAAAGACCGGATCTTTAAATTTGGCAGGTTTTACATATATTTCAGATAGAGAAAGTGGAAACAATAGTGTATATGATATTATAAAAGCATACTCAAAAAGTATTCTGGAAGAAGGAGAGCGTCACTTGTCCCCTCATGATCTCCGACGTGCAATGGCATTCCTTATAGGACAACTAAATGATCGTAATGGTCTGGAATTAGCCATGATGATGCTCGCTCACTCATCCGATAAAATGGCAATGACTTATCAAAATCACAATAAGTCACTTATCATGAATACTCTTTCACATATTGCCTCGTCGAGTGAAGATCTAAGAAATGCTTTGGAAGAATATCAAAGTGAAGATTCTGAGAGAATATGGAATGAAGTTGTTGTACCTAACCTGGAAAAAAAAGAACCTATGTTTGGACCAATTGCTAAACGTCTGTTTAAAAATGTGGTCTTTACTGGGCACATTACTGATGACTTTACGAATGCAGTAAATAACGTAACAAAGTATGGTCTTGAGATGATAAGACAGGGAAGAATGGCTGTCATACAAACTCCAACATGCCTATGTATTCATGATCTAACACAACCGGAAAAAATGCAATGTCAAAGAGGTATTAAAGCTGATGATTTTGAGATTGCACCAGTTATGCCGGCTGCATGTGTAGGGCCTATCTGTGGTAATGCACTTTATACTTCACAAAATGTCGAAATACTTAAGTCTCAAACTGATGCACTTACAGAACAGGTGCCGGATGATTTAAAGGAACGGTTAGGTGAATGGTTATTCTATGTCGGAGACGGGATGGAAGATCCAAGGCAAAAGATCATCAATGAATACGATCATTATATGGAGAATATGGAGGCAAGTAATGGCTAAGTTAAGTGATCAAGAGCGTGACATCAAACTTGAAGCTGCAAAGGAGGCATTTGAGTCCTTAAAAGAGCAATCGTTAGGCAATCCTAAAAATTTGGCAACTCCTGAAAAAATTGCAGAACTTGCTAATGAGAGTGAGAAAGTACAACAATTTAAAAAGAAGCTTGGTGTAAGTACGATCAAGCAACCAAAAAGCAAAGGCTTTATTGATCTGAAAAAAGCTATTGATGAATTTAGGAATACTCATAAAAGCACAGTTAAAACAATTCCAAATAAAAGCAAAGAACAAATCAGTGCACTTGAAAGCCAATTAGAGGATTCATTAGTGCAAAATGTTAAATTGGCAGATGAAATAGAAACTTTAATTAAACGTTTAGCCAATAAAGAAAAAGCATTGGATGATTGTCGTAAACAGCTAAATTTAATAAGTGAGAAATGGGCTAATTATGAGAGAAAACAAGAAAATCTATAATATTGTAACGATAGATCATCCAAATATAAATAACAGAAAGATCTCTGTCTTATTTGTTAATAACAAATTAGATATGCCCTCATTCAGATTCTTTGTTAGAGAGGCAAGAAGTGGTGGTAGAGATGGCACTGTAGCCGGTTTGGAAACCCATAGAGTTACAGCTTACAAAATTGTTGAGCTTTATCGATACCTCAATGAATTTGGTTTAGATTGGCGAACTGCTGAAGAAGAAGATATAAGAAGCATTAGAAATGGGCTTTTATGTTGGAATTCCAATGATGAACTCGATGAAGATTATTATGATTACGAGCCTATAGAAAATGATACGATGAACCAGAAACTATCTACATGGTTTAAGTTCTACAGGTTCCAAAAAGAACGTGAAGAGCAGATGAATATGCACCTTAGCACAAAAGAAGTGGTGGTTAAGGTTTCAGATCATTACATGCAGCACCTTAGTAATACAAAATCAGGTCAAAATACTAAAATCATCGAACGGTGGGAACTACTGGTCAAACCAAGCCCAAAGAAATTGTATTATCCTGCCATCAATAAATATGAATATGAAGCATTCAAAACCCAACTCAAAAAAATAGACATTGTATATGCTGCTATTGCTGAACTAATGGTTGAATCAGGATTGCGGGTTTCTGCCGCACTTAGAACCGAACCTGACTTTTTTAGAAACTGGATCATAAAAATGAACCATGGTGGACTTGGAATGAATGATTTGATCCCAATGCAATACATCAATAAAGGTGGAGATACAAAAACTTGCCAAGTACCACTACAATGCATATACGAAATCAGTCAAATATATATGGCACGTCCTTACGCAAATAGAAAAGCAAAGAATATAGACGGAGAATATGAAGGAATGTGGTTTACTAAAAGTGGTAAACCTGTAGAGTATCATGATATTCGAGCAGCTTTTAAACAGGCATCGGATGAAATGGGCCGAGGACTTAATAATATCACACCACACCACCTACGCCACACATTTGCAACCTGGTGTGTCATAGATGGTGCAAAACAATTAGGAATGCATCTAGAGGATATTAATCATGAAAGTGCACCTTCAATTGTTTCAATTCTACAAATACGATTAGGTCATGTAAGCCTCCAATCAACAATAAAATATATTACTACCGCAATTTTGATGAATATTTCAGGAAGTTCTGGGCCAGTAATGAGTTCACGCACAGTAAATAGGAGCAAAGCAGTTCAAAATATCTTACGACAGCAAGCTCAAATTGAATATGGCAATGACTTTGATTTGAATAAATTTGATGCTTTAGAGTATGCAAAAGATCGTGGCTATGCTGTTGAATACTTACTTCCCTTTAAAACCTAAGACGGTGATTATGAAACAGTCATTCCATATTTTAATCTAGCCCCATAATATCCATTTTCCTACTTTTATCAAAGATATTTTGCAATGTAGGGAGTGAATCATCAGGAATATGCACCAAACCTTTTCTTCTCATATCTTCTAGCCTGATATATATGGTATACATATTAAAATAATCCAATATCTCCTCTTCTGAAAACTCGATCTTCATGCTATCGGTCATTTTGGGACCATTTTTTAGAAACAAAATACACATCAGCAATGTTGATGATGGCACTTCTTCAGGCCTATCATCATCCAAAGCCTTTACCTCCTGGACAAGCCTGTTCAATATTTCATCGGGAAGGTTTTGGGGAAGAAGTATTTTCGTTCCATGTTTTTTTATGTACTTTCTTAGTTTGCTTACTGGGTGGCTATCTTTTTTCATAGTGGATACCTTTAACTTGTTATAGCAAGTTGAATAATAGCCTATATAAGATTAAACTTTTTAACTTCTTATAGCAAGGTAAATAAGTTATGAAAGATATCGAGTCACTTCCAGAAGACTATATAGACAGTCTGTATGCACAAATTGGTAAAAATGTAAAAAGAGAGAGGATAAAAAAAGGACTAACACAGTTACAGCTGGCACAAGCAATTGGACATAAATCAGTTACGATAGTATCACTTGCAGAGATATGCCATAAGGGACAGCATTTCAACATAGAACACCTTGCAAAAATCGCTTATATTCTTGATATCGACATTTGTAAGCTACTTACCGAATAGATAGATCATACCTGATATGAAGAACCAACTATGTCCTCTCTTATCGGAATAACCATCGAAGCTTCTGAATAAAACTCATACTCCTGAGCGCTTCAATCTCTGACCGTAGCAATTCAAGTTCTTTATCTACTTGCTTTTTATTCTCTATATTTTCTTCGTGAGCTTGAGAAACGATTGCCTCACGTGAACAATATTCATTATAAATAAGCCAATTATAGGCATTAACTGCCATTTGTCAAAATAGATAATAAATATTTTATGTTAAAATCTATTCTTACTTTCTTTTAGAAAATTATGGGGAAAAAACTAAAAATTATAGGTCAAAAAAATGAATGCAGTTGAAATAGAAGAAGCCGTATCAAAACTTGCCGAAGAACCTTTTGATGCGGAGACCTTTCCTTTTGCATTTCTTGAGGCATTTGGCAATAAAGCTACCACTATCAAAAAACTGAAAAGTGATAGTTCTAACAAATCAGATCTAGCCGATGGTGTTCTCCAAAGAAACAATATACATTTGAAAGTTTGTCCTGAGGGAGAAGTGACGGATACGCTTACCGCATTACGCGAAAGTCCTGCAACAGTGCGTCAAAAGGCCAAGTTCATTCTTGCTACCGACGGTATTAGTCTTGAAGCAGAGAGCTTGGTAGATGGAGAGACAGTTGCCTGCGAATATAGTGAGTTCCCTGATCATTTCGGCTTCTTTCTATCACTGGCTGGTATTTCAACCGTTAAACAAATTAGAGAAAATTCTTTTGATATCAAGGCTACGGGCCGTCTAAACCGGCTTTATGTTGAACTACTCAAGGTAAATCCTGAATGGGATACGGAAAAACGCCGTGAAGAGATGAACCACTTTATGGCGCGTCTGATATTCTGTTTCTTTGCAGAGGATACCAGTATTTTTCCTGATGAAAACCTTTTTACCGATACTGTGTCACAGATGGGTGCAAGTGATGCCTCCAATATCCATGAAGTGCTCTCTGAGCTATTCCTCTCCATGCGCACACCAACTGAAAAAAGGAAAGAGGTTGGTATCCGTAACTGGGCAATGAAATTTCCGTATGTGAATGGTGGTCTTTTCTCAGGTAGTGTGGAAGTGCCACAGTTCAGCAAGATTGCTCGTTCTTACCTGTTGCATGTTGGAAATCTGGACTGGACAAAGATCAACCCAGATATTTTTGGTTCTATGATCCAGGCGGTGGCCGATGAAGAGGAGCGTGGTGAGTTGGGAATGCACTATACAAGTGTGCCGAATATTCTTAAAGTACTCAACCCACTCTTTTTGGATGACCTTCGTACTCAGCTGGAAGAAGCCGGAGATAATAGTCGTAAACTACTTAACCTTCGTAACCGAATAGCGCGCATTCGTGTGTTTGACCCTGCATGTGGTTCAGGGAATTTTCTTGTGATTTCCTATAAAGAAATGCGTAAAATAGAAGCTGAGATCAATCGCCGGAGGGGAGAACCAGATCGACACTCGGATATACCGTTAACTAACTTCAGAGGTATCGAATTGCGTCACTTTTCTGCTGAGATAGCCCGTTTGGCACTCATTATTGCCGAATATCAGGCAGATGTGCTTTACAGAGGGCAAAGGCTGGCATTGGCTGAGTTTCTGCCTTTAAAGGCAGAAAACTGGATAACATGTGGAAATGCTTTGCGATTAGACTGGTTAAGTCTTTGTCCTCCAACCGGAACAAGCGTGAAACTACATGCTGACGACCTATTTAGTACACCACTTGAACAAGCAGAAATTGATTTTGAAAATGAAGGTGGAGAAACGTATATTTGCGGGAATCCTCCCTACAAGGGAAGCAAATGGCAGACATCTGAACAAAAATCTGACATGATAAATGCTTGGAGAAACTATCCGAAACTAGCCAAAACAACGGATTTTGTTTCAGGTTGGATAGCACGTTTTCTGGAATATGTACAGGAAGTGCCTGATGCAGTTGCATCATTTGTTATGACCAATAGTGTATGTCAGGGGCAACAAGCTTCAGAAATCTGGCCTATAGTGTTTGAGCAGGGTGTCGAAATACCATTTGCTCATACTCCGTTCAAATGGAGTAATTTGGCAAGTCAAAATGCTGGAGTGACAGTAATTATTGTTGGCCTGGCAACCGAATCAAAATCAGTAAAAAAGCTATTTAGTGAGGACATAGTAAGAGAATGTTCTGTTATTGGACCATATTTAGTTCCGGATATGTCAGATGTTATCACTAAAGCCAATAAGCCTATTGGCTCACAGTCAAAAATGCTGTTTGGCAATATGCCTCGTGACGGCGGTAACTTATTTATCTCATCCGAAGAAGCAAATGAATTAAGAAAGTTGCCAACCACAAAATCTTTTGTAAAACGATTTGTTGGTTCTGAAGAATTGATAAATGGAAAATTGAGATATTGTATCTGGATAGAAGATGATCAAGCGGATACAGCTCGCGAAAATCTTTTTATAGATTCTCGACTACTTGCTGTAGAAGAAAATAGAAATCAGTCTCAGGCTCAATCAACCAAAGACTTTGCAAAAAAACCACATAGATTTGTTCAAATTGCAGGAAAAGCAGAAAATCATACTATTGTTGTTCCTCGTGTCTCGTCCGAAAGCCGCGATTATCTGCCGGTAGATTATTTAACAAACGAATTCATTATTGGTGATAGAAACTTCGCACTATATGATGCTCCGCTTTGGAATATGGCATTGATTGCTTCACGGCTCCATTGGGTATGGATCGGCACAGTTTGTGTTCGACTTGAAATGCGATTTTCTTACTCCAATACACTTGGATGGAATACTTTTCCCATCCCAACACTCACTGAACAAAATAAAGCCGATCTTACTCGATGCGCTGAAGAAATTCTTCTAGCAAGAGAGCATTATTTTCCTGCTACTATCGCCGATATGTATGACCCCAAACGAATGGATACTGAATTTCCTTTAGTGCGTGAAGCTCATGAGCGAAATGATGAAGTGCTTGAGCGAATCTATATTGGTCGCCGCTTCAGAAACGATACTGAACGTCTTGAAAAACTCTTTGACCTCTATACTAAAATGACTACAAAAAAGGGAGATAAATCATGAGCAATTCTAAAACCATGCAAGCTGTAACCGTAAATTATGCCCACGACGGGTCATCTACCAGATCAAATGAGCTTGGTATGCGCCCGATGCAGGAGCGTGTATTTCAAAAGCGTGGGGAACCCTATCTGCTCATCAAGTCTCCACCAGCTTCTGGGAAAAGCCGGGCTCTTATGTTTGTGGCGCTAGATAAATTGGAAAACCAGGGACTCAAGCAGGCAATTATTGTTGTGCCTGAAAAATCTATCGGATCCAGTTTTCATGACGAACCCCTAAGCAAGTTTGGGTTTTATTGGGATTGGCATGTTGAGCCGAAGTGGAATCTCTGTGATGCGCCTGGTGAAGATGGCGGTAAAGTCGGTGCTGTTAAAAAGTTTCTGGAAAGTGATGACAGGGTGTTGATCTGTACCCATGCTACATTCCGTTTTGCAGTAGATAAGTTCGGCGTGGAAGTGTTTGATAAATGCTTGATCGCTGTGGATGAGTTCCACCATGTCTCTGCCAATCCTGACAATAAACTTGGCGATCATGTGCGCCAATTTATGGAGCGAGATAAAGTTCATATCGTGGCGATGACCGGTTCTTACTTCCGTGGTGATGCAGAAGCTGTACTGCACCCTGATGATGAGTCAAGATTTGAGACTGTTACATACACTTACTATGAACAGCTCAATGGATACCAGTATCTTAAACAGCTCGATATCGGTTACTACTTCTACTCGGGGAGCTATACAGATGAGATCATAAAAGTGTTAAACCCGACAGAAAAAACTATTATACATATTCCGAACGTTAATTCTCGTGAAAGCACTAAAGATAAGATCCGTGAGGTGGAGCACATTATCGAAGAACTGGGAGAATGGCAGGGAACAGACCCTGATACAGGCTTTCAGCTTGTTAAGATAGCGGATGGAACGGTCATTAGGATAGCTGATCTAGTTGATGATGATGCTAAACGTGCTCATGTGCTCTCTGCATTGAAAGATCCTACTCAAAAGAACAATCGTGACCATGTCGATATCATCATTGCACTTGGTATGGCAAAAGAAGGATTTGACTGGATCTGGTGTGAACATGCTCTGACTGTCGGATACCGCTCAAGCTTGACAGAGATCATCCAGATCATCGGTCGTGCGACCCGTGATGCTCCGGGCAAGACACGATCCCGATTTACAAACCTTATTGCTGAGCCGGATGCAACGGAAACTGCAGTAACCGAAGCTGTCAATGATACACTCAAAGCAATTGCTGCCAGCCTTTTGATGGAACAGGTACTTGCACCGCGTTTTGAGTTCAAGCCCAAGAATCCAAACAATGAACCTACACCAGGTTTTGACTATGGTGAAGATGGTTACGATCCGGATAAAAACAATGTGGGCATAAACCCGGAAAGTGGAAAAATTGAAATAGAGATCAAAGGTCTGGCAGAACCAAAAAGTAAAGAAGCTCAACGAATCTGCAGTGAGGACCTGACTGAGCTTGTGACTGCCTTTGTACAGGACAAGCCATCACTTGAACATGGCTTATTTAATGAAGAGCTTGTGCCTGAAGAGCTGACACAGGTACGTATGGGAAAAATCATTCAGGAGAAATTTCCAAATCTTGATGAAGAGGATCTTGAGGCAGTACGTCAGCATGCAATCGCAGCACTGAACTTCATACAACAGTCCAAGAAGTATGCTAATGAACCAAATGAAAATGATGGCGAACCTACCCAAAACACAGCCCTAATAGACGGCGTGCGAAGATTTGCACTCTCCGTGACCGAACTGGATATGGATCTGATTGACCGTATCAACCCATTTGGTGAAGCGTATGCCATCTTATCCAAGTCAATGAGTGAGGAGCGGTTAAGACAGGTGGCAGAGGTGATCGCCAAAAAGAAAATCAATCTAACGATAGAAGAAGCGCGTGATCTGGCAAAACGTGCACTACTGTTCAAAAAAGAAAAAGGTCGTATCCCTTCTATAACAGCGATGGATCCGTGGGAAAAACGTATGGCTGAGGGTATCGCATTCTTGCAGCGTAAAGCTAAGGAAAATAGTAATGGCTAAGCAGATAACCGATGCAGACCTGGAGTTGTTAGATGCTTTAGGTGTTGAAACAGCTCCTGAGCAAACCAAAAAATATACAGCTAAAGAAGAACGTATTATTGCGGGTTTTGAGGAGATTGAACGTTTTGTAGAGGAGCAAGGCAAAATGCCTCAGCATGGAGAAGAGAATGATATCTTTGAGCGCCTTTATGCTGTACGTCTTGATCGTCTTCGTGAGTCAAAAGAATGTCGTGAGCTATTGGAACCTTTAGACGCTAAAGGACTATTGGTTAGAGAAGGAGAAACTTCACTCTCACAAGAAGAAGAGATATCCGATGATGCTCTTTTAGAGGCTTTGGGAGTAGAAGAGAACTTTGAGAATGAAATCACACAACTTACCCATGTAAGATCACGTAAAGAAGTAAAAGCTGCTGAGGAAGTTGCTCAAAGGGCACTATGTGAGGACTTTAACATCTTTAAGCCGGTCTTTGAGATCGCTCAGAATGAGTTGGAACATGGCATCCGACAAACAGTAGCATTTAAAGATAATGCTACTGTGAATACTGGTGATATGTTTATTCTGGATGGACAAAAAGTTTTAGTGGCTGAAATGGGAGAAAAGTATATCAATAAACATGGTCACCCCGAACGACGTTTGAGAGTCATCTTTGATAATGGTGTTGAAAGTGGCTTGCTGTTAAGATCTCTTCAGCGGGCTTTGAATAAGGATAAAACCAGTCGACGCATCATTAAGCCTGAGGCAGGACTGTTTGCAGATACAGAAGAAGAGGATGATACTCAAACTGGCTACATTTATGTTTTGAGAAGCCTATCTGATGACCCTTTTATAGTGAAACATCGTTCCGTTATTCATAAGATAGGAGTCACCGGGGGTGATGTCAAGCAACGAATAGCCAATGCAAAGAAAGACCCCACCTACCTGCTTGCAGATGTGGAGATTGTATCTACTTATAAACTGGCAAATATCAATCCAACAAAATTGGAAAAGCTACTGCATAAATTCTTTGACGGGGCACGTTTGGATGTGGAGTTGAAAGATCGATTTGATATACCAGTGAAACCGAGAGAGTGGTTTTTGGTGCCCTTGAAAGTAATTGAACAAGTAATAGAAAAGATAAAAGACGGGAGTATTGGTCAGTATTGCTATGATCCAAAAAACGCAGAAATTATACTATGTGCTGAAACATCATCATTTAAATAGGACGTAATCATGACTTCACAAGAAAAATATGCAATCTGGGATGAATTTTTAACAAAATGGCCATTAGATCGTGTCCGAAAAATGACTCTTCAGGAGTATACGGAAGCTGGTTCGCAAGACACCTTTACTTACTGGCTAGAGTCTAAACTCGACTCTATGGGAAGCATTTGGGGAGGTTCGTCTTTTAAATTTGGTGTTTATTCCCGTAAGGACACTAAACATATTGAAAGCGATTCTATGCGTTCGTATGATGAAAACTATGGCTGGTATACTTATCGAGGATCTACAGCCCAAGAAGCTTTTGAAAACATACGTGAAGATATTGTTGAGATTATAGAAGCTGTGCAGCGAGGTGACTTACAGACGATCGATGAGAGCCAGTTGGGCGAAGTCTACAAATGGAAAATAGCCTTCCATTACCAAAATAGGCAAAGCCCTTTGCTTGTCAATGTGTTTATGAAAGATGCTTTACTGGTTTATTTGGATGAAGAAACCCGTTCTACACCAATGTCTGAACTTTACACGAGAATTATGCAAAAGCGTGGAGAGCAAGAGATCTTTGATCTTGCAATGGAGATATGGGGTAAATGGGAAATGATCAAACCTATGCGTTTTTGGAAGATATCGCATGGGGTAGACTCCCAAAGTGGTGAGCATAGAGAAGAACTACTAAAGAATCAACTTATAGCTGTTCATGGAGATACAGCAAAGTCCCAAGGCTCAAATTTTATCAAAGAGCTTCAGATTGGAGACTTTTTTTATCTATGCTACGGAAATAGTATTCAACTTTTGGGGAAGATAGAAAGTGAAGTAAAAGAGTGTGAACTTCTCGATGAGGGGTGGTATTGTAGACATTACAGCATTATTAAGCAAGTAAATATTGCAAAACCCTACACTGGTATTAAAAAGGGGTGGACTCCCAATTATAATTCTACTTGTAAACTAGTGCCAAGAACTGAGCTCAAGCTCTTTGAAGAGCATATACTGTACCCATATTTTGACATGAAGCTTACAGAATTTAAAGGGAATGTAGTTATGGAGGAACAAATAGTACTGGAAGAAATAGCAGAGAAAGATCCAACGATTAAAAAGCCAAATATTCCTCTTAACCTCATATTGTATGGGCCTCCGGGAACGGGTAAGACCTATGAACTCAATAACCTAAAAGCACACTTTACCGAAATCAAACAAAACATCTCTGATGAAGCTTGGATGGATCAAACTATTGGACAGATGACATGGTGGGAGGTTGTTGTTGCAGTCATATCAGAATTGAATAAGCCTTCCTCGGTAGCGGAGATATTTGAACATCCATTTATTTCCTCTAAATGCCGTGTACTCAACAAGACTAAAAATATTAAACAGCAAATTTGGGCGGCACTTCAGATCCATACGCCACCGGAGTCTACAACTGTTAATTACAAAACCAGAGGGGAACCGTTTGTATTTGATAAACAGGAAAGCTCTCAATGGATGTTATTGCCGGGGTGGGAAACAGAGTGTACTGATATTATAAAAACTGTTACTAAGTATAAGAATGACCGTCCTAATGCAGAGACAATTGAAAGATTTAAATTTTTGACTTTCCATCAGTCATATAGTTATGAAGAGTTCGTTGAGGGAATTCGTGCGGTGGTGGATGATGAAGACCCTAATGCACCAGTACGCTATGAAGTCCAGCCGGGTATATTCTGGGAAATGTGTGAAAAAGCTAGAAAAGACAAAGAACATTTCTATGCACTTTTTATTGATGAAATTAACCGAGGCAACATCTCCAAAGTATTTGGAGAGCTTATAACCCTGATAGAAGACGATAAACGTGATAACCATGAAGATAAAGAGAGCCAAAAGATTACTGTGACGTTGCCATATTCTAAATCACTATTTACAGTGCCGAGCAATCTTCATATCATCGGCACGATGAATACAGCAGACCGTTCAATTGCACATATGGATACGGCCCTTAGACGACGGTTTGAGTTCAAGGAAATGATGCCTGAACCACGAAAACTCAAAGATATAAATATGAGTGATGAGGGGATAGATATTCCTCGTATGCTCTATACAATGAACAAACGAATTGAAGTATTATATGATCGAGAGCATACCATAGGACATGCATACTTTATGCCTCTCCTCAAAGATGCTTCTTTAGAAAAGCTCCAAAGTATTTTTACGTTAAAAATCTTACCATTGCTACAGGAGTACTTCTTCGAAGATTGGGCTAAAATACAGATTGTACTAGGAGACAATCAAAAAGATGAAGAATATCAATTTATTCAAAAGCGTGAACTTGGTTCTAATTGGTTTGGGGGAGCAAAACTAGGCTACATACAGCCTACAGAGTATATCATCAATCGTAAAGCATTCTCACAGGTGGATACATATGTAGGAATCTATGAAACAGCTCCAGATATTGATTTTGATTAGAGTATGAAGTCTCATTTAGTAATTCGTGAATTTGGGTGTATTGTTCAGGGGAAAGAGGTATTAGCGCTCTCTAAAGAACGTATTCAGGTACCGAAGTCAGCATTTACTTACCTACGTAATCTCCTTGATGACCCATTGCAGACTCAACCATATAATCAGATTTTTAATCTAACAG
This sequence comes from Candidatus Sulfurovum kebritense, assembly GCA_047689535.1. Taxonomy (GTDB): domain Bacteria; phylum Campylobacterota; class Campylobacteria; order Campylobacterales; family Sulfurovaceae; genus Sulfurovum; species Sulfurovum kebritense. The sequence continues at coordinate 56 of JBEWPZ010000003.1, read as the reverse complement.
TAGGGACCGTTCATAATTCTGTGTCAATCGGGTAAAATAACAAATACCCAAGGAAT
>JBEWPZ010000058.1:0-8381 GCA_047689535.1 Candidatus Sulfurovum kebritense | reverse complement strand
TACTTACTACTTACTACTTACTACTTACTACTTACTACTTACTACTTACTACTTATTATCTATCTTTTAACAGATGATGTAAAAAGAGTATCTGTGCAAATACCGGGGCAAAGAGGTTGAGCAGCGGAATGTAGTTGAAAAGTGATCCGATCATTGCGATGAGTGTGGACCGTTTGCTTTTTTCCTTGAGTACGCTCTTCTCTTTGATAAAGAGAGAACCGACATCATAGACGGTAGGTGCATTGAGAAGGATCGACCATAGATAGAGTATGACAACTTGACCCAGGATCGGTATAAAAAGCAGCGGAAGCAGCAGTAGAAACAGTCCCAGAAAAACAGCGCTTGATTTCAATGTGATAAGCACGGAAGTCGTGATATCCGCACTTCCGGTGACAGGGACAGAGGGGTAGTGTTTTTTTGCCAGCTTGATCAACAGCTTTTCACTCATCACTGCAGTAAAGAGTGAGACCATGATAATAAACAGGGTATAGGCTATCAGCAGAGAAGCTAGAGAGGTAATGGTAGCAGTGAGCCACTCCCACGGTATCCAAGATGCATAGGCTGTGATCACTCCAAAGAGCAGATCCCATGCGATCCAGCTGAGGATAAAGGTGCTTACCAGCGAGAGGAGGGCAATTTTCACTACAAAGGTGACCACTACCGGGCTGAAGATATCCTGGAGGCTTTTGGTAATGATCCGTTGCATTAGAGGTATTCGTTTTTAAACGCTACATAGCGTTCTGCTGAAGCATAGAGCTCTGCAACCTCTTCATCGGTAAGTTCACGTACCACTTTTGCCGGGCTGCCCATGATAAGGCTTCTCGGCGGGAACTTCTTATTTTTGGTGACCAGGGCATCAGCGCCTACGATAGACTCTTTTCCGATCACTGCACCGTCAAGGATGGTCGCACTCATTCCGATCAGGCAGGCATCTTCGATGGTACATCCGTGAAGCATCACTCTGTGTCCTACAGTCACATCATTACCGATAATGGTAGGATGGCCATCGCTCATATCCTCTTTTTTGTGGTGGGTGACATGGATCATACTGAGATCCTGTATATTGGTGCGGTCTCCGATAGAGATATAGTGTACATCCCCGCGTACCACGCATCCGAACCATATCGCACTGTCTTCTCCCATTGTCGTACGTCCTACGACTGTCGCACCTTCTGCGACCCAGGCATTTTTCCCCAGTTTTGGTGTCCACTCTTTAAATTTCAGTAACATTTTTTTCTCCTTTGCAGGTGCATCGTCTTGCACCACTTTTGGGATCTGTATAAGGTGCGTGATTACGCACCCTACGCGTTTCGATCAGCTCTCTTTGAGCAGTCTGTTAGCGAGACGGTTGACATAGTCCGGTGTCTCTTTTTTTGATTTGTTGTGTATCTTGTTGGTGTAGTCTTCCAGTATTTTGTGGTTATTGACCGATTTGCCCAGTTCCGGTACTTTTACATAGTTCCCATCCGGCTGAAGCTTCCAGTTGAGATTGTTGTCTGCCAGCTGAAGTTTCAGTATCTGAATGACCTTTTGTGTATGGTGTTCTTCCACGATCGGTGTCATGAGCTCTACACGTCTTACCAGGTTACGCGGCATCAGGTCGGCACTGGAGATGTAGCATGTTGTCTTTGCATGCTTGAAGTAGTAGATACGCGGATGTTCAAGGTACTTACCGATAATGGAGTGTACAGTGATGTTCTCACTGACCCCTTTGATCCCAGGTTTCAGACAGCAGATCCCACGGATGATCAGGTCTATCCTGCACCCCTCCTGGGAGGCCTTGTAGAGCCCTTTGATGATATCAGGGTCTACCAGGGAATTGGCTTTGAGGATCATATGCCCCTCTTTTCCGTGACGGCTCTCTTTTTCGATCAGGCGCAGCAGTTTCGGTTTGATCTGTGTCGGCGCCATATAGAGTGTTTCCAGTTTGGTATAGTTGGAGAAGCCCGTCAGGAAGTGGAAGAAGTTTGTCGCATCTTTGACATACTCCTCCTTGGAGGTGAAGTAGGACATATCGGTATAGATCTTTGCCGTACTCGGATTGTAGTTTCCTGTGGCAAGGTGGACATAACTCTGCAGCTTTTTCCCTTTGCGCTTGATCACCTGTGCGATCTTCGCGTGCACCTTAAGCCCGGGGATCCCATAGACGACATGAGCCCCTACCTCTTCAAGGAGCTTCGCCCACCTCAGGTTGTTCTCCTCATCAAAACGTGCTTTAAGTTCGACCAGTACCATCACCTGTTTCCCGTCACGTACCGCATCGATGAGTGCTTTGACGATCGGTGACTTCGGGCCGGCGCGGTAGAGTGTCATACGGATCGCCAGTGTATCCGGGTCTGCCGCAGCCTGGGAGATGAACTTCACGACAGGATCGAAGCTGTCAAAGGGGTGATAGAGCAGGATATCCTGTTTATCGATCGCTTCAAAGATATCTTCGCTGTCAAGCGGCGGCAGTATTTTCGGACTGAAGGTTGGCAGGACAAGGTGCGACAGAGAGTTTTCTCCTACGATCTGCCAGAGGCTTCCCAGGTCAAGAGGGATCGATTTGTAGGAGTAGATATCTTCCTGATCAAGGTTCAGGAAGGAGAGAAGGAACTGTACCAGGTCATTGTTCGCTTCATCAAGCAGCTCAAGCCGGATGAATGACCCTTTGTTTCTAGAGCGCAACCCCTCCTGTAGGATCTCAAGAAAATCATCGGCTTCCTCCTCTTCGATCTCGATATCGGCATTTCTCGTGACCCTGAATGGCGTAGAGGCGATACAGTTGAATCCCGGGAAGAGCTCTGAAGCAAAGTACTCCACCACCGTATCGATCGGTACGAAGGTATGCTCAAGTTGGATAAATCGCGGCAGGACACGCGGGATACGGATCAATCCGTGTTTGATCTGGTTGGAGTCATCTTTGAGTGTGAGTGCCAGACCGAAACTCAGGTTATTGAGGTGAGGGAAAGGGTGTGTCGCATCCACGGCGATCGGTATAATGACCGGATAGATCTCATTGAGAAAGATCTCCTTGACCTCTGCCTGCTCTTTCTCGTTGAGCGTATTGTAGTTTTTGATATTGACACCATAGGTATAGAGCTCCGAGACGATCGAGTTGTAACACGATTCGAGGATCTCATGTTCTCTATGGAGGTAGTCGCGTATCGCTTCCAGCTGTTCGCCGGGTGTCAGCTTGTCAGGCCCTGTCTCCTGGATGCGTGCCGAGTAGAGCGACTTGAGTCCTGCAACACGTATCATGTAGAACTCATCAAGGTTGGTTCCGTAGATCGCGATAAATTTCAGTCTCTCGAGCGGCGGCAGGTTCTCATCGAGCGCCTGTGCCAGTACTCGGGAGTTGAATTGCAGCCATGAGAGTTCACGGTTAAAATAGAGTTGTGATGAATTCAGATCCATTGACATAAAAAACTCCGTTTTTTGAATTAAAAATTAAAAGGTAAAAACTAACAATCCAGACTCGTTCCCACTCTCCCGAGATTGTGAAAGGATTTGTGTTTATTTGGAAGTGGAGGCTTTAGCCCCACCTAAACGAGGGCATTTGTCAGTCTTCACTCAAAAAATCACTGAAAAACTCCAAAAACAACTACTTTTTCATACTAAAAAAATAGTTGTGGGACTAAAGTCTCCACTTCCGTGAGTTCTTTCACAGTCTCAGGAGATATGGAATGAGACGGAATTCTTATCTTTTTACATTATATTGCGCGTATTATAACAAAAGTTGTCAACTGACCGATAACGTACGATCAGAGCTTTTTGATCTTGGCGATCTCATCACGCAGTCTTGCCGCCTCTTCAAACTCGAGGTTTTTTGCTGCGGCAAGCATCTTGGCCTTGAGCTCTTTGATGATCTTTTGGCGCTCGGATTTCGGCATCTTGTCCATTTTGCTGCGTTTGTTATAGAGTTCGCCGGCATCTTCGACCTTGAGGTCGGTGTCGAGTTCCCTGATCGTCGCCTTTGGTGTGATATTGTGCGCTTTGTTGTACGCTATCTGTTTTTGGCGCCTTGCCTGGGTGGTTTCGATCGTCGTTTGCATCGACGCGGTGATCTTTTTGGCATACATCAGCACTTGACCGTTGGCATTTCTGGCGGCACGCCCCGCTGTCTGTATCAGTGAGGTGGTGGAGCGCAGGAAGCCCTCCTTATCTGCATCAAGGATCGCTACCAGGCTCACTTCCGGCAGGTCAAGACCCTCCCTGAGCAGGTTGATCCCTATCAGGATATCAAATTCCCCCAGGCGGAGCGAACGGATCGTCTGGTTACGTTCGATCGCATCCATCTCAGAGTGCATATAGCGTGCTTTCAGTCCCAGGTCATTGTAGTAGGTGGTAAGTTCCTCAGCCATCTTTTTGGTCAGTACCGTGACGAGTACCCGTTCTCCCCGTTCGATGACGGGTTTCATCCTGTCATGCAGGTCCTCTACCTGGTAGGTACTGTCGATGACCTCTATCTCCGGATCGAGCAGTCCGGTGGGACGTACCACCTGTTCGGCAACCACGGAGGAGAGCTCCTCTTCGATCTGGGCCGGGGTGGCAGAGACAAACAGGAAGTGCGGTGCCTTGTTGATATACTCGTCAAACTTCAGCGGGCGGTTGTCCAGAGCTGAAGGGAGACGGAAACCGTGTTCGACCAGTACCTCTTTACGGCTTCTGTCCCCTGCATACATACCGCGGAACTGGGGCAGTGAGACATGCGACTCGTCTACGATCACCAGGTAGTCATCATGCATTGCCTCAAAGTAGTCCATCATCGAGTAGGGGGTCTCACCCGGTTTCTTCCCGGTAAGGTGGCGGGAGTAGTTCTCGATCCCTTTACAGATCCCTGTCGCTTCCAGCATCTCGAGATCGAACTCGGTACGCTGTTTGAGACGGTTGTACTCTACGAGACGTTCCTCTTTCTGATAAAATGCCAGTCTCTCATCCAGCTCCTCTTCGATACCTTTGATCGCTTTTGCCAGCTTCTCTTTCCCTACGATAAACTGGTTGGCGGAGTAGACAGTGACCTCCTCTTTGTGTTCATCTTTCTCCCCGGTCAGAGAGTTGAAGGTATAGATATCCTCCACTTCATCGCCGAAGAACTCCACGCGTATGGCAAACTCTTCTGAGTAGGCAGGGTAGATGTCGATCACCTCTCCGCTCACACGGAAGTTTCCACGGTCAAAGTACTCATCGTTGCGTTTGTACCCCATATCGACCAGTTTGAGCAGCAGTGCTTTCTGGTCATACTCCTCCCCCACACAGATCTTCTGGACGATCGTTTTATAATCCTCCGGTGAACCCAGTCCGTAGTTGGCAGAGACCGAAGCGACGACGATCACATCATCATGGCTGAGCAGTGAAGCGGTGGTAGAGAGCCTGAGGCGTTCCAGTTCCTGGTTGATCGAGCTGTCCTTTTCGATAAAGAGGTCCTGCCTCGGGATGTAGGCTTCCGGCTGGTAGTAGTCGTAGTAGCTGATAAAGTACTCGACATGGTTGTTGGGGAAGAAGGATCTGAATTCGCTGTAGAGCTGCGCGGCCAGCGTCTTGTTGTGCGTCATGATCAGCGTCGGCTTCTGTGTCTTTTCGATCACTTTCGCCATCGTATAGGTCTTCCCCGAACCCGTCACACCCAGCAGTGTCTGATAGCGGTTGCCTGCCAGGATGGAGCTGCTCAACGCATTGATCGCGTTCGGTTGGTCCCCGGAAGGCTGATAGGGACTCTTTACGGTAAAATTTTTCAAATTTTTCCTTTTGAGTGAGGAGTTAGGAAGTAGGAATGAGGAATTGATGTTTGCATTACTCTGTAATGCCTTTATATTTTATCGTTTTTGTAATGGATACCAGCAGTTTGATAAGTTCATCAATATCAGCATAGATACTGTGATGCATTTGCTCATTGATATAGTCTGTATCAAAAAGTAAGTTTATCCAATACTGTGTTTCATTTGCTTCTTTTAATGAAATCATCAGTTTATTCATAAAATCTGCTTTGGATTGTGCAAATTTTGATTCGCTTATGAGTGCTCCTATGGATGTTCCAGATCTTAAAATCTGTTTGCTTAAGATATACTCTTTTTTTTCTTTATTGAGATATTGGGTCAATTTAACGATACGGATCGAAAACAAATAGCTTTTTTCGTGTAAAATATTCTTGTTTTCCATAAAAATTCCTAATTCCTAATTCCTAATTCCTAATTGTTTTGCTATTATAACAGAAATAATAAAAGTATTGTTCTGCAATACAAACAACAATTATTACGTATTAATTGTTAATTATTAATTCAAAAAACGGAGTTTTTTACATGTCTGCATTACAGAGGCTACAATCAAAGATCGAGCAGTGGAGAGTGGACTTTGAAGCGCTCAAGAGTGAAAATGCGCAATTGAAGATCGAACTGCAGAATGCAACCGGTTCCAAAGAAGAGCAGTTCGCAGAGATCGAAAGTCTGAAGCGTGAAATCGAAGAGAAAGATGCAGAGATCGAAAAGATCATCGGGCAGGTGGAGTCTTTACTTGAGTAGAGACTCTCTTTAATTAATAATGAATAGTGAATAATTAATAAGTTTTGTATGCACTTCGTTGAAGTGCTTTTACTTAATGAAAGTGTTGCGTGCAACACATACATTCATTATTAATTATTACTTGTTACTTATTAATTCAAAACACTCCAAAGGATTTTCATGAAGCAGGTTGGGCTGACGATCTCCGGTCATCGTTATAACATCAATTTGGAAGATGAGTTTGCTGATTTTGTCTACAGAGACCTGGAGGAATCAGGCGTCGAACTCCATAAAGACAACAAACCCGATGCTTTGCTCAGAGCCTATCTTCGCCTGGCAAAGCAGACTACCTCTTATGAGAGTGAGATTGAACTGCTGATTGAGACACTTGAGGATCTCTCCTGATACTCTTTTAGTAAAACTGTAATTTTACAGAAAGGCATAAAGAGGTGAGATTACTTCTTATGCCTCTAGGGCATCTTGTGCTCTTTGGATAAACTCCTGATCAGACTCTTTACCGTCATACTCTATCGTTGCATAGCGCAATGAGAACTTTGGTTCTACATTGATATGTTTCGCCTGGAGTGCCTCTTTGATACGTTTTTCAAATAACTCTGCGCTCTCTTCCGTAGTGAACGGCATCAGTATGGCAAACCCGTTTTCACTATAACGGCAGCCAACATCACTTTCACGTACAGTCTTCGAGAAAACTTCACCGATCATTTTAAAGAGCATATTTTGGGTTTGCTTATTGTAATTTTTTCTCTCAAATCCATCGAGAGAGATAAAGAGCAGAGAGAGAGGGTAGTCGTGCCTGACAGAGCGTGCACGGAGTATATGGAGTTCCGCATCGAAGTACTTTTGGTTGAAGAGGCCCGTCTCCTCGTCGTGGATCGCATGCTTCTTCAGCTGGTACCGCATATAGAGTCTGAGCATATAGATGCTGAAGAGTACTACCAGCATCGTAAGGCTCAGACTGATATAGAAGAGGTTTACCGTCTTTTTTTGTTTGCTCTTGACGATCTCCTGTATGGTGATGGAGAGTGCTTTAAGCTGGGTAGCGCAGGCAGGTGAGAGGGCAGACTGTTTCTGCTTTACAGCACGCCAGCATGTCCATACATCCTGCAGGTCCTTCTGCAGTGTTTGTGCACCGATATAGTGTTCACTGTTTCTGTTTTTCTCTATCCATATTGCATAGCTGTCAAGGATCTTCTCTGCACGGTCGATAGAGCGCTGATCCAAAGGGGTATCTGATGTTGAAATATAAGGGAGCAGCCCCTGCATCCAGCCGCTCTGCTGCAAGACTTTGCTGTCTTCTTTGATCGTATCAAACGAGTGGTAGGTGGAGTAGAACCCCAAGGGTATCACCAGAACGATGATATAGAGCAGCGCAGTGATCTTATAGGGCAACTTGACCGCGTGTGTTTTGTATCTGTGCATGAAATTCCCTTTCATCCTTATTCTTCTATTTATGATATTGAAATCTTTCTCTTTATCATTATACAGAAAGAATCTATAATACTCTAAAACGATCATAGGATTAATTTTTTTAAAAGCTTTATCATACTATTATTGTATTAGACACAGTTATTGAACTGGTAGTCTAAAATTTATTTTTTATTAGGAGTTAATCATGACTAACATGAGACGCGGATTTACAATGATCGAACTCGTTTTCGTAATCGTTATTATCGGTATTTTGGCGGCAGTAGCACTGCCTAGATTTACAGGGATGTCAGATGGTGCACACGTATCTAAGATCCAATCTTTTGTAGGGACACTAAACAGAACAGTAGCACCGTCTATTTGGTCTGGTATCCAGAGAAACCATCCGACAGCAAACGGAAGTGTACTTAATGCTGGTATTGATGCGAAATATGCATATATCTTTGATCCGGAGAGTAC
>JBEWPZ010000090.1:0-1553 GCA_047689535.1 Candidatus Sulfurovum kebritense | reverse complement strand
TACCAAAAAGCCCACATTTGACAAAAAAGATGTAGGTCTGGAGCTAAACAAAATTTACCTTGGAGATTGTCTTGAGCTCATGCCAAAAATAAAAGACAAGTCCGTTGATCTAGTGTTGTGTGATCTTCCATACGGTACCACTAAAAATGAGTGGGATACGATCATACCATATGGTCTATTGTGGGAACAGTATGGGCGTATTATCAAAGACAATGGGGCTATCCTGCTTTTTTCGCAGTCTCCGTTTGACAAAGAGTTGGCCATGTCAAACATTGATCTATTCAGGTACGAATGGATCTGGGAGAAAACAGAGGCTACAGGATTTTTGAACTCTTCAAAAATGCCACTCAAAGCGCATGAAAATATCCTGGTGTTCTACAAAAAGCTACCTACCTACAATCCGATCATGACAAAGGGGGCAAAAAAGGTAAGCAGAGTATCGCACCGGATTAAGTGTAAAGAGTCGAGTAACTATGGTAAACACTCGATGGTTACTAAAGATTATTGCAGTGATGAACGGTATCCTCGAAGCGTATTGAAGTTTCCAAAAGACAAACAAAAACAACAGCTGCACCCTACCCAAAAGCCATTGGCACCGATTAAGTACTTCATCGAAACATACTCAAACAAGGGCGATGTGGTACTTGATAATTGTGTAGGAAGTGGTACTACTCCGGTAGGTTGTATTCACACCGGGAGATACTACATAGGCATGGAGAAGTTTAAAGACATTAAAGACGTTGCTGATCTTAGAGTCAAAGAGGCCATAGGCGATGTTGGACTATTTGAAAGGAGTATATAAATGAGATGTTCAATAGTAATGTGTTGCGGTGGACATACCTCTACCACAGAAAAGATTGTAGATGCCATAGCTGAAAGTTGCAATGATGCGCTTCTTTGTTTAAATAGAGAAGCAGATAGTTACTTCTTTAATAACCGTTGGGATAACAATATTAAGCCAACGAAACCGCAGTGCCTAAGTAGTAGGCCGATCAATGCACCTGTACCTGGGAGGAATTATTGATGAGCAAGCGAGAGGAATTGAAAGAGCGGGGGTACTAAATGATGCAAGACAACGAAAATATCATGGAATTTGCAGGAATAAAAGGATAACAATGACACCGGATCAATTTAACGAGTTTTTAAAAAAGCATGAAATCAAAGAGCAGTTTTATATTGATGTAAAATCAGAAAACTCACTATCGGAAGACAAACAGGTAGAAGACAAGATAGCGGTACACCTTGACAGACAAATGTCGCCTTTTATCTGGTTGGTAGATTTTGGTGAGTGCGAAACAGACTGGAATCACTATGATGATATATGGGATGCAGAATCGAGGTGTGTGTAATGAGTAACATTTCAGAGAGAGCAAAAAAGGCATCCGAAAATCTAAAAAAAGACAGGATTGTGCGGGCTGATCATATATTTCTATCAAGCGTGCTGCATACGGATCGGACCGACGATGGATCGGTCGGGTACATGAAAGTATTTACAGACTATGATCTTGCAAAGGCAGATGGCGATGGCAATGAACCGATGATAATTGGAAGCA
>JBEWPZ010000057.1:0-9199 GCA_047689535.1 Candidatus Sulfurovum kebritense | reverse complement strand
TCTTTCACAATCTCTGTCCGTCGTAACGCATAACGATGTCAAATACCCAAACTCGATATAGGCATTCCCACGAAAATCGTGGGAACGAAAAAAAATTCGTGATTCGTGATTCGTGATTCGTAAATCGACATCCAACTTTTATAGAGAGCCCACCATTGAAGTCGGGGTGGGGACACCCCGACCTACACCAATCCTGATCCCATAGATAAAAGTATTGCCATGCAATACATACAACAACTCCTCACTCCTAGTTCCTCACTAGCAGCTCAAGCTGTACTTGCTCCTAACTCCTCACTAGCAGCAGAGCTGCTCCCTGCTACTTCTTCTGAGGCGTCACATACATATTGATATAGCGACCTTCCTGGTGTGCATCTTTTTCCAGTGTTCCGATATCTTCAAGCATCGGCCAGACGCGTTTGAGGACCTCTACACCCCACTCCGGGTGTGCCATCTCACGTCCCTTAAGGAAAACTCTCAGTTTTACGTGTTTTCCTTTCTCGAGGAACTCTCTGGCATGTTTCACTTTGAAGTTGATATCATTCTCGGCGATCTTACAGGAGAATTTCACCTCTTTGACTTCGATCTTCTTCTGGTTCTTACGCGCCTCTTTCTTCTTCTTTTCCAGCTCGTATTTGTGTTTGCCGTAGTCCATGACTTTTGCGACAGGGGGTTTAGCGTTCGGTGACATCAGTACAAGGTCTAGTCCCTTCTCTTCCGCGATCTGAAGTGCTTCCTCTTTCGAGATGATGCCGTGCTGCTCACCTTCATCACCGACCACTCTCAGTTCTGCTGCTCTGATGGCGTCATTCATAATGACATCATCACCCTTTCTTCTACCCCTCTTTTTGTCGTGCTGTCTACTCAAATTTTACCTTTTTGTAATTCTTGTGTTAATTCTACCATAAATTCGTCTTGTGTAAGATTATACTGTTCTCTGGTTCTTCTGTTACGGATCGCCACCGATTTGTTGGCTACCTCTTCATCCCCGATGATCACAACATACGGTACACGCTGCTTCTCCGCCGTACGGATACGTTTGTTGAGGGAGTCGTTCTTGTCATACACCTCTGCATCCATCCCCTCAAGTCTCAACGCTTTCTTAAGCGTATTGGCATACGCCACATGATCGTCCGAGATCGGTACGAAGATCACCTGTGTCGGAGCGATGAAGAACGGGAACTCTCCGGCAAAGTGCTCGGTCAGGATCGCGATGAAACGCTCGAATGACCCGAGGATCGCTCTGTGAAGCATCACCGGCTGCTTGCGTGTATTGTCCTCGGCCACATACTCCACCTCGAAACGCTGAGGAAGGTTGAAGTCGACCTGGATCGTACCGCACTGCCATTTACGTCCGAGCGCATCGGTGATCTTCACATCGATCTTCGGCCCGTAGAAGGCACCGCCGCCCTCATCGATCGTATACGGCAGGTTGTTCTCTTCAAGTGCATCTTTGAGCCCCTGTGTCGCCAGATCCCATACGGCATCCTCGCCGATCGCCTTCTCAGGCTTGGTCGCGACCTCCATCGTATACTCAAATCCGAAGAGCTGCATCACACTGTCTACAAACTCCACGACATCGATCACCTCGCTTGCGATCTGCTCAGGCGTACAGAAGATATGTGCATCATCCTGGGTGAACTCTCTTACACGAAGCAGTCCGTGCAGTACCCCTGACTTCTCGTGTCTGTGGACCACACCGTACTCATAGAAACGAAGCGGCAGCTCACGGTAGCTCTTCTGTGTCTGCTTGAAGATCTGGATATGCCCGATACAGTTCATCGGTTTGATCCCGTACTCCTGCTCATCGATCTCTGTCAGGTACATGTTCTCACCGTAACAGGCGTAGTGCCCTGAGGTTCTCCACATATCCGATTTGAGGATCTCCGGCCCGCGTACAGGCTCATACCCTCTTACACGGTGTGCTTTATGAAGGATCTCTTCGAGTTTCGCACGGAGTTTTGCCCCTTTAGGCATCCAGAACGGCAGTCCCGATCCTGCCGATTCGTTGAACATAAAGAGCTCCATCTCCGTACCGATCTTGCGGTGGTCACGCTTCTTCGCCTCTTCGAGCATCGTCATGTGGGCTTTGAGCGACTCCTTGTCCGCGAAGGCCACCCCGTAGATACGGGTCAGCATCTCGGCATTCTCGTCACCTCCCAGATAGGCACCTGCCACACGTGTCAGCTTGAAGTTGTGAAGGAATCTCAATGCCGGTACGTGAGGCCCGCGACAGAGATCTTCGAACTCCCCCTGCTTGTAGACCGAGAGCGTATCGTCATCGATCTTGCTCATGACCGCCTGCTTGAGGTCGTCATTGGCGAACTTCTTCAGCGCTTCGTCTTTGCTCATCTCGTACTTTTCGATCGTGTACTTCTTCTTGATAAGCTCTTTCATCTTCTTCTCGATCTTCTTGAGATCCTCTTCACCGATCTTCTCATCGACCCTGAAGTCGTAGTAGAACCCTTCGTCCACTACCGGTCCCACAAAGAACTGGGAGTTGGGGTAGAGTTCGGTGATCGCCTGAGCCATCAGGTGTGCGGTAGAGTGGCGGATGATCTCCAGTGCTTTCTCGCTGTTGTCATACTCGATAGGCGTCAAACCTGCGGTGTCGACTGCGCTCTGAGTATCGATAATGTTGTTGTCTTTATCCAGATATCCGATAATATTTTCGCTCAAAATATACCCTTAAATATAGTATGAAATACGTAATACACGTTAAATGGGCTAATTATAGCTAAAAATCTCTCAAAGCCTCTGAACTCGCTCAGTTCGAGCTGCTTTTTTGCTCATCGGTGAGCGCTTCATAGAACATATGATACCGCTCAGGATCTTTCTTGGCGATATACATCGCTTCATCGGCAAACTTGCTCAGCATCATCTCCGAGCGATGGTCATCCGGGAAGGTACTGATACCGATACTCAGCTCGATCGGCACCGTCACCCCCTCGATATCGAACTTCCCGATCACCTCCTGCTCCATCTTCTCTACAAACTTGGGAAGGAAGACCTTTTTCCTGCGTGTGAGGATCACAAACTCATCCCCTCCCAGTCTTGCCAGGAAGTCCTGCTCGCCCAGATAGTTCGTCAATCTTCTCACCACCTCTTTGAGTACCTCATCCCCGATATGGTGTCCGTGAGTATCGTTGATCACCTTGAACTTATTGAGGTCGATGAACATCAGTGCGAAGAACTCTCTGCGCTTGATCGCAGCTCTGATCTCCTCTTTGTAGACCTTTCTGTTGGCCACGCCGGTGAGTTCATCATGTCTCGCATCTTTGGCTGTTGTGCTCAGTACCTCTGTCAGCTCCTCATTCTTGGCATGCATGCGCACGATATACTTGAGGTAGAAAAGCGGTACCAGGAAGGTGGTCATCGCAAATGCGATCAGGATATCGTAGTGTGCGCTCCAGTAGTCGGAGTAGAGCAGCAGCGTCACCCATGAAAGCGCCGCACCGATGATACTGGTATAGAAATACCCTATCCCGAAACTGGAACCCGAGAGCATCACCAGCCAGACATAAAAGGGCAGAAAGTAGATCCCGTACTGCTCGAACATCATTACCAGCAGCGTCAGCACTGTCACATCCAGCAGTACCACCACGCTCTTGCGTATCCCGATCGCACGCTGCGGATAACGCACGACAAAGGCATAGTGCAGCATAGAGAACAGAAAGAGTCCTCCCAGCATTACACTGATCATAAACATCTTTTTGACGACATCACTCCCTATCTGTCCAAACAGAAGGAAACTCAAAAAGGTCAATACCCCTATCACCGCCAACCTGGTACCGGCATACTTCTTCTCTACCTGGTAATAGATATTTTTTGTGATCACACGCACTCCTGATAATGAAATATTTTATAATATAACATGATTATAACATAACTCAAAATTGGGTCTTTAATGCGGTTGCTTCCGCAGCTCCGTCATCCCCGGGAGGACAATCGGAAAAAAGTAAAAAGTAAAAAGTAAAAAGTAAAAAGTAAAAAGTAAAAATTCTAATTTCTAACTTTCAAGTATATCTTTTAGCTTCTGTAGCGCTTCACGCTTTTTAGGTTTTGACATCTTCTCAAGGTTGAGGATTTTCCACTTTACGGACGGAAGCGCTTCTATTTTCTCAAAAGGGATCAAGCTCCAATCGGGATTGCCCTCTTTAAAACCTATCAAAAAACTGCGGTGATTTTGAGTAAGTTTAGCATGAATTGTACGGATAAGCTCCACTCTTGTTTCTTCTAAAATTTCCAATGGCATAGGCTCTATAGGCATTCCTGCGAACTGCTCAGTATAGCTCCTTTTTATATCTATCAGGTTTGGCTGCAACAGTTTTGATATAGGCTGATTGCTGCTTATCAGGTACACGATAAAAACGTCCATGAGTGTATCGCTGATCCCCTCATTGTCAAGCAGTCCCCTGACATCAAAAAAATCTCTGGGATGTTGTCTGTCAAGTGCTGCACAGAGTTTTCCGGCATACAGATCATCCAGATGGACCACTCTGGTTTCCGCAAAACCAAACTCCTCTTCTACCCTTGCCGATACACTTAGCAGGCTTGGCTCCCTTACCGTTCCTCTCATGACCGGTGATGCTTCTATTTTGATGCGGACACCGTTTTTCTCGACTTGTAGTTTGGAAAGTGTTTCATCGCCTCTTTGGTCCAGTCTATAGACTTTAGCGCCTCTTATTGAAGATTCTATTGTCTGAGCGATTCTTTCAAATGACCGGGCAATATTTTGAAGACTGCTTTGTCGATCTTCTACAGGCAGATACATCAGATCTATATCTACTGAAAGTCTTGGCATATCTCTTACAAACATATTGATAGCCGTACCACCCTTTAGTGCAAAGCACTCCTCTTTTGAGACATAAGGCAACACCTCCAGGAGCAACTGCACCTGTTTATAATAAATAGATCCTCTATCCAGCATGGTACTCCTTTGGTACTGTGATTAAAAATTCATTGTCAAAGACACCGTTTTTTACGATCTGCATTCTGCCGCTTCCGAGTTCCAGTCCATCGGCTTTTATATGTTTTGCCCAAGGGTGGTTAAAGTAGTTTGCCAAATAAAGAAAAAGACGTTTTACTCTTATATTTTCACACTTACCTAAAAGCGTATTGAGAAGAGATGGGCGAAGTGTCGTCAGTCCTTCAAATATCTCTGCTGCAAATTCAAACCCAAGCCCATCAGGTTTTACCTGATAAAGAAGCTCCATGATAGCTCTCTCAGGAGATGAGACCACCATCTCCCACTCTTTTATACCGGAGGGTATGCTTTTCAGTCCTGCGCCATCAAAAGAGGGTTTTTTCATCACACAGAACTTTTGTTCAAGTTTGATATTTTTAAACCATGCCGGAAGTTTTTCCGTGCCGTATAAGTATATGGTCTGTGCGTCACTGAAGGGGAGGTAGTGGGCATACCCCTGAAGGTTAAGTGATGTGATACCACCTATATGAAATGGTGCGTTGCCAAGTTTTTGCAGCCCCAGAACAGCCCCTTGCCAGGAGGGGGCCGCATCACCTCTTATGTATGAGCCTCTTGAGGTTTTTTTGAGCCAACCACTTTTGGTATACTGATAAAGCAGCTGCATAGAATAGCCCTGCTCCGCTAGCCATGAAGCAGGAGCCACCACCCCCTCCGGCAACATATGATAAAGTTGTTTTATTTTTGTATCATTTTGTAAATTCATAATTTATATTTTAACTATTTTTACAAACAATAGCAAGCAATTTATTTTGATTTTTTAGATTTTTATAAACTTAGATGAGAACCGGGCGGACACAACGGTACCGCCCCTACAAGATCCCAAATTATTAACTATTAACTATCAATTCGCAGCCCAGCTGCTCCCCCTCACGTAACTCGTAACACTTAGCACTAAACGCTTAACGCTCACCACCATTCACGAATCGCCAATCACATTTCACGTATCACGTTTTACATCTCACGTATTACGAATAACCAATAACCAATTACGTCTCACGTATCACGTATCACTATTAATTCTTCACTCTTAATTCTTAATTGCAGCTCAGCTGCGCTTCCCCCGTCATCCCATAAATCAAAGTATTGCCACGCAATACATACAACAACTCCTCACTCCTAGTTCCTAATTCCTCACTAGCAGCTCAAGCTGCACTTGCTCCTCACTCCTAGTTCCTAATTCCTCACTAAACGCTAAGCGCTAATTTCTTGCTATAATCACCTATGCAAAAGAGTACCCTGCCCACCGACCTTCTCAATGACGAACTGCGCTTCCTGATCGCCTGCTGCCAGGCGGAGCCGACGCAGGATCTGGCACTAAATGCCGATACCCCCGTCGTTAAAACGAAAGTGGGGTGCGATACCGACCTCATCCGCAGCTACCTGTCACAAAGCGACACCCCTCAACCCACACGTCATCCTCGCGAAGGCGGGGATCCGCAGTCGCAAAGTGAGACCGGCACCCCGTCATCCTCGACTCCGATCGGGGATCCACAGTCGCAAAGCGACAAGCATCAGAACCTCATCCTTCTCGCCAACCGCCACGGAGTCCTGCCCTTAGTCTATAAAACCCTGAAGAGACTCTCCGAAGAAGGTCTCCTCCGTGATCCGTCAGACGTAAACCGTAAAGCGGACAACAAACAGTCACAAAGTAATGCCCCGTCATCCTCGACCCCGCTCGGGGATCCACAGTCGCAAAGCGACAATACCCACTCCTCCATCACGAATGCCCCGTCAGGAAATACCCTTGGGGTGCACGAATTACGAATTACGAATTACGAATCACGAATTACGAATTTACGTTCGTGGTGAGCCTGTCGAACCATGCTCTCCGACAAAGGTATGGCGGTACCAGTACTCCACATTAATATACCTCCAGAACCTAAGAATGTCAGCCGCTGAAAGTACCTGGTTACAATACTTGTCATACAGCGTATCAATCTCCTCTTGTGCTATCCATCCTTTACTGACCATTTGAGAGGCATCCAAGAGAGACGGCAGATCGATCGCATCGATCTGTTGCAGCAATACTTCAGAGAACTCTGCCTTGTCCTCCCTGTTTCGGATCTTTTCCGGCAAGATACCTTGCATCGCAATGCGCAGCAGGTGTTTTGTGCGTCCCTGCCCATACTTGAACCACGGCGGCATCGAGAGCATAAACTCAACCAGCCGGACATCAAAGAAGGGATGTCGGTACTCGACACCGAAATGCTTCTCGATCGCATGGAAAGCCGAAGCATCCATCATCAAAGCATGCAATGGACCTGTCACTGTATCCAGATCATAAGCGAATGCCGGAGAAAACTTCTGCGTTCGTTTAGCGACAGACTCCTCGTGTCTTACTTCCTGACAATCTATTTTAGATCGACGTCGCAATAACAATTTTAGCAATATTTTTGTTTTTTTACCGAGGAATGGAAGTACCAGATAGTTCCTTATCTTGTTCCGTCGCTTTGGGATGCGATAGAGATTGAGGATCAACTCTATTAACTTAAATCGCTTTAACAACTCTGTCAGGACATGAGGGTTTCCCGTCAGGATGTGATCTCCTCCCTGTCCGGTAATGATCGTTGAGATACCGTCGCGCTTCATCTGTTCCATGAGTGGGAAGATCATCGTATAGGTAACCAGAATGGGCCAATGAGGGTTTACGTTGTAGTTAAATGCCATGTCGTATTGGGCATTGTAATCAGTCTGATCGATCCGTAAACTTTTGGGGACTAAGTCATACTTTGATACAACAGTATCGATATATTCTCCTTCGTCACAGGAAAGTTTACCAAAACGCATGGTATAAACATGATGGATCTTCTCCTTATGAGCAAGAGAAGAGACGATTGACGAGGAGTCCAGCCCTCCGCTAAGTTCGAAGGCCGTTGTATCAGGGTCGTTGATACGGCACTGGATCGCGTTATCAAAAAGTTCTTTGAAACGTGTTGCCGCCTCCGCTTTAGTGATCTGATAATTCACCTTGATCGTCTCTGGTCTCCAGTAGCGGTATAGTTGTTTTTGCCCTTTTTCAACGATCATCCAGTGACCCGGTGGCAAACGATAGACACCCTCATACATTGTAGTTTCATAGGATACCTCATCTTGGTGCAGCAATGATATCATCATCTCTTTATTGAGACGCTTCTCCACTTGCGATCTATGGAAAAGTGTATCCAGATCATTGGCAAAGTAGTAGTGATTAGCTTTCGTAGTGTAGTAAAGCGGTTTGATACCGAGCGGGTCACGCGCACAAAAGAAACACCCTCTTTTCTCATCATAAAGACAAAAAGCAAAGTCGCCCAAAAGGTATTCAGGGCATCTTTCGCCCCAAACAGCATAGGCTTGCTCCAGCAATGTTTCGTCACCGCACCGTTCATCCAAAGCAAGCTTACAGCAAAGTTCAGCACGGTTGTATAGCGCCGTTACTGCCGATTCAATCTGCATATCCTTTTAGCTACCGCTATCACCAGGGATCAACTCTCCGCTAAGCTGCAAGATACTGTCCGAAATCCCCGTACCACTCCCTTTGGTCCTCTGCTTCATCCCACCGAGCTCTACCAGCTCCGGCGTATGGTAGACCTTGCGTTTTGACTCAACCATGCTGGTTTCACCTACAGCCGCCTCTTCTCTTTCCTCTACAGGTTTTGTCACACGATTGCTTTGCATAAGGTATCCTTATATTTTGTTTTAATCTCTACCATCATATTTTATTATCTATTAAATGAAGTTTATAGTTTATCACAGAGTGACATTACTGGATATTTTTCCTCCTTCATCCCCCGGGCGGACACAACGGTACCGCCCCTACCATTCACCAATCACCGTCCGAGCGCAGCGACAACCCCGCAGGAACGAGGACCATCACCACTTACGAATTAAGAATTTACGTTCGTGGTGAGCCTGTCGAAGTCCGTTCGTGGTGAGCCTGTCGAACCATGCCCCCATCACGGGCAGACACGACGGTACCGCCCCTACAACCCCTGAACTCTAAACGCTAAATACTAAACGCTAATTTCTTGCTATAATCACCTATGCAAAAGAGTACCCTGCCCACCGACCTTCTCAATGACGAACTCCAATTCCTCATCGCCTGCTGCCAGGCAGAACCGACACAGAAGGATATCGACTTTATCTCTTCGTACCTATCACGAATTACGAATTACGAATCACTAATCTATAATGGCCTGAATATTTTAGACAGCTAAATCCTCAGATTTATTTCCCAAT
>JBEWPZ010000089.1:0-1586 GCA_047689535.1 Candidatus Sulfurovum kebritense | reverse complement strand
TCATACCCTTGGCGTTTCAATTCGTAGTGGCGCTCATATCTTTCCTCCGCCTCGCCTATGAGAAAGTAAGTCAAGAAAAAAAACTCCTCCATTAGCAAAAAAATGCACTTTTCTTGCTTACGGTCTCCGGCCTTCGCCTACCTGATACCTTGGTTTGAAATCCCACGTTTCCAATCTTAACGGCCTTGCTTTATCTCCAGGCTATGAAAAAAAGGATATATCAGTATTCCTTACTCGCCTATATGAGCTCTCTATCCACAGCAAATCAACTGTATGCTATGGAACGGGCCACGATAAATTCAAGGAATAGAGGGGGGGCTAATCGGAGAGTTGAACTATCACCTGCCAGAGCAGGTATGTTACGAGGCGTAATGAGCTCTCTCCCCTCACCTATAAGACCGTTATCCACTTTTAAAATGGGATTTGTTCAAAACTCGGTACTTATAGGCCTGATATAGCTTCCTTGTTATCCTTTACATCATGCCTCCAGTAAGGTTGATATTTTTTGCCACTCTTAAAAACACCCAGGCTTAAGATGGCCAATCTGCGACATGCTTTTTGTCTTGCATTGTGCACCGAATAGCCAGCGTCTCGGATCAAGTATTCATAGTAGTCATTAATTGGATTGTTGCCTCCTATCGCTGCCAAAACCGATGACTTGTAAACACTTTTCAACTGCCGCGAGTACCTGGGATTCTTTTTGCCGTAATTTTTTCCTCCGCTTATTTTCTCTAGCTTGATGAGCCCTGTGTAACTCAAGTAATGACCTTTGTCAGGAAACCTATGAGGATTTACCACACGTGCAACGATTTTTACCGCATTGATCGTACCGATACCAGGGAGACTCTTCTGATGCTTGATCTCTAATTCCTTTCGAGAAAGTCGCTCAAATTCTTTTTCGTAACTTTCCTTCTCTTCTTCATATGCTTCAATTTGTCTATCCAAACATTCAAGTACAAATTGGTCCCCCGGGGAGTCTAATGTACTGCCCGTTTTTTCTTCACCGCTTCTCCCGCAGGCCCTCAGTAATGCATAGCGTTGATTCTTTAAGCGGACCCCCGATTTGACTAAGTCCTCATAACCACTGACAAGCCTGCGCAGGTATAAGAACTTGTCTGTAGAATGGTAAACTTCCTTCATCAGCCCAGCCTTTAAAAGTTGAACCAATTTGCTGGCATCGATTTTATCGTTCTTGGGTCCTTCACTCAGTAGCCTGTTCCGATTGGGGTCACAAATCAATATCTGGTCCACATATTCTTTTAACTCGACATATAGCCATTGTGAAGTAGTGGTCTCTTCTATTGCTAATATTTTGGTTCCCCTGAGATTTTTCAAATATGCCTGTAAGTCCTCGATATCCGATGGAACATCAATAGCTGTTATCTTGTTGGATTTCTTTGTCATTCTAGCAATAGCCATATTTTTGATAGACCAATCTATTGCTATATAATGATCATAAGTGGTATCCTGCATTTGGGTCTCCTTTCTTTGTGTTTTTTTTTATCTGCAAAATGCATAACACAAATGAGGTATTACCTCAAAGGAGACCTACTTTCTCATTTTATCGGAGAGTACCGAATCTACAA
>JBEWPZ010000002.1:126873-128559 GCA_047689535.1 Candidatus Sulfurovum kebritense | reverse complement strand
CTTGAACCGACACAAATGGTTGTATTGAAAATATCGAGCGTTTCTTTAAAACGCTGAGCCATGAGCTCTTGAACCGACACAAATGGTTGTATTGAAAACAGGAGGGTGGCTTGTGGTTCATTAAGATAGTAAGCTTGAACCGACACAAATGGTTGTATTGAAAATTTGAAGCATTACTGTCCATCCTTTCCTTGAATGCCTTGAACCGACACAAATGGTTGTATTGAAAATGCTCTCTACACCATTCAGCTCAGCCCAGTTCTCGCTTGAACCGACACAAATGGTTGTATTGAAAAGTTCATGAAGCTGCTCATCATCAATACCAAGCTCCTTGAACCGACACAAATGGTTGTATTGAAAATCGTTACTGCATTGAATACACGTGGGAATCACTACCTTGAACCGACACAAATGGTTGTATTGAAAAGATATGATCAAGGAGAATGCGGAGCGATACAGGGAGCTTGAACCGACACAAATGGTTGTATTGAAAACTGCAACCGGGATAGTGATAGAGGACAACGAGATCTTGAACCGACACAAATGGTTGTATTGAAAATCGATACCATCGATACGGCTGCTGATCATGGAGATCCTTGAACCGACACAAATGGTTGTATTGAAAACCGGAAGAGTTCAACCGTGGTTCACTATCAACGACTTGAACCGACACAAATGGTTGTATTGAAAAAATGAAGCGCGAAGAGCAGCATATCAACATGGATGGCTTGAACCGACACAAATGGTTGTATTGAAAAACGGAGGAGTAGAGTTAGATGGTGTGTTCGTATTCGCCTTGAACCGACACAAATGGTTGTATTGAAAAACTACTACAGAACAGAGAGACCGTCACAATATCGTGCTTGAACCGACACAAATGGTTGTATTGAAAAAGGTCTTCCTGCTTCGTATCGAGAACTGGTCAGAGACTTGAACCGACACAAATGGTTGTATTGAAAAAGGATAGAAGGTTTGTCGATCTCATGATGCAGTTCTTGAACCGACACAAATGGTTGTATTGAAAAGGAAGTACGACCACGAAAAGCGCGAAGGCAATCCCTTGAACCGACACAAATGGTTGTATTGAAAAAGAAGACAACATCATAGATTTTAGCACCTCCCAAAACTTGAACCGACACAAATGGTTGTATTGAAAAAGATTAAGCCCAAGCCTTTCAGCCTCAGACCTTACACTTGAACCGACACAAATGGTTGTATTGAAAACCGTATAGCAAAACAAGGCAACTCAGCGAAAACACTTGAACCGACACAAATGGTTGTATTGAAAAGCTTACAAAGAAGTCGGTTAGCTTTGCATTTTTCCTTGAACCGACACAAATGGTTGTATTGAAAACCTCTCGTCCATCGGGTATATGTCCGGAGTGTACCTTGAACCGACACAAATGGTTGTATTGAAAAGGGCGAGACACTTACTGGAGATATCCAGAGGCTAACTTGAACCGACACAAATGGTTGTATTGAAAACAAAAAGGCTAAACACATGAACGATTTAATTAAAATCTTGAACCGACACAAATGGTTGTATTGAAAAAACATTATCGCTGATTCACAGGAGAATTATGTACCAGCTTGAACCGACACAAATGGTTGTATTGAAAAGCCCAGAACACAAAAGCAGATTGATTGTCTCCCCTCTTGAACCGACACAAATGGTTGTATTGAAAA
>JBEWPZ010000002.1:16801-126773 GCA_047689535.1 Candidatus Sulfurovum kebritense | reverse complement strand
AAAAGCAGATTGATTGTCTCCCCTCTTGAACCGACACAAATGGTTGTATTGAAAAGGAGAAACTACAGACGTGATGCGAAGAATGCTCCTTGAACCGACACAAATGGTTGTATTGAAAATATGCTTGATCGTAGACGGCTTGTACCTCTTACCCTTGAACCGACACAAATGGTTGTATTGAAAACACCGAAATGGCAGACCGAGTATCAAGGCTTGAACCTTGAACCGACACAAATGGTTGTATTGAAAAGCATCACCATAGACTATAGCATTACCACAGACCTCTTGAACCGACACAAATGGTTGTATTGAAAAGCAAAATCGACTATATCCTCTGCGTGTGAATCAAGACTTGAACCGACACAAATGGTTGTATTGAAAAGTAACGTACGACTTCCAGAAGGATAAAGACATTTTCTTGAACCGACACAAATGGTTGTATTGAAAAGGTGATGCGCTGATTGAAAACCACGCAACAGGCGCCTTGAACCGACACAAATGGTTGTATTGAAAATGGCGTCCGCCAACAGGTCGTATATGTCACCTACTTCTTGAACCGACACAAATGGTTGTATTGAAAAACATGCGGTGCGACTGATCTTACCTTGTCGGCAAGCTTGAACCGACACAAATGGTTGTATTGAAAATTAATATCACGTTCCCTTTTTTTGCAGATAGAAACTTGAACCGACACAAATGGTTGTATTGAAAAAGCAGCACAAACCGCTCGAACCGACACAACTGCTTCTTGAACCGACACAAATGGTTGTATTGAAAAATGTGTATCGGTGTAATAGGGTACGCTTTATTTTTCTTGAACCGACACAAATGGTTGTATTGAAAAAGCTTCTCTCCCGGTTCAAACGTACAGTGATCAACCTTGAACCGACACAAATGGTTGTATTGAAAATTGATGAAGCGATCGAGATCGTCGGTTCAAAGTCGTCTTGAACCGACACAAATGGTTGTATTGAAAAAGGTTTGGGAACACACTAAGTAGAAGAGGTAGAAACTTGAACCGACACAAATGGTTGTATTGAAAATTGTTTGATATGGCCACTGCTATTCCTTTTTAAATCTTGAACCGACACAAATGGTTGTATTGAAAAACGGATCAACCTTCTCTTCAGCAAGCAGCATGGTCTCTTGAACCGACACAAATGGTTGTATTGAAAATAAGGAGTAAATGATGAGTAACAAAGTTCAACAACTTGAACCGACACAAATGGTTGTATTGAAAAAGCATACGCTCATCCGTGATCGTCTTCACAGGCACTTGAACCGACACAAATGGTTGTATTGAAAATTATGATAAAGCCAAAATTTCTCTTCACTCTTTTTTACTTGAACCGACACAAATGGTTGTATTGAAAATTCGTATAGAATCGATTGTTTTCGTCTTTATACATCTTGAACCGACACAAATGGTTGTATTGAAAATTTGAGTATTAAGAAAAGCCCCACAAATTTTAGACTTGAACCGACACAAATGGTTGTATTGAAAATCGAGGATCTAACTGATAAGATAGCGATATTTGCCTTGAACCGACACAAATGGTTGTATTGAAAATCGTTGATCGTTGTTAAATGGTTTGCGTTGATCCCCCTTGAACCGACACAAATGGTTGTATTGAAAATATCTCTCTCCTGTCCAGCTTGCGTGTGCTGGTTCTAACTTGAACCGACACAAATGGTTGTATTGAAAAGAGGATGAGGCGTTTGAGTCTCTCGTGGATATCGGCGCTTGAACCGACACAAATGGTTGTATTGAAAACGATAGACAGCTTTATGACAGATGTTGACAACATCTTGAACCGACACAAATGGTTGTATTGAAAATACCTAAAGATGCTCCTACTTTACCCTCCCATTTACTTGAACCGACACAAATGGTTGTATTGAAAATAAGATCCGGGGTAGTGCTTTGCAGCTCTGCAGCTACTTGAACCGACACAAATGGTTGTATTGAAAAACGGGAACACGATGAAGCTTTCCATCCATGATAGCTTGAACCGACACAAATGGTTGTATTGAAAACTGGAAAGCTGCAGCAGAGAGATGCGAAAACGCAAAATCTTGAACCGACACAAATGGTTGTATTGAAAATCATAATTGTGTCCTGTAGATTGGTGGTACTGCGACTTGAACCGACACAAATGGTTGTATTGAAAACGATACTGGAGATCAGTGAAAATAGCCTGAAACTGCCTTGAACCGACACAAATGGTTGTATTGAAAAGTGATGATCCGCTCATACCCAAGACTGTCTACATGCTTGAACCGACACAAATGGTTGTATTGAAAACGCTGATATATTCTCCTCCAAAACAGGGGAAGACGTCTTGAACCGACACAAATGGTTGTATTGAAAATCGCAAGCGCGTCGAGCTTAGGGAGCGGGTCCTCCTTGAACCGACACAAATGGTTGTATTGAAAATGCTCTCTACGACAATAGTGTGCTTACTACGCTTCTTGAACCGACACAAATGGTTGTATTGAAAATGGGTGTACTGGGGGAACGGAGCGAATGCAGTGCCTTGAACCGACACAAATGGTTGTATTGAAAAGATGCAGGACGATTGTGGTAGCATATTTCCCGCAAGCTTGAACCGACACAAATGGTTGTATTGAAAAAGTGGTGGTTGGTTGGCGTGGGCACATTCTATATAGCTTGAACCGACACAAATGGTTGTATTGAAAATCATTTATTGGGTGCATACCGCTACCTTCGTCATACCTTGAACCGACAGGAATATAGGGGTCGGGTGACAACAACAACATTTTAATTTTATGTTATACTGGAATATAGGGGTCGGGTGACAACAACAACATTTTAATTTTATGTTATACTGAACCCAGAAAAAGGAAGGGGGGAAAGTATGCCAAGAAAACCACGTATAGAGATAGCAGGTTACTACCACATCATCAACAGAGGCGTAGAGCAAAGAGTAGTTTTTCAAGATGTAGAAGATTGTGAATACTTTGAAGAGCTGATGTGCTTTTATGCAAAAAGTTATGGGATTACAATACATAACTACTGCCTGATGAATAACCACTATCACCTGCTTATAGAGATCACAAAAGAAACCCTCTCAAAATTCATGAGACAGCTCAATATGAATTATGCTATCTACTTCAATAAAAAGTATAAAAGATCAGGGCACCTCTGGCAGGGGAGATTTAAATCGTGGTATGTGACAGATGAAGCATACCTCTATACACTGATGCTCTACATCGAACAAAACCCGCTTAAAGCCGGTATCGTACAAGAGCTGGAAGAATATCCCTTTAGCTCTTATCACTACTTCATCAACCCTGCACAGATACCTGAGTGTCTGAAAAACTCCTGGGTCGTGGAACATTATCAAGACAATGTAGATGAGATCAAAGCTTTTATGAACAGCAGTGTAGATGCCAGTCAACTCGAAGAGATGAAAAAAGCTGCCTCTTTGGTAGAAGCACCGAATAGAGAGAAAAGTCCAACAGAGTTGGCAGCCGAGCTGCAAAGCCTGTTTTCCAAAGCTAAAGACAAACAGGAAAGAAACAAGCTCGTACTACAAGTATATGAACAGGGATACTCTCAGCATATGATCGCCAAAGTATTGGGTATTACACAGCAGGCGGTGCATGGAATTATCAAGAGGGGAAGGAAGTAGGTTGTTATTGTCACCTCTAAGATTTCTAAGATTTTGGTCTCGTTCTCAACGTCCTCGTTGGGAATGCATACAGGCATTTTGTAGTTTAGAGAAGCCTTTTTATGGAGGAGTGATGTATGCGTTCCCACGGAACGAAGGTGGCTCATACCTCTTCTCCAAGGTTCTTCACATCTTGGATACAATCCACTATCTTTGTAATATACGCTTTTTTCTCCTCGCCGAGTCTCTCCAGCTCTTCCCTGTGCAGAAGACCCTCATCCGCATACTCTGCAAAGAGGCGGGGAAGTTTGGAGTATCTGTAGTCATACTTCCGGTCAAACGCTTTGGCCTTCATGTTCAGGAAGTCCCTGAGCCTCCAGATATCCTCTCCTGCTTCCATCGGAAAACCCTTTACGCTCTTCATGAGTCTCCCATAGTCCCTCTGCCGGGCCAGATCAAACAGAGATCTGGCAGCTTCCTTTTCACTTTTTGACCACTTTAGATTAGCATGAACCATGTTTATCCTTTTGAAGTTTGCATGTTTCCCATTACATTAGGAACATTAGTATAACAACTCAAAGCATAATGAACCTTTGGCTAAAATAGTATGCATATAACCAGAGAAGCGGGAGAAGCAGATGGAGATAACGTTGGAGAAACAAGCATATATCGCAGAACTTGGAAAAGTGCTGGAGCGGTTTTATCAGGCCAAAACGATCCAGGATAGGGAACAGATCAAGTATTTTCAGGGATACTGCCATGGGATGATCCAGATGATGAAAAAGCTCGAGATCGTGGATGAAGATGAACTGAAGGAGATCGTCAAAAATGCCGAGCTGGAAGCGCCTGCGATCTTCAGGGCGCAGTAATATAGGGTGTTGACGTAGAGATCCCAGTTGCCCAAAGGAGATGCCTCTTTGTAAACCTGGCAATGAGATCTTTTAGCATGCAGATGACCTGATCTCTCTTATGCCAAAAAATAGTTGTGGGACTAAAGTCTCCACTTCCATGGGTCTTTCATATCCTCAGACCCGATATATTGGAGGGGAAATGGTCTCGCTCTGTACTTCCGATGCTACTCTTTCTGCCCCAGCTTTTTATCCAGCAGGATCGCAAACGGTATCTGGATGAGATAGGCGAACATGATCGGCAGTAGCATGGAGACGCCAAAGGCCTTCATAGAAAAGGTTGAGAGGACCAGTGCCAGGGTGATGTAGCGTGTGGCACTGTGCCAGAATGCCGCTTTCTCCTGAGGTGAATCAAGGTTGAAAATAAAACGAGCAGCCAGAAGGTCAAGCAGATAGAAAACAATGACCGCGACCAGGGAGATCCAGACGAGTTCAGGCTGCATATCAAAGAGATCGACAAGGTTCTGTGTACTTTGCAGGCCGAAAAGATAAAAGAGGATCACAAAGATGCTTATATTGCTGATATAGGTACGATAGGTTTCGATGAAAGCGGCAAGCGGTCTAATCAAAATAATGACCCTGCTTGTGACAAAAGGAATAATGATGAGCAGTGTCACGACCAGTCTTGCATAACTACTCATATTGTTTGTATCTTCTGTGTAGAGGGTCGAAAAATAGCTTTCGGTATAGATACCGAAAAGGTGCAGCATCAAGAAAGAGAGCGATACCAAAAGCAGGTTGATAAAGAGGATGATAAATCCCAAAGAAGTGTCACCGCCGGACTTTTTGATCCAGTAGATCACCATCCCGCCACCGCTCAGTACAGAGAGCAGAAAAACTCCTGCGGCAATACCGTAATCGTTTGTAGCCAGGCCGATGATCACCGCAAAAAGAGGGAGAAGAACGAAATTAAGCAAAAGGCTTTTTGCGATCACGGTGCGATAGACCCATACCAGTGTCACATCGGAGAGCCTGACCTTGAACAAAGAGGGCATGATCATCGTCAGCCCGGCAAACAGGCAGATGTTTGAGCTAAAGATAAATCCGTCACTGTTGTAGCCGTAGATAAATCCAAGTACCGCACCCAAGAGAACAATAACGAGTTGCATATTTCACCTTTTACGAATTAGAATGATATCAATATTTTTTTACTTCAGGTCACCTAGTGGTGTGCACCGCAGAAGTTGGCATCACATCCGTGCACGGCACCCGAATATTTCGAATTGGCTATGAAAAATTTCAGGATCCTCTTTTTGTAGTGCTTGAAACGTTTGCTTTGAATTCGTTTCAGGGCCTTGGGGTCATTCCTGTGTAGATCAACCAGTGTTTGATCCTCTTCAAAGTACTCCTTCCAAGTATCTTCGCCTTTTTCGTGTGCAAAGTAGAAAGGGGTACCGTGACACATACCGCAGAGTTTGGTGATCACACGGAATGATTTGTCATCATATCTTTCAGTGCCATAAGTCGTTTGTGTGAGTAGAGCCGCGAAGAGTATTGATACGATAATATTGTTCATAGAGATGCCTTTTTTGTGTAATATTCGTGTAATAGTAAAGTCTCTGTGTGTAAAAGGTGTGTAATTGGGGCATACGCGCAGAGCAAAAGAAAATATGACAATATGACATATATTTTATTCAGCTAAAGAAGTATTGATATACTTTGATAATCAATTTGAGATTCCCGGTTGCCCGAAGGAAATGCCCTTGGGGCAAGCTGAGGATGACGTTGCCAAGGAGTGAAGATGATCGTAGGAATTGAAGGAGTCGTGGAGCGTAAAGATCCGACGTTTGTACATATCAATGTCAACGGATTGATCTATGAGGTGATGGTCTCGGTAAATACCTCCAATGCGATTCAGGAGAAGAGGGTAAAGCTCTTTACCACACAGATCATACGTGAAGATGCACACCTTCTCTTCGGGTTTACAGATATGAACGAGAAGAAGATGTTCGATACGGTACTGAAGATCAATGGCGTGGGACCGAAAGTAGGGCTGGCGATCTGTTCGACCTTTACGCCGGAGACCTTTGCGAGGGTGGTGAGCGCCAAGGATGTAGGGCTTCTCAAAAGAGTGCCGGGGATCGGACCGAAAGCAGCCAGCCGTATCCTGGTGGAGCTGGCGGACTTTATCGTGGATGGCAGCGAAGGGAGCAGCGAGAACGGATCGATGATGGAGGCTGAGATGGCACTGGAGAGCCTCGGTTTCAAAAAAGAGGCGATCCGGAAGGCACTGTCAGGCTGCAGCGGCGATACCGGTACACTGGTAAAAGAGGGGTTGAAAAAACTGCAGAGGCTTTGATCTTACAATCGGGCAGTATAGATATCGTCGGTATCCTCTATGACACGCTTGGCTTTGACAAAGGTTCTGGCATAACTCCCGTGTGTGATCGGTGAGATGATGATCCCTTTTTTCCTGGAGGCAGCATGGATGAACTCACCGCCTCCGATATAGATACCTACATGCGTGATCGGGATATTGCGTTTACGGTCGGTGAGGAAGAAGAGCAGATCTCCCTTTTTCAGTTCATCCGGTTTTACCTCTCTTCCGACCTTGGATTGTTCCCAGGCAGTGCGTGGCAGATCGATATGGTGTTTCTTGTAGAGATACTGCACATACCCCGAACAGTCGAACCCTTCAGGGGTGGTCCCGCCCCAGACATATCTGCCCCCTTTAAAATATTTGGCATCTTCAAGGATCTTGGTCCTCTGATCCGTGGTCAGGGTAAAGTCAACCCCCATTTTTCTTGCCTGCTCTTTGGCGATGGCAAGATGTTTGGCACGTTCTTGGGCCAGCCAGGCTCTCCGTGCATGTTTCTCGGCAGAGTTTAACTCATCATAGAGTGCCTGTATAGAGTATTCGCTGGTTTTTTGTGCAATGGCAGCATTGTGGGTAGGTTCAAGGTGCTTTACCTCTACGGTATTTTTGTTCGGATCAGTGATGACAAAGAGGCTGCCGTATGCCACAGAACAGTACAGAGTAATGGGGAGTAACCATCGCTTCATCTTCTTTTTCCTTGACCGTGCTTTTTATTAGTATAGCAAAAATTTATCTGTGTTTCCAGAGTGCTTTTCTTTATCTTGGTATCATTTAGGCTATAATCTCCTTCATGAATGAGATCGTGATTATCGGTGGCGGAGCGAGTGCAATGATGCTTGCCGCTCTGTTGCCTCCAAAGAGTGCAACTGTTATAGAGTCCAATACGAAGCTGGGTGCCAAGGTCCA
The DNA here is from genome assembly GCA_047689535.1 of Candidatus Sulfurovum kebritense. Lineage (GTDB taxonomy): Bacteria > Campylobacterota > Campylobacteria > Campylobacterales > Sulfurovaceae > Sulfurovum > Sulfurovum kebritense. The sequence continues at coordinate 119,007 of JBEWPZ010000002.1, read as the reverse complement.
GGTCTCCGGAGGGGGCAAATGCAATATCACCAATCAGGTGATCGATGCGGCCTACTATCTGGGTGAGGAGTATTTTATCCAGCCGGCCCTTGATATGTTTGATGAAACAATGCTTTTGGCCTGGCTGGCGGAGAGAGGGCTTGAACCCGTATTGCGTAAAGGTACCCAGTACTTCTGCCCCAACTCATCCAAAGAGATCTTGAGGATCTTCCAGAGAGAAAGCAGCAGACAGAACCTATTGCTCGGTGAGAAGGTCATACGTGTCGCCAAAAAGGCACAGGGATTTGAAGTAAAAACCGATAAACGAGTCCTAAAAGCGGAGAAGGTGGTTGTCGCTTCCGGGGGGCTCAGTTATCCGCAGTTGAAAGCCAGTGATATAGGCTACAAGGTTGCAGAGACCTTCGGACATCATATTGTCCAGACGGCACCGGCATTGGTAGGGTTGACGCTGCAGCCGGAGCAGTTCTTCTTCAAAGAGCTCTCAGGTGTCTCCACCGAGGTAAAGATCACGGTGGGAGAGAAGGTGGTTGAGGGTTCGCTTCTCTTTGCACATAAAGGTATCAGCGGCCCTGCTGTACTCAATGCATCGTTGTACTGGCAGAAAGGGAAGATCGAGATCGATTTTCTGGGCGAGATGGATTGGGAAGCATTTACACGCAGTGAAAAAAATATCTCTTCACTTCTGCCTATGCCAAAGCGTGTAACCAAAAGATTTTTGCTACAATTAAATCTGCAAGATAAACAAGGGAAAATAGTTACTTCATCAGAGTTGGAACGTTTAAGATCTCTTTGTCACTATAGTTTCGCTCCTGCGGGTACATTCGGATATACGAAAGCCGAAGTGACGAAAGGCGGTGTCTCTACAGAGGAGGTCAATGCGTATACCATGATGAGCGAGAAGGAGGATGGACTTTACTTTACCGGTGAGGTCCTGGACGTAACAGGGAGACTTGGCGGATATAATTTCCAGTGGGCATTTTCAAGTGCCTATGTCTGCTATCAGCATCTCATGAATGGATAAGATCAGAGGGAATGAATGAAAATCAGACTACTGGTAATGTTATTGACCGCGGTTGTGATGAACGGCTGTGTCGATACACCGGATGAAGAGGGGTGGAGGCCTTCACAAAAAGCGGAGTTTCTAAAGATACTTGAAGAAGACAGGTATGCCTCTATCTGTGATCAGCAGCTACTCTATCAGAAGGTAAAAAAGACAGAAAACTCCAGATTGATGAGTAAGATGCTCTTGGCCTATACGGAAAATCTTACCAACAGTTGTATCGACCTGGAAAAGTTCAAAGAAGTGCAGGAGGCTAAAAAAGGGAGAAAGATCGAATCACACTACGATATCTATCTGCAAAAAGTGGACAGAACACAGCTGCTTAGAGCGCTGAAAGCCGGGCAGTCGATCAAAAATATTCTCAAGCCTTATCTGCCGACCACCGAACAGTTCCCCAAACTGGTAAAATCATACAATCGTTTAAAAGACCAAGGGAATGTGACACCAAAACAACTGCGTACAATCCGCCTGAACATAGAGAGAACCAAGATCATGCGTCCCGACCTGGGAGAGGATTATGCATTGGTGAATATCCCGGAGTTTAAGGTACGTATCAAAAAAAGGGATAAGACACAATTGAAGTTTGGAGTGATCGTGGGAAAGAGGCATCTTCAAACCCCGATCTTCGCAGAACCGATGCAGTATATTACACTCAATCCACAGTGGGGAGTACCGGACAGTATCGCCAGAAACGAGATCATTCCAAAGGTACTGAAGGACCCTGCCTATCTGGCACGCAACAATATGGTCATACGCCGTGACTATAACCTGGAGTCCGGGAGTGTTGCTTTAGGTGACCTCAATCTTACTGCCTATAAGGGTGGTAAAGGCAAGGTACCGTTCAAGTTTATTGAAAAACCGTCCAAACGTAACGTACTGGGACGTATCAAGTTCATCTTTCCAAATCGACACTCTGTCTATATGCATGATACGCAGGCAAAGTCGCTCTTTAAACGGAAAGTACGTACGTTCAGTCATGGTTGTGTAAGACTGGAAAAACCAAACGATATGTTGATACATATTGCAAATAATTTTACGGACGAGACCCTTGAGAGTATCATGGAAAAGTACCATTCGTTAAAAACATATGATGTGGCTTTAAAGAAACGGATGATGGTACATACGGCATATCTGACAAGTTATGTAGATGAAAGTGGAAAACTGTTAATGTTTCATGACATCTACGGATTTGACAGGGATCAGAAGCTAATCTTTTAAAAGGAGAAGAAGATGAAAGAGTATAAAGCCGTTATCTATCAAGAGGGGATGCTCGGATCACTGCTTCTTGGTGAATCCAAGATCAATCCTGTACGTTTTTCAGAGTTTCTCAATGCGAATGCAAGAGAGGGCTGGGAAGTGGTGACGATGGAGAAAGATGTACGAAGAATGCTGCTTTTTTTTAAAAGAGAAGGCTATGTGGTGATTATGCAAAAGGAGAAACGATAGATGAAAGTAATGAAAATTGCAAGTATCATCAGCGGTATGGTTTTTGTACTCTATGCGATACTTCTGTTACTTCAACTTTGGGTTGATGTGGTAAGCTGGAGTACGTTTGTGAAACTGACCATCACCGCAGGTGTGCTCATCGTAGTGACTTTCGGTGTGGCGCTGCTTTACCGGGAGTATATAGAAGAGAAGCGTATGAAGGATGACAACTATATTGATTAATGATTTTCAGTTTTTTGGTCAAGGTCAATTCAGATATAGTTCATCTAAAGGGGAATAAATGTTACATATAAAAATCGTAATGCTTTTACTACTGGTTTCTAACACTCTGTTTGGCGCATCCAGTGATGCCTATACCCATGTGCAGATCTGCAAGGCAGCACTCTCCTCAGTTATGGGTGTTGATCATAGTGCGATTCAAACGGAAAAAAGAAAACATGGAGTGGTTTATCTTCAATATCGTATAGAAGGTGAAAATGACCGTTATGACTATAAGTGCAGAGTGGAGGGAAACAGAGTGCTCTGGGGGTCCGCAAAAGGGCGTTGGAGAACAAAAAAAGGAGATGCTGTGGTTACCTTCATCGTCAGCAACGGCAATGTTACGATCACGGAACGTTTTAATGATGAACCCAGCTCCCAGGGGAATAAAACGACTTTTCCTCTTTCTCAACTCTAGTTCGTGAATAAAAGGTTGCCAAAGGTTTAAGTCTGTAGCATAAGTGCCGTTATGATAAAATATCCCAATTTTATTGAACGGTATACTATGGCATCAAAAGAGATCATCTACAACAATCAACCATTTCAACTCTCCTATGAACTTCTCAATCCTACTGCTAAGGATACGATCCTTATTCTTCACGGCTGGGGCAGCAATAAAGAGATCATGAAACAGGCATTTGGGAAAACCCTTCCGGAGTATAAACATATCTATCTGGATATGCCGGGATTCGGCAGAAGCAGCAATGAGATGATCCTTACCACTGAAGCGTACGGAAAGATCGTGACCCTTTTCCTGGAAGCGGTAGGGGTTTCGCCCAAGATCGCTATGGGACACTCCTTTGGGGGCAAGGTAGCGACACTGTTGAACACGCCGTGCCTTGTACTGCTCTCCAGTGCAGGTGTAGTGACAGAGAAGCCGTGGTCGGTGAAAGTGAAGATCGCTACCTTCAAACTGCTGAAACCGCTGGGGTTCAAAAGGCTCAGGGATATCTTCCGCTCAGCCGATGTAGAGGGGATGAGCTATGAGATGTATGAGACGTTCAAAAACGTGGTGGATGAGGACTTTGAACATGAATTCTCAAGAAGCCGTTCAAAAGCGCTCTGTTTCTGGGGGAAAGAGGATACGGCGACACCGCTCTATACCGGTGAGAAGATCGCAGGTCTGATCCCTGACAGCAGGTTCTATCCACTGGATGGTGACCACTACTTCTTTTTGCAACATAAAAAGTTTATCGCACAAACCATTATCGAAGAATGTAAGGAACAAAATTAATGTTAATACTCAATACTATTGCCTATCTGCTTTTTATTGCCGCTATCGGGTACTATTTCATCACTAACCTTCAGTGGTACAGCTACAAGCTCGAGCGTGTGATCTTCCATCATACGAAGAGTTGGTGGCACTTTGTCTACTTCCTGGTACCTTTTGCACTCTATGCATTGATAGATGGGGTAAGCGAGTTCGGGTTTGTTGTGGTACTGGGCTATCTGCCTCTGTTATACCTCTGGTATAAAGGACTTGATAAGCCGCTGGTCTTTACCAGCAGGGTAAAGCGCTTTTATGCAGCACTGCTGTTGTTTGCGATCTTTATCGCGGTGGCGTTTCAACACTTTGGGGTAGTACTTCCGCTTTTCCTGGCGTATTTTGTTTCGATGTTCATTGAGAAGATGCTCTTTGAGGGTTTCAAGCGTAAAGCAGAGCAGAAGCTTGACAGTATGGAAAATATGATCGTTGTGGGGATCACTGCAAGTTACGGTAAGACCAGTATCAAGAACTTCATTGCCCATATCCTGGCGCAAAAATACAAGACCTATGCGACACCGCGTTCGGTCAATACCCTTGGGGGTGTGATGAAAGATGTCAATGATGATCTGCCTGAAGATACTGAAGTCTATGTTGTTGAAATGGGGGCCAGAGGAGAAGGGGATATCAAAGAGATCACCACCTTTGTCAACCCGCACTATGTTGTGGTAGGGAAGATCGGCCCGGCGCATATCGAGTACTTCAAGACACTGGAGAACATCCGCAACACAAAAATGGAGATCCTGCTCAGCGGGCGTCTAAAGTCTGCATGGGTACACGAGAGTGCGATGGTCAAACCTGAAGAGAATGTCCATACCTTCGGAAGCAAAGAGAACCTGAACATCAAGACCGTACTTCCTGCACCGCAGGCTGTGATCGAAGAGGTAAAAGCGACCCTGGAGGGTACCAGTTTCAGACTCGATGGGGTAGAGTATCAGGCAAATATCCTTGGTGCTTTCAATGCAATGAACCTTGCAGCAGCCGTACAGATAGCCAAAGAGCTTGGACTGAGCAGAGAGGAGATACAAGAAGGGCTGGCTACTCTGGAGCCTGTAGCACACAGACTTCAACGTATCGATGCAGGCGGGAAAGTGATCCTTGATGACAGTTTCAACGGGAATATCGATGGGATGATGGCCTCCTTCGAGCTGGCGGCAACCTATGAGGGAAGAAAGGTACTGATCACCCCGGGACTGGTAGAAGTTGACGATGCACTCAATGTAGAGGTTGCACAAAGAGCCAACGAGGTCTTTGACAAAGTGATCGTCACAGGGGATCTAAACTACCCGATCTTCAAAGCCCATGTGGATGTGGAGAAGCTGGGGAAACTGGAGAGCAAAGCGCAGATGGAGCAGATGCTCGTGGAGGAGACGAGGACAGGGGATCTGATCCTCTTTGCCAACGACGCACCCTCTTTCGTCTGATTTTACTGCATCTTTGATCGAATGGGGCACGTTCTATTCGGTCACTTACTACGAGTAAGCTCTCTCACTTCACTCAGACCCATTAGACCAAATCTACAGCAAACTCAGACGAAAGATTTGGCTATTGCATCTTTGATCGAATACATGGCTTAACATTTCGGTTCCGAAGCTACAAAGGCAAAGCAGTTTGCCTTTGCTTAACGCTTCTCATGCTCACTCATTTACTGCAGAGTAAACGCTTTCGCTCCACTCACGCGCTCAAGCCAAACCTACTGCAAAGAGAGGTAAGTAGCAGGCAGGAGGGAGCAAGTAGCAGTTTTGGTAAGCTTTTCAGGAAAAGCTTTTATCGATGAAGAGTGGGCAAAGCCCAACAATGAAACGCTTTCACTATTCACTATTCACTATTACATTTAACAGCGTGGGCTGGCAAGCCCACGCTACAAAAAATGTTATTCTGCTTGACATAATGAACTGATCCTGTAAAATCTCCTAACTCCTAACTCCTAACTCCTAACTCCTAACTCCTAACTCCTAACTCCTAATTCCTAATTCCTATTCCCCCATCTTTTTCAAAAAGAGCTCATGTTTTGCGCTCTTGAGCGTGAGCCCTTCGATACCGTATCTTTTTTCCTGTTTCATAGTGAACCCCTCTTTGATCACCTGATGGAGACGCTGACTGACCCATGTATGTATCGATTGTCTGCAGGCCATACGTGTGGTACGCAGCTGCGGTGCCAGAAGGTTGTTCTCGCTCTGTTGGATGAGTTTGGCATTGATGCGATTACAGGCATCAAAGCCTGAGAGTTTCATTTTATTGAGGTCAAGATCAAGGATCGCCCTGGCTTTACGGACATCCTTGCCGTCCATCACACGGAGATGCCAGTTGCCATTGAGAAGATTGGTCTGGCCCCAGAGTAACGTCGAAAAAAGCATGCCTGCAAAAATCTGTTTGAAACGCATGATCGGTATCCCCTGTAATCTGATTTTTGATAGTATATTGGATATTGATTAATGGAGCAACTATGAGGGCTATACTGTTTTTACTTTTGAGCATGATGTCACTTTTCTCTTCGGAATTGAAGCTGACGCAGAAACAGGCGGAGTTTATCGCCGAGAAGGTCTGGCTCAATGAAGGGGCCGGACTCGACAAGTATCTGGTACACTGGAACGAAGGAGAGGATTTTGCATCGGTAGGGATCGGGCATTTTATCTGGTTCAGTCAGGGACATACCGAACGTTTTAGAGAGGTTTTCCCTATGGTACTTGCTTTTATGGAGGAACGAAATGCAGCGATGCCTGAGTGGTTGGACGCCAACACACCGCTTCCATGGAACTCCAAAGCGGCGTTCTACCGTGCCAAAAAAGCAAATACGAAAAAATACCGTGAGCTCTTTGCTTTCCTGAAGCGTACGATGCCTCAGCAGGCGGAATTTATGGCCCTAAGGCTCAGCCATGCACTTCCGGAAATGCTGAGTACGATCGATGACGAGAAAAAAGAGCAACGTATCAAACGGCGTTTTGAGAAGATCCTCTATCACAAGGATGGCAGCATCGATGAGAGAGGGCTCTATATCCTGCTGGACTATACCAACTTCAAGGGAGAGGGGACACTGGAGAGTGAACGCTATAAAGGGGAGGGGTGGGGACTGCTGCAGGTCCTTGAGCATTTCGATGAAAATGCCCCGAACAAATACAGGGCATTTGCCAAATCGGCCAAAGCGATGCTCAGCAGACGTATCAAAAACTCGCCACCGGCAAGAGGCGAGGAGCGCTGGCGAAAAGGGTGGAATGTGAGGCTGGATACCTACTGGAAATAAATTTTTCTTTAGTTTTTATGCTGTATAATACTCCCCTTCTTATCGGGGCGTGGCGCAGTCTGGCTAGCGTGCTACCTTGGGGTGGTAGAGGTCGCCGGTTCAAGTCCGGTCGCTCCGACCATGCTAAAACATCTACAAGAGACAATCACTTTACGCGAAATGCATAACTCTGTGTACAGCTTTTCAGAGACTTTCCCCCCCTTTTTTTGACTTTTAAAGAGAACACAAAGTTTATGGTATAGTATTTTATCACTAAAGAGGTAGGTTGTATCGTATGATGTTAGAGAAGTTGTATACGGATGATGCATATATTGTAGATAAAGAGGGGAATATGCGGGGACCATACAAAACAAGATTTGGCAGCGGGAACACGCTGACTTTTTTGGATGAAACATTAGAGATCGTTGTAGATACCGGTTACGAGATCATCAGGCCGCTCGATAACGGTGAGGAGATGGTTTTTACTGTGACTGCGTATGAGTTTCAGGAGAGGATCAACAGAATTCCTCCCCAGCATATCGTAAAGATCGAAAACAGGGATAAACCCAAAGAGGAAACAGAAACTGTTCAAAAGAAAGTTGTTCGCTCTACCGCGTCTCAGATGGAAGAGACGGGCGTGATGAACATTCCTGACGCTTTTGTTGAACTGATCGAGGGAATAGACACTAGCGATACGACTCCGGAAGAGAAAGCTGAAGCGAGAAGTATGATGAAAGAACTCCTGGAAAACAGGAGTGTTTCAGCGATCCTCGGAGAGGCTACCTCAGGCTTATTGCTTTTATTGGATTAAAGAACCATAGACGGTGTCACTGCTACAAAATGTTTACTCTTCTTATTCATAGGCTTTTTTATTTTCAGCCGTCTCTTTTTCAGTAAAGACTTTCTGGCATGTATTACACTGGTAGAGAGGCGGTACTCTCAGAAGAAATTTTTTGAAAAACCCTCTTGTTTTTCTTTTGATATCAAAGCTTTTACAATACGGACAATATCTCCGTGATTCCATTTTAACTTCCTTGTTTAAAATAGATACTCGCATTCTCCCTAATTCTACATCAGGTATGTTAAATCAATGTGAATTGAAAGGAGAAAGAAAAGAGCGTGTCATGATAGCTTCTCTATAATAGAGAATAATTATTAATAAATAATAATTATTTATGTATAGTTACATTAATTATAAGTTTAATTGATTATAAAGTAATAACTTATTACAATAAATATTCATTTAAAAAGAGGAAATATAAAAAGGAGACAACAATGTTACGTCCACATCCGACGAACAGAGAGATCAAGTTAAATGCAAAGGATATGCTGGTAAGCAAAACAGACCAAAGAGGCGTGATCACTTACGGCAATAATAAATTTGTAGAAGTTACCGGCTATAAGGAGAATGAATTGGTAGGTTCTCCTCATAACATTCTTAGAAATCCCGATATGCCTAAAGCAGTCTTTTATCTCATGTGGGAGAGTATCAAGAACGGTAAAAATATTATGGCAGTCGTCAAAAATCTTGCAAAAAACGGTGATCACTACTGGGTAACGACCGATTTCGATATCCAAAGAGACAGAGAAGGAAAGATACGTAACTATATCGCATATAGGCAGGCAGCACCGAAGAGTGTGGTCAAGGAGATTGAACCTCTCTATCAAACAATGCTCGAGATTGAAGAAGAGCACGGTATGGATGCTTCGATCGATTATCTGAAAGGTTATCTTGAGGAGAAGGAGATGAGTTATAATCAATATATCGAAGATTTGGCAAAGCCGAAAGGTGTTACAGGCGTACTGTTTGACAAAATGAAGAAGATGTTCGGCTAAGTGCGTTTTTTGACGCTCATATTAAGATCTGTTCCCCCTTTCACATTGGTAGTCGTGGAAGGGAATCAGTACCTTCCCTCCAGATAAATCCACATATTATTCTATAAGACAACAAAGTTTCTTCATGTGACTCATTCTTGCTGCTGCTTCACATCTGCCGGTTCTTGAAACAAGGATTTTAAAATTTAGATGGATATGAAGTTGAGATAGGGTAAAATCTTTTTATGAACAGAACGGATGATAAACAACGATGACAGACGGTTTGAAACTCTCTTATTACCTTGATCGCCTCTCCAAATACAGCGGTATTTTGGCAGCGTTACTGGTGGTGGTGCTTTCACTGCTTGTAGCCTATGATGCGATGATGCGCTATCTTTTCAGTGCAGGTACGATCGCACTGCAGGAGGTAGAGTGGCATCTTTTTGATATCATTTTTCTTTTGGGACTTACCTACGCACTGAAGCATGACAAACATGTGAGGGTGGATATCTTTTTTGACCGTTATAGTATAGATACAAAGGCTGCGGTACAGATACTCGCACAACTGCTTCTTGTGATCCCCTTTTCACTGCTTCTGATCTATGATGCGTATGATATGACCTACCAAAGCTACATTCAGCAGGAGGTTTCATCGGATCCGGGCGGACTGACACATCGCTGGTTGATCAAAGGAGTGCTGGTGGTGGCATTTGTACTGCTTGTACTGCAGTCACTGAGCGAGATCATCAAGGCCTACGGAAGATTGGAGCATAAGAGGGTGCTTTGGAAAGCATTGGGGGTTGTCGCTGTGCTGGGAGTACTGGTCTATGCGGCATGGTATCACCGTATGGCTTACTGGATCGACCCGGTGATCCTGATGTTTGCTTTGACCCTCTTTTTACTGATGAGCGGGTTTCAGGTGGCATTTGTCTTTGCCGGAGTGGCACTCTTCTTTGCGCTGATCACCGATGAACTGGGACTTCATGTACTGGAGATGCTGCCGTACAGAACCTATGGGATCATGGGGAATGTCACGCTGATGGCCGTACCGCTTTTTATCTTTATGGGGTTGATACTGGAGAAGTCCAAGATGGCAGAGGGGCTGCTCATCTCCATGGGAAAACTCTTTGGCAGAGTGAGGGGTGGTCTTGCGATCTCGGTGGTACTGGTAGGCGCGATACTGGCTGCAAGTACGGGTATTGTGGGAGCCTCAGTCGTGATGATGAGCCTGATCGCACTACCTCTGATGCTGAAGCAGCACTACTCGCCGACACTTGCTTCGGGAAGTATCGCAGCCAGCGGTACCTTGGGACAGTTGATCCCCCCTTCGATAGTATTGATCATCCTGGGAGACCAGATGCACCTTTCGGTAGGAGATCTCTTCAAGGCAGCTGTAGTTCCCGGCTTGATCCTGATCGGGCTTTATATTCTCTATATCCTGATCGTCTCCTTCCTGAATAAAGGAGCAGCACCTGCGATCATCACCGATGAACCTTACGGTATCGTAGTACAAGACGCACTGAAAGAGATCATACCGCCGCTGCTCCTGATCGGCGTGGTATTGGGGTCTATTTTTGCCGGGATCGCATCACCTTCAGAATCGGCAGCGATCGGGGTGCTGGGTGCGGTCCTATTGGCAGTAGGTAAAAAAAGTTTCTCTCTTGAAATGTTGCGTTATGCCGCGATAGAGACCGTAAAGCTCACGGCAATGATCTTCATGATCCTGATCGGTGCGACGGCATTCTCTCTGGTATTCAATGAGCTAGGCGGCGGGGATATGGCGATGACGTTCTTTGCCGGTGAAGTGGGAGATAAGTGGATGTTTATCTTCATCGCCATGGCGGTGATCTTCGTGCTTGGATTCTTTATCGACTTTATTGAGATCGCCTTTGTTGTCGTACCGATCCTTGTACCGATCGTGGCCTCATTGGGGATCGATCCGATCTGGTTTGCTATTCTCATCGCGATGAACCTTCAGGCCTCTTTCCTTACCCCGCCTTTCGGCTTTGCACTCTTTTACTTGAAGGGGGCAGCCGGAGACAAAGTCAGTACGGCTGCGATCTACAAGGGGGTGATACCGTTTATTCTTTTACAGCTTTTGGCGCTGATGATTATCGTACGCTTTCCTGATCTTATCTATCTGCTTGGAAAGTGATACCCCGGTTTTTTTAAACTTTTTGATACAATAGAAACAACAAAGGAGGGTGTATGACACCAAAAGAAGCGATAGAGTCACTGCGAACACAGATGAATGAGAAGATCATCGGACAAGAGAGGGTCGTAGACCGTTTTATCATGGGGCTGCTTGCCAGTGGTAATGTTTTGGTAGAGGGATTACCGGGACTCGCCAAGACACAGACCGTACGGGCAATGTCCGAGGTGATCGATGCAAAGTTTTCGCGTATACAGTTCACACCGGACCTTCAGCCTTCGGATGTGCTCGGGAGAGAGAAGGTCTACGAAGTGGGCGGAAAGCCTGTTTTACATCTGGAAAAAGGTGCCATCTTCGGGAATGTGATCCTGGCCGATGAGATCAACCGTGCACCTGCAAAAGTACAGTCGACAATGCTTGAAGCGATGGAGGAAAAACAGGTAACGATCGCGGGTAAGACCTATCCGCTTCCTGAACTTTTTATCGTTCTCGCGACGCAGAATCCTATCGAACAATCAGGGACTTTTCCTTTGCCGGAGGCCCAGAAAGACAGGTTTCTGATGCATGTGAAGATCGATTATGTCGATACGGCTTCTGAGTATCAGATCCTGGAACAGGCGCATAACAAGCGTCTGAAAACCAAATCGAAAGAGGAGCCGAAGGTTCCCCAAGAGTTGATCCTGGCCGCACGTAATGAACTGGAGCATATCGGCCGCAGTGAAGCGATAGGAAAGTATATTGTCGAGCTGGTCTTTGCGACACGTTATCCCCTTCGGTACCGGAGTAAACAGCTTGAGATGTTGATCGAAGTAGGTGTCAGTCCCAGGGGTACAATGGCCCTGGATCTGTGTGCAAGGGTACATGCATGGATGCATGGAAGAGACGAAGTAGCTGTCACAGACGTGAAAGAGGTGATCCATGATGTATTCCGTCACCGTATCATCCAGACAGAGCATGCAAAGTTCAATGACTTTACCAATGATAAGATCATTGATATCGTCCTTGATCATGTTCCTTCACCTGAAAACTAAATTTTGTTAAAATAGCGTATGCAAAACGATATGGTAATAGAATTTAAAGAGTCCACAGTAGAGAATCTTCAGCTCTACAGTGAACTCCTGGACAAAGATGTCAATACGATGCTTGAAGAGGCATTGGAGCTCTACTTTGAGGCGCAGCAGAAGATGCTGCTGGAGAAGAACCTCGAAAATGAGAATATGATGACCAACCTGGATTATGACGAGTTCTGGGACGGTGTGGATCTCTAAGTGACGTTGCAAGGAATCTCGGAACGATTTAACTGTGAGTTGGATGATCTTCACTCTCTCGGTAGCGGACAGATAGGGGATATCTACCGGGCGCATCACAACGGAAAGCCCGTTGTGATCAAGACGACTTCAGAGGAGAGAGAGGATCTGCTGATAGAGGCAAAGATGCTGCAGGATCTTGCCGAATATGGGCTGCGTGTCCCGGAAATCATCGTCTCTACCAGAGAAGCATTGGTGATGGAGTATATCGAGCCGTGTCGGGATGTCAGCTACGATGAGGAGAGTGAAGCTGCCAAAGCACTGGCATCACTGCATCAGGTTAGCAATGAAAGCCGGATGTACGGCTACTACTACAACACAACGCTTGCCTCCTTCTCTCAAAACAATGAACAGACACAATACAACTGGGGACTTTTCCTCTCACAGATGCGTATCTTGCCGATGGCGAAGTTGTGCTACGACAGAGGGGTGTTAGAGAAGTCGCTCCTGGAGAGGCTTGAATCACTCTGCAACGGACTCTACAGGCGTATCGATATGAGCCGGATCACTCCCTCTCTGCTCCATGGAGATGTCTGGAGCGGTAATGTTCTGTATGACAAAAGCGGAGCATGTTTTATCGACCCGGCGATCTATTTTGGTGACAGGGAGATGGAGCTGGCCTTTATCCTGCTTTTTGATACCTTCGGAAAACGATTTTTTGGGGAGTACACCACGGTACACCCTTTAAGCGAGGAGTTCTATGGGACCAAGGTACCACTCTATCAGATCTACCCGCTTTTGGTCCATGCAGCGCTTTACGGCGGAGGATATATCCCTGTGCTTCAACAGAGACTGAAAATGCTGAAAATATGAAGCTGAAGACAAAAAAGCTACTCAAAGAGATCGTGATCTTTGCAGTGATGCTCTTTGTGATCAGTAATGTTTTGAGTTATCTCCGCAGCCCCGAACTCCAAAGCGACACTTTACCCCGGATAGAGGCTAGACTGATCGACGGCAGCACTTTTAGGAGCAAAGAGATGGAGGGAAAACCTCTGGTCGTACACTTCTGGGCGACATGGTGCCCCACCTGTAAAGCCGAGGCTGCCAATATAGAGGCGATCTCTGAGGAGTATGAGGTAGTAAGTATTGCTGTGAAGTCAGGCCCAGATGAGGTACTTAAGAGGTATATGAGAGAAAAGGGTTACCGTTTTCGTGTAGTGAATGATGCAGAGGGGAAATGGGCGGAGGTTTTTCATATCGAAGCATTCCCTACGACATTTATCTTTGACTCGACAGGGAAGTTGAGGTTCACGGAAGTCGGATATACGACAACCCTTGGATTGAAGGGCCGTCTTGGCATTGTGAAATAATTCCTATATTTAATTTAATAATAATTTAAGCAAATTGTATATTTTTTATACAACTGAAAGGTATAGATAGCGTCATAAATAGAATATACTCACTATAACGAAATCATATAAGAGGTATGAATAACCTCACATTGTTAAGATTACAAGGCAGCTAGGGTTCCGATCTTTTTAAAGATGACTGGTCCGAGAGCAGCCGGCTCTTAAGTAGAGTTACACGGAGGGACAAAAGCCCGGGAGGTTTAATGCTTCTTATGTGTTTCAAATCTATTTAGGAGATACCAGATGAAATCATCTACACTTACACAAGTATTCAAAAAAATAGCATTTTCTGTTCTCGTTCTAGGACTTTCAATCAATTCATCATATGCCGAAGTCAAAGAGAAGTTCCAGGTCTCCTGGACTATTTATGTCGGCTGGATGCCTTGGGATTACGCTCAGCAAAAAGGGATCGTAGACAAGTGGGCCAAGAAGTACGGTATAGAGATCGAGATGGTACAGGTCAACGACTATATCGAATCGATCAACCAGTATACCGCAGGTAAATTTGACGGCTGTCTTATGACCAATATGGATGCACTGACCATCCCTGCAGCCGGCGGTGTAGACTCCACAGCGGTGATCATGGGTGACTACTCCAACGGTAACGACGGTATCATCCTCAAAGAGAAGAAAAACCTTGCAGATATCAAGGGCCAGACAGTGAACCTTGTCGAACTCTCTGTATCGCATTACCTTCTTGCACGCGGACTTGAAACTGTTGGGCTAAGCGAAAAAGATGTGAGGGTTCTCAACACTTCTGATGCAGATATGGTTGCAGCTTACGGTACGGATGATGTGACAGCGCTGACAACGTGGAATCCACAGCTCAGCGAGATCCTCAGTAACAATCCGAGTGCAAATCTCGTTTTTGATTCCAGTAAGACTCCAGGTGAGATCATCGATATGCTAGTGATCAATACAGAGACGCTTAAGGACAACCCAAAACTTGCTAAAGCACTTACAGGTGCATGGTTCGAAGTAATGGAGCTTATGAAAAAAGGGGATGAAGAAGCACTGACATTTATGGCGAAGGCTTCAGGGACTGACCTTGCAGGTTACAAAAGACAGCTTGACTCTACTATGATGTTCTATGAGCCATCTGATGCAGTTAAATTTGCTGACAGTGAAAACTTGCCTAAGACGATGCAAAAAGTGAGCGAATTCTCATTTGATCACGGAATTCTCGGTGAAGGTGCACCGAATGCAGAGTTTATCGGTATGGAGTTCCCGGGAGATAAAACTTTCGGCGACAAAGGTAATATCAAGCTTCGTTTCATCGATACTTACGTCAAGATGGCTGCTGAAGGGAAACTATAAGGTCTCCTATGAAACGTTTAATGAACCTCCGACCGTCTAAACCGACGGCGCTGATTATGGGACTGCTGCCTTTTATCATGGTCTTGCTGATCTATATCGTAGCATCTGATGTAAGACTGACGGAAAATCCGAATGACAAACTGCTGCCATCAATGAGCAGTTTTGTCGAAGCGGTTGACCGCATGGCGTTTACCGAGAGTAAACGTACGGGTGAATACCTTTTCGTTGAAGATACGCTTGCTTCGCTTGAACGTCTTGGTCTGGGGGTTATGATCAGTGCCGTTTTGGCACTGTTGATAGCGATCCCTCTCGGGTTCGTTCCATTCGTTCGCGCAGGACTCTCTCCATTTGTTGCGGCTATTTCCATGGTGCCGCCAATGGCTATTTTGCCCATCTTATTCATCGTCTTTGGGATGGGTGAGATGGCTAAAGTAGCACTTATCGTTATCGGGGTAACACCATTGATCGTTCGTGATCTGCAACAACGGGTCATGGAGATGCCGGCTGAACAGCTCATCAAGGCCCAGACCTTGGGAGGAAGCAGCTGGACGATCACCCTGCGCGTTGTACTGCCGCAGATCTTTCCGCGTCTACTGGATGCGGTCAGGTTGACACTCGGTACGGCGTGGATCTTCTTGATCTCTGCAGAGGCGATCTCGGCGACAGAAGGGCTTGGGTACCGCATCTTCCTGGTGCGCCGTTACCTTTCGATGGATGTGATCCTCCCTTATGTAGTATGGATCACTATCCTGGCATTTTTGTTCGACTATTTGTTGAAACAGTTTAACTACCGTACCTTTAAGTGGTATGACGCAGGAAAGGAGCGTTAATGAGTCTTGTATCTATTAAGAATCTCTGGAAAAGCTACGGTGATAACGTCGTACTTGAGAAACTGACGCTTGATATCGAAGCAGGCGAGTTCTGTACGCTGGTTGGTCCTTCGGGATGTGGAAAGACGACATTTCTGAAGATGCTGCTTGGACAGGAGTACCCGACGAAGGGTACTTTCCTGCTGGAGGGTAAACCTTTCCCCGAAGAACCCGGTGTCGAACGCGGGATTGTCTTTCAGCGCTATTCGGTGTTTGAACACCTTAGTGTATTGAAAAACGTCATGCTGGGTATCGAACTGGAACAGTCGAAGTGTTTCGGACGTTTGTTCGGAAAAGCAAAAAAACAGGCTGAGAAAGAAGCGATGGAGATGCTTGAAGCTGTCGGTCTTGCCGATGCGGCCAACAAGTACCCCAGCGAGCTTTCAGGAGGGATGCAGCAGCGCCTTTCCATTGCGCAATCATTGGTGAAAAAGCCAAAGATCCTGTTGCTTGATGAGCCTTTCGGGGCTCTGGACCCGGGGATACGTGCGGATATGCATGCTCTGATTCTGGACCTATGGAGAAAGAACAACCTCACAGTTGTTATGGTGACACATGACCTGCATGAGGGCTTCTATCTGGGGACCCGGCTGCTGGTCTTTGACAAGGTACGTTACGATCCACAGCTGCCGAATGCCTATGGTGCACGTATCACGTACGACATTCCTGTCGGAGAAACGAATGAAACCGTGTTAGATGAGATCGACAAGACCATAAAGGTTTGAAACATATAGGGAAGAGTATTTCTTCCAGTGCCGTTAGACGACTTTCGGCATTGATACGAGCGGGACGGCCCGAAACAATTATGAAGGAGAAACAGTGATAACTGAACACAAAAATCTGAAACCAGAATCAATTATCCTCGACGAAGTACTCCCGGGCGGGGCACGTTGGTCGAAAATCATTAAGCGTGGTGACAAGCTGCGCATTACAACGGAAGATGGCTTGGGCTCCCTTTCGGCAATGTTTTACAATGCTGACAATACAGCGGAGCGTTTTAACTCAGCTGATACAGTAAAGATCCAATACAATGCCTATTTCGGTAAAGGAAGAGTGCTATACTCAGAACTGGGGCGTGTGCTTTTTTCGATCACGGAAGATACGACAGATGGGATGTTCGATGCCATCGCAGGGATAAGTAACCCCCGCATTATCAAAGAGCGTTTCGGTGAAGGTGATTTTGAGCATATCCGTAACCGTTACTACAAGAGTGATAGAGAGAACTTCCTGGTAGAACTTGGCAAATACGGTATGGGAAAACGTGACATGATCCCTGCGATCAACTTCTTTAGAAAAGTGGAAGTCAAAGAGGGAAGTAAACTTGAACTCTCATCAGAGCGCCCAAAACCGGGAAGATATATCGAACTTCGTGCAGAAATGAATGTACTGCTTGTACTCTCAAACACACCGCATGTAATGGAAGAGGGCGGGTACAACCCGAGTAATGTTCAGCTGACAATACACAAAGCAGACCCTGTTACAGAGGATGACCTATGTGTGAACTTCACCCCACAATCGAAGCGTGCTTTCATCAACAACGCACGCTATTTTGCCTAAGGAGAGAATGATGAGTAGAGATATGAAAGACGCAATCTATAATGAAAAGGTCGCAGCAGGTGTGCCTTGGAGCTATGTAGTAAAAAAAGGACAGACGCTGCGTATCATCGATCTTAAAGGGTGTCAGGCGGTCGATACGCTTTTTTATAATGCCAATGATCATGAAGAGCGTTACTCTGCCCCGGATACTGTGAGAGAACAGGGAAGCATTTTTGTGACAACAGGGACGAAGCTGATCTCCACTGATGACAATGTGATGATGGAGATCACAGCAGACACCTGTGGTAACCACGATACACTAGGCGGTCACTGTAGTGCTGAAAGTAACACGGTTAGATATTCGCATGATACGAAATATATGCACAGCTGTCGTGACAACTATCTGTTTGAGATCGGTGAATTGGAGATGGACCCAAGAGACCTTACCAACAATATCAACTTTTTCATGAATGTCCCGGTTGAAGAGGACGGTCACCTGGCTATCGTAGATGGTATCTCCAAGCCTGGCGATTATGTGGATATGAAAGCGGAGATGGACACTTTGGTATTGGTATCCAACTGTCCGCAGCTCAATAACCCCTGTAACGACTACGATCCATCGCCTATTCAGATGGTTATCTGGGACGATTAAGCAGATGAAAACGGCCGCCAAACACTTTAGATTTGATGATGCACTGCTTCCCAACCTTTTGGCGTGGGGCTATATGTTTTCAGCGTATATTTTCGGGTTTGCAGCGATACTGGCCGATGCTTGGTGGCTGAATGTGCTGGGTATACTTTTTTTAGCACACGCTATGGTGATCGCAGCCTATTTCGTTCACGAATGCGCCCATGAGTCACTCTTTAAAAAGAGCATTGACAACCAGCTTTTTGGCGAACTGCTGCTTTGGTTGTGCGGTGCATCCTACAGTGCTTATGAGGCTATTAAACATAAACACGTGCGTCATCATATGGACCGTGCAGATATCGTTTCGTTTGACTTTCGTACGCGCTTGCAGCAGTATCCGAAGTTACTGAAACTGATTAGGGTACTTGAGTGGTTTTATATCCCGGCGTTAGAGATCATGATGCATGCTCTTGTAGTGATCTTGCCGTTTGTAAAAGAGAGCCGCCGTCATCTTCGACATCGTGTCGTGACTGTATTGGTACTTCGACTCGCATTTTTTGCGATGTTGACGAGTATCTCGTGGAAAGTGCTTCTGTTTTATCCTATAGCATACATGCTCTTTTTGACAGTGATGCGCTTTATGGACGTGCATCAGCACACTTATGATCTCTATGAGACACTAGACCAGCCCAGCGGCGATGAGGTCAGAGCGTATGACAGTGCATTTGAAAAACGCAATACTTTTTCCAATGTACTGTCTCTAAAGTATCCGTGGCTCAACCTTCTGGTACTGAATTTTTCGTATCACAATGTCCACCACGACAAGCAGATGCAGCCTTGGTACCGACTGCCGGGGCTCCATAAAAAGCTGTATGGCAACGATGAGACACAGGTACTCTCCATTGCCAACCTGCTCAAAAGCTACCACCGTTACCGTGTGCAACGGGTGATAAATTCGGATACAACAGATACGGATGTCCATAAAGGAAGAGACTTTATCGGTGTTGACGGTGTATCGTTTTTAACAGCGCATTAAAGGAGAAACAATGACACAAGTAAAGAAGTTTTGGCCCATCCTTACCGGAATCCACCGTTATGAAAAGAGACTTTCTACACGTGGACATGGTGAAGGCATTATTATAAATGCGCCGATCCTGGCGTATCTTATCGAAACTGCCAACGGCCGTATCCTCTATGATGTCGGGTGCGATTACGCCAAGATCACGGATGAAGTGAAACGTAAAAAGTTCTATGAAAACGAGGAGTTCCCCTTCGGTCCGCCGCAGATGACCGAGGAGCAGCGCCTGCCTAATCGCCTAGCTGAGCTTGGATTGGAAAAGGAGGATATCGATGTTGTCTTCTGCAGCCATCTGCACTTTGATCATGCAGGTGGGGTATGTGAATTCTGCGGTGCAGAGGTACACGTACATCAGAAGGAGCTCGAAGCTTTTTATGAACCTGCTGATGCAGCGTACTTTAAAGAGGATGTAGCGTGTCCCGTTAATTGGCATGTATACAAGGGAGAATACGATCTTGTCCCCGGTGTACGGGCTGTTGAAACCCCCGGTCATACCGCGGGACATATGTCGATGCTGATTGAGATGCCAAAAGGCTCACCTATTCTTCTTTGCGGCGATGCGGCAGATCTGCGTGAAAACCTTGAAAAGGAGATCGCACCGGGTCTCTGTTGGCAAGATGACGAAGCGATGGCCATTGCAAGCATCAGGAAGCTCAAGAAGCTTGCTGATGAAACCGGTGCTGAGCTTTGGCCCAACCATGATATGCATTTTTTCGAAAGCAAAAACCGCTTTCCGAAATGGTTTGAATAATAAGAGGAAGTATAACGCTTCCCGTGCCGCTGGACGACCTGTGGCATAGAAACGACCGGGACGGCCCGAAATCACTCTGAAAATGAAGGAAATAGAATGTTTAGCAAAGTATTGATCGCCAACCGCGGGGAGATTGCCTGCCGCGTTATCCGTACGCTTAAAAAAATGGGCATAGGCTCAGTTGCCGTATACACCGGCGCTGATACGGATTCACTGCATGTCAGCCTCGCTGATGAGGCCTACTATATCGGCCACGGTGTTGCAAGTGAGAGTTACCTCGATACTGAAAAGATCCTCGATGTTGCAAAGCAAAGCGGTGCTGAAGCAATCCATCCCGGTTACGGTTTTTTAAGTGAAAATGCTGCATTTGCCCGTGCTTGCGAAAAGGCAGGTATCGCCTTTATCGGTCCGCGCCCGGAGCACATGGAAGAGTTTGGGCTCAAACACACGGCACGTTCACTTGCAGAACACAATGATGTGCCGCTTCTTCCCGGTTCATCTCTCTTAAGCGATCTTGATGAGGCCAAAAGCGAAGCAAAGCGCATCGGTTATCCAGTGATGCTCAAAAGTACTGCCGGAGGAGGTGGTATCGGGATGCAACTCTGTTTTGACGAGGCAGAGCTGATAAACGCTTATGACTCAGTCAAGCGTCTTAGCGAGAACAACTTCTCCGACAGCGGAATCTTTTTGGAAAAATATGTTGCAAAAGCACGCCATATCGAAGTGCAGGTGTTCGGTGACGGTAAAGGTTTCGTTGCAACACTGGGAGATCGTGACTGTTCTGTACAGCGCCGTAACCAGAAGGTGATAGAGGAGACGCCTGCACCACTGATCACTGATGAGATAAGAGAAGCACTCTACAAAGCGGCAAAAGATCTTACCGCATCGGTTGCTTACCGTTCGGCAGGAACCGTCGAGTTTGTTTATGATACAGAGAGCGGCGAATTCTATTTCCTGGAGGTCAACACGCGTTTGCAGGTTGAACACGGCATCACTGAAGAGGTGACCGGTGTCGATCTGGTTGAGTGGATGATCCGTACGGCTTATGGTGAAAATACGGGGCTTTACAGCTATGTCCATGCACCCCAAGGACATGCTATCCAGGTACGTGTCTATGCAGAAGATCCGATGAAACACTTCCAGCCGAGCTCAGGTGTCTTGACCAATGTGGATATTGCAGAGGGTATCCGTTGTGATACCTTTATTGAAACAGGTCTGAACGTCTCTGCATTTTATGATCCGATGATCGCCAAACTTATTGTCAAAGGCAGCGACCGTAAAGAGGCACTTGAAAAAATCAGCAGCGCTATTGCAAATACCCGCATTGACGGTATCGAGACGAATCTACGCTACCTGGGTGCTATCGTTGCTTCCGATGTATTTAAAGCGGGCAAACAGACGACAAAATATCTTGATGGTTTCAGCTACACACTGCATAGCATTGACGTTCTGAGACCCGGGACACAGACAACGATCCAGGACTTCCCCGGGCGCAGCGGATACTGGGATATCGGTGTGCCGCCTTCAGGGCCGTTTGACAGTTTCAGTTTCCGTTATGCCAACCGTCTAGTTGGTAATGATGAAAGGGCAGCGGGGCTCGAGATCGCTATTGGAGGACCGATGCTGCGATTTAACACAGACAGTGTTGTCGCACTTTGCGGTGCAGAGATCGATGCGTTTATTGACAATGAACCAGTGAGCATGAATGAAGTCCTGCATATCAAGGCAGGCAGTGTGCTTAAGCTTAAGAAGGTGCACAATGAAGGGTTTAGAACCTACCTTGCCGTTCGCGGCGGCTTTGATGTGCCAGAGTATCTTGGCAGCCGTTCGACCTTTACGCTCGGACAGTTTGGTGGTCATGCCGGACGTACGCTTGTACCGGGTGATGTCCTTCACATCGATAAGATGATTCATGGTGATATCGCTAAGGGAGCAGCAACACCGCGCCACAACTTTGAAAATAGATGGGAGATCGGTGTGCTCTATGGACCGCACGGTGCTCCGGATTTCTTTACGGAGAAGGATATCAAGACCTTCTTTGAGTCGGAGTGGGAGATCCACTACAACTCCAACCGTACCGGTGTACGTCTTATCGGTCCAAAGCCGCAATGGGCACGTACCGATGGGGGTGAAGCGGGGCTTCACCCCTCCAATATCCATGATAATGCCTATGCGATCGGTGCAGTGGATTTCACCGGTGATATGCCGGTCATCCTCGGTCCTGATGGTCCTAGTTTAGGCGGATTTGTCTGTCCCGTGACTATCGTGAGTGCGGAATTATGGAAGATGGGTCAGCTGCGTGCGGGCGATAAGGTGAAATTCGTCCCGGTAGAACACGACACTGCAATGGAGATGCTCAGTGCACAGGAAGAGGCGATTGCTACACTTTCTACCTATGATGAACGTCCTTTTCTTGATCCCCAACCGATCACTTCTCCGCTCCTCTTTGCCGATGAAGCAAAAGGGGAGCTTCCGACGATGGTCATCCGCCAGTCGGGAGATGCGAACCTGCTGGTCGAATACGGCGAGATGCAGCTTGATATCGAACTGCGTTTCCGAGCCCATGTACTTATGGAAGCGATGAAAGAAGCTGAGGTAGAGGGGGTTACGGATATCACTCCGGGTATCCGTTCGCTGCAGATTCACTTCGATCCGAAAGTGTGCGATAGGGCGGTACTGATTGAGCGTCTCAAAGAGATCGAACTTACCCTACCGTCTATCGATGATATCAAGGTACCGACACGCATCGTACATCTGCCGCTTTCTTGGGATGACGAATCAACCCGTATTGCCATTGATAAGTATATGAAGACAGTACGTCCTGATGCCCCTTGGTGTCCAAGTAATATTGAGTTTATTCGCCGTATTAATGGTCTTGAGAGTATTGATGAGGTCAAAAAGATCGTCTTTGGTGCCAACTACCTCGTGATGGGTCTGGGTGACGTATATCTTGGGGCACCTGTTGCGACACCGCTTGATCCTCGCCACCGTTTGGTTACGACCAAGTACAACCCGGCACGTACCTGGACCCCTGAAAATGCCGTCGGTATCGGAGGTGCGTACATGTGTGTCTATGGAATGGAAGGTCCTGGTGGATATCAATTCGTCGGCCGTACCGTACAAATGTGGAACCGTCACCGTCAGACCGAAGATTTTAAAGAGGGAAAACCTTGGCTGTTGCGCTTTTTTGACCAGATCAAGTTTTACGAGGTCAGTGCCGAAGAGCTTCAGCAGATGCGTGAGGAGTTCCCCCGCGGACGTATGAAGCTTAAAGTCGAGCAGACAACGTTCAGCCTTAAAGAATATAAAGGTTTCCTTGAAGAGAATGAGGAAAGCATCAAAGCCTTTAAATCGACGCAGCAGCACGCTTTTGATGAAGAGCGTGCAATGTGGGAACGCACCGGCTTGGCAAACTTTACTTCTGAAAACAGTGAAGCGAACGCTGAGACAATGGAAGTGATCGAGCTTGGTGAAAACGAAGAAGCAGTGGAGTCTCCGGTACAGGGCAGCCTCTGGAAGGTCATGGCTAAGCTTGGTGATATTGTCGAAGAGGGTGAAGTGCTTGCTATCGCTGAAGCGATGAAGATGGAAGTCGATATTGAAGCTCCCGAGGCGGGAAAAGTGGTGAAGGTACTTTGCCATGAGGGGGAAAATATCCATGCGGGCAAGTTGCTTTTCGTGATCGAACCGTTGGAATAGAGACTGTGATGAGACTACAATGTTTTAAAACGATGTGGGGATTTGAAGGTGACTTCGAGACCGCTTGCCTAGAAGCAAAAGCATCCGGTTTTGACGGTATCGAAAGCGCTGCACCGACCTCCCCGGACGAACGAAGATACTGGAAGACGTGCCTAGAAAAGCATGGTCTGCTCTATATTGCAGAAGCGGTGACAGGAGGTGACTATGTTCCTCGCCGTGATATGGATGCAGAAGAGCATCTGAAGGATCTTGAAGAGATCCTTCGCCGCAGTGGAGAACTTGCACCGCTGTTTGTCACCTGTATCGGCGGAGTGGATGCCTGGTGCGAGGAAGAGAGTCTGCACTTTTTCAGAGAAGCAATGAAATTGGCAGAATCTTACACCCTTGAGATCAGTTTCGAGACTCACCGAAGCCGCTCGCTGTTCACTCCATGGGTAACACGCCGTATCGTGCAAAAGCTGCCGCAGATCGCGTTGACAGCAGATATAAGCCACTGGTGCGTGGTCTGCGAACGGCAGATGGATACGGAGTTTGAAACCATTGAAGCGATCGCTTCCAATGTGCGTCATATCCATGCCCGTGTCGGCTATGATCAGGGTCCCCAGGTACCCCATCCTGCGGCACCTGAGTATACTGATGCCCTGACAGCACATCAGCAATGCTGGGAGTGTATGTGGCGTGTCCAGCGTGAGCGCGGCTTAGAGATGAGTACGATGACCCCGGAATTCGGACCGGACGGCTATCTTCATACTTTGCCTTTTACCCAGGTAGCCGTAGCCGATCTGTGGGAGATAAACTCCTGGATGGCTAGAACAGAAGCCGAACATTTTAACGATATTATGAAGGATGCCTCATGAGTTCACGTCTTCCCGTTATTGTACTGCTGAGCGCTTCCATACTCTGGGGCCTTTCATGGCTGCCGCTTAAAACCATCAACGGTATGGGGATCGACGGGATCACCCTGATCCTTGGCGCCTACGGTATTTTGGCCTTAACACTAACCCCGTTCCTGCTGAGACAGGCATCGATTTGGCATCAACACAAGAAGGCAATGGGGTTTATCTTTTTGCTTGGGGGCGGTGCCAACCTGGCATTTACCTATGCACTGATCAATGGTGAAGTGATCCGCGTCATGGTACTCTTTTATCTGCTTCCGGTCTGGGGTGTTTTAGGCGGGAAAATTTTTTTGAAAGAAAAGATCGACCGCTGGCGCTGGTTGGGTGTAGGATTTGCAATAAGCGGGGCTTTTCTGATACTGGGCGGTTTTGATGCTCTGAACGGCGCACCGTCATGGATCGACCTGATCGCTCTGTTATCGGGATTGTTCTTTGCCATGAACAATCTCGTTTTCAGGGCGGCACAGGCTGTTCCTGTCGTATCAAAGATCACTGTGATGTTTTACGGATGTTTTATCCTCGCAGCCATGCTGATCGCGGGTAATGTTGAATCAATGCCCGAATACCTCTCAACGGATGCCTGGATTGCACTCGGACTTTATGCGCTTGTCTGGCTGCTTGCAGCCAACATTGGTTCACAGTGGGGTGTTACCCATATGGAAGCCGGACGCTCTTCGATCATCATCATCATGGAGCTGATCACAGCAGTGATCTCTGCAACGATTATCGCAGGGGAGATGATGCGTCCTGTTGAAATGCTCGGCGGTGCACTGATCCTGGGTGCGGCGTTCATAGAAGCGCTGCGTACAAAAGATGACGACGTTCCTGCAGCTGAAACGTCTATATAAATAAGGATAGATTATGACTATATCAAAATTACTGAATGACTATAAAAACGAGATAACTACACCGCGTGATGTGATCGCGCAGATCAAAGCAGGTATCGAAGAGTATACTGATAATCCGATCTACCTCTACGTCCTTAGTGACGAAGAGCTTGAGCCATATCTTACAAGCCTGGAAAGTGTTGATATCGATTCCCTCCCGCTCTATGGTATTCCTTTTTCCATCAAGGATAACATTGACCTCGCCGGTGTACCGACAACCGCAGCCTGTCCAGAGTTTGCTTATATACCGGAGCGTTCATCTTTTGCTGTGGAACAGCTTATCAAAGCCGGGGCAATACCTGTAGGCAAAACCAATCTTGACCAGTTTGCTACGGGACTTGTGGGTACGCGCTCTCCTTATGGTGCGTGTAAAAACAGTATCAATCCCGAGTATATCTCCGGCGGCTCAAGTTCGGGCAGTGCTGTAAGTGTTGCCCTTGATATGGCAGCCTTTTCACTTGGAACAGACACGGCAGGATCAGGAAGGGTTCCTGCAGCATTTAACAACCTGATCGGTCTCAAAGCTTCAAAAGGTGTAGTGAGTACCAGTGGTGTGGTGCCGGCTTGTAGGAGTTTGGATTGTGTTACGGTTTTTGCGAAAGAGCTCTCCTCTGTCCAAACGGTATTTAAGATCATCAATCGATATGATCAGGAGGATATTTACAGTAGGATTCATACGCCGACAGAAGAAAAATCAAAAGAATGTTTCAGGTTTGCAATCCCTCAAAAAGAGCATTTGAAATTCTTCGGTGATGAGCAGGCCCAAAAACTCTTTGAAGAGGCAGTTGAAAAGTTTGAATCTTTGGGCGGTAAAGCGGTTGAGATAGATTATACTCCTTTTGATGAGAGTGCAAATCTTCTCTACAGCGGACCATGGGTAGCTGAGAGATATATCGCCATCAAAGAGGTTATAACAAAGACTCCGGAAGTTATCAATAAGACAGTGGGAACCATTATATCCGGTGGTGACAAGATAGATGCGATCAACTATTTTGAGTCCGAATATACCCTAAAGAAAAATAGAAAAATTATGGACAGGATATTCAATGAATATGAGTTCATGCTCACGCCGACAACAGGAACGATCTATACGATAGAAGAGGTAAATGCTGACCCGATAGGATTAAATACCAATCTCGGATACTACACCAACTTTATGAACCTTCTTGACCTTTGTGCGGTTGCCGTGCCTGCAGGTTTCAGGGATAATGGTCTTCCTTTCGGGGTCACTATCATTACCGACAGATTCGAAGAAGAGAAAATCCTGGATTACTCTTCAAAATATTTAGGTGTTTGACATGGAAGAGAATGCAATATTGGTCGGTGTCTGCGGTGCCCATATGGATGGACTGCCTTTAAATTGGCAGTTAACCGATCTTGATGCAAAACTTGTCCAAAAAACGAGAACAAAAAAAGGGTATCGGCTGTTTGTACTGGAAAACAGAGATCCTATTCGCCCGGGGATGATATTTGATAGCAGAAGTGATACCCACATTGAGCTTGAAGTGTGGTCGATGCCTGTAGAGAACTTTGGAAAATTTATGAAGCATATCGCTTCGCCTCTTGGGATCGGAACCGTATATTTGGAAGATGGAAACGGTATTTACGGGTTTTTATGTGAAGCTGATTTTCTAAAGGATGCAAAAGAGATAAGTGATCTGCAAAGCTGGAGAAACTACATAGCGTAGTAACTGTTTGTTTCTGAACTTGCTTGTGATCGATGGATGGGTCGAGGTTGTATGGAGCATGGAAATCTTTACCTGTAATGGTAACCTTTGGGTATAGTTTTTACAGTGGTTCTAGGATGGTTAAAACCTATGAAGGTTAACCGGTGAGTAAAGTATATGTAGAATGTGTATATGAGTGGTCTCTGCTTTATATGTAAAAAAACGATCCAATCTTCTGATAGAGTTGGTTAAAAATCAATCTGCCTATCACAGGGCAGGCAAACAAGACTTTGTAATGATTTTGTGTGATCTATAATAAAGATATTATATAGGTACATTGGGACTAAAAGGAAGGCTTGGAGTCTTGAAGTAGCATTTTGATAAACTATAATTTATACTAATCCAAGGGAGTATATGATGAAAGATCTCGAAAGAATACTCAAAGAGCGTAGCGGAGAAAAGTGCGAGTTGTGCGGAGCGACTGATGGGTTGGGCGTCTATCCGGTAGAGCCTTCGGACGGGAGTGCAGAGCAGTCTATTTTGCTCTGCAGTAGTTGTCAGGCATTGGTAGCCAATCCGATGGAAAATATCAATCATTGGCACTGTCTGAATGATACGATGTGGAACCCGGAACCTGCAGTCCAGGCGATGGCCTATCGTATTCTCACAGAGATCTCTTCTGAAGGATGGCCCCAGGACATGCTTGATATGCTCTATCTTGAACCGGCAGTACAAGAGTGGGCTGAAGCAGGACTGGAAGAGGAGGATAAACCGGAAGTAAGAGACGCTAACGGTACACTTCTGGAAGAGGGGGACAGTGTCACTGTCATCAAGGATCTCCCGGTGAAAGGTGCAGGTTTTACAGCCAAGCAGGGGACCACAGTGAAAAATATCCGTATGCTGGCTGATGACCCGACACATATCCAGGGGCGGGTGAACGGAACAATGATCTATCTGAAAACGGAGTTTTTGAAGAGGTTATAAGGTGTGATAAGAGGATAAAACGGAGTAGTCGAGACTACTCCTTGAAGTTTATGCAGCTTTTTTGATCGCTTTTTTCGCGATTTTTTTCGCAGCTTTCTTTGTTGCAGGTTTTTTCTTCAATACTCTCTTAGTGACTTTTTTGAGTACATTTTTTGCTGATTTTTTCGCAACGACTTTTTTCTCTACCGCTTTTTTTGTAGCTTTTTTCGCTACTTTTTTTACCGCTTTTTTCTTTAAAACTTTTGCCATGAATGGACTCCTTGTAGTATTTTATATATTTCTATTACCTCTAAATTAGTAATAAAATATGACTATTATATTGTTTTTATTACTTTATGTCAATAGTTATGGTGTTATGTTATAATTTATAGATAAAAAGAGAAAAGAGATCGTATGACATTTATAGAGTTCAAGAAATTATTGCTGGATGCAGAGATAAGTCTGCCGAAGTTCAGTAAGTTGATAAAAGTAAGCGAAAAAAATCTGCAATCTTATAAGAAAAAAGGAGAAGTACCCAATGCGATTGCTGTGGTTGCCGTCTGTTTTGCCAAGATGCATCAAGAGGGGATGGATTACCGAAGTATTGTAGAGGCTTTGGAGTTAAAAGCCAAAGTAAAAAAAGGTGCAGGTTTTGCCAAAACAAAAAAGCATGCCAAGGCTGACCGAAGCGAATGAGAAACTCTGCAGGGTCGATACAGGTTATAACCCTTTCATGACTGTTTCATAAAGGTACTCCACTTCATCATCCTCCAGAAAGACCGTCTTCTTGCTCTCAAAAAACTCAAACACTTTTTGTTTAGGCAGTGAAGCACTGTAGAGACACTCAGGGTGTGCCGGAATCAGTGACTGCATCAGTGAGATGTGCCCACCCAGGGGCATTTCACAGATGTAGCACTGTTCATCATGATGGATGCGCCCCTCATAGGCTAAAAGTTTGATGTAGCTTTCACAGACAATACGCTTGGGATTTTGTCTATTCCATCTTTTGGCAGCATCGAGCAGCAGATCAAAATAAAAACTCTCTATCTCTTCGGCATCTTTAAGATGCGGTTCAAAAAGGCGTATAAAGTTGTGCCAAAGCATGAGTCTGTTCTTATCAAAAAGCCAGGGAAAGCCGATATGCGAGAGGGCGCGTATACGGGGAAGAAACCTTCCATCTTCACCATCCACTTCAAAATCTACCAGGTTCCCCAGTTGTAGGATCGAGTGTCTTGCACCGTAAAAACGGTAATAGGAGCGAATGTTCTCGTTAGTTAAAACCACGGCGATCGAGTCTTCATTCTTGGCTTTTTTCACATCCAGTATAAATCCTCTGATAGCAGTTCCTTCTTTTGAATTATGCGGCAAATTATAGTAAAAACAGCATTAAACACTCCCCCTTCATAAGGCGTTTAAGGCGTGTTTAAACAAAAATTAACGGCTATTTTTGTATAATCGGGCCTATTTTATGAACATTACAGAGTGTTCTCTATACCAACATTTAAGGCTGAACAATGCAAGACTTATATACTTCATTTAAGGACAATTGTGGATTTGGACTTTTGGCATCCATCGACAATACACCTTCACACAAAAATCTCGAAGACGCTGTTACTTCACTTGAGCGTATGATGCACAGAGGTGCGATCGCAGCAGACGGTAAGACAGGAGATGGTTCAGGACTGCTTCTCTCCTTGCCAACCTCTTTCTTTGAGAAAGAAGCGGCAAAAGAGGGTGTAGTACTTCCTAAGCAGTATGGTGTGGCTATGGTCTTCTCAAAAAATGAGAGTGATTTTGATATTATCAAAACGATCTGTGCACAAAATGATCTTAAGGTCTTCTATACAAGAGAGGTTCCGGTAGATACCAATGCACTTGGGGAGCAGGCACTAGAGAGTCTCCCTACCATTAAACAGGTCTTTGTATCCCCGTATTCAGCTGTAGCACAGGAGCGTTTCGAGGCATTGATCTATCTTTCACGTAAAGAGATCGAAGCAGCATTGAAGGGAGATAAAGACTTTTATATCCCTTCATTCTCTACCTCAGTGATATCGTATAAAGGCCTTGTGATGCCGACGCATATCAAAGAGTTCTATCAAGATCTTGCTGATGAAAACTTCGAGATATCATTCTGTCTTTTCCACCAGAGATTCTCTACCAATACCCTGCCGGAGTGGAAACTTGCACAGCCGTTTAGAATGATCGCACACAACGGTGAGATCAACTCTGTTACAGCCAACAGATTTAATGTCGCAGCCAAGATGAGTGCGGTGGAGAGTGAAGTATTCAGCGATGAAGAGATGGAGAGACTCAAAGATGTGATCCAGGAGGATATGAGTGACTCTGCAAGTCTGGATAACTTTATGGAGTTCTTGAGAGTCAACGGTGTAGACTTCTTCAAAGCAGCACGTTCTGTGATCCCTGCCCCATGGCACAATGCCTCACATATGGACTCTGATCTTCGAGCATTCTATGAGTATGCAAGTACCTGTTTTGAGCCGTGGGACGGTCCTGCGGCAGTCAGTATGACAGATGGCCGTTTTATCGGATGTGTATTGGACAGAAACGGTTTGAGACCGTCAAAATATATCAAAACAGTTGATAACAGACTGATCATCACCTCTGAGTATGGTGTACTGGAGTTCCCGGAAGAGGAGATCGTAGAGCGCGGTAGACTGCAGTCGGGTCAGATGATGGGGATCGACCTCAAATACGGAAGAGTACTCTATGACAACGATATCAATGATTATATCAAGAGTATCTTCCCGTATGACAAATGGCTGAGCCAAAATATGAGCTACCTTCAGGAGCATGTACCGAATACGAAAGTAGAGAAGTGCTACACGGACGATAAAGATATGGAGGCGAGACAGCGTTACTTCAACTATACACTTGAAGTGATCAGAGAAGTGATCAAGCCGATGATCGAAGAGGGGAAAGAACCAACTGCGGCGATGGGTGATGATGCACCGATCGCAGCCTTCTCCAAAGAGCAGAGAAACTTTACAGACTTCTTCAAGCAGAAGTTTGCACAGGTAACAAACCCGCCGATCGACCCGATCAGAGAGAAGACTGTCATGAGTCTCAACACAGGATTCGGAGAGGTGAGAAATGTCCTCTCTGATGACCCTGAGCATGGGAAGAGACTTAAAACGGTACTTCCTATCATGTCGGCAGAGAAGTTCCATATCCTTCAGGAGTTCGGTACAGAGGGGAATGAAAAATATGATCCTGCCTATAAAGTAGGGCATTACGATACGACCTTTAGCAACGATCTGAAAGCAAGCTTGGATGCATTAATTGAAAAGATCATTGTTGATGCACGAGAGAATGGAGTCAGAACGATCATTCTTGATGATAGAGGATTGGCACCTGAGAATAATGTTATGCCGATGATGATGGTGGTCGGACGTCTGAACCAGGTACTGTTGGATTCAAACCTCAGACATCTTACAAGTATCGTAGCGGCAACCGGTGAAGTGTTCGATCCTCACTCTGCAGCGTGTCTGATCGGATATGGTGCGGCAGCGGTATTCCCATATATGCTCTACTACACGGTTGAATCACTGGTAGATGAAGAGGGACAGGATCTTGCGATCACACTGAAAAGAGTACGTAGAGCAATCGGCGGCGGTCTGATGAAGATCATGTCAAAAATGGGTATCTCGACGATCTCAAGTTATAGAAACTCTAAACTGTTCGATGCGATCGGTCTGAGTGAAGAGGTCATTGAAGATTGTTTCAAAGGGACAAACGGTCTCTTGAAAGGGCTTGGATATAGCGATGTCGAGCAGAGACTCAACAGTAACCACCAAAGAGCTTACACGGATGCCTTCGAAGGAGCGAAAAACGTACTTTACAAAGGTGGGTTCTATAAGTATAGAAAAGGCGAAGAGTTCCATGACTTCTCAAAAGCAACGATCAATGCGATCCAGAAGGCTGCGACATCAGGGAACAAAGATGACTATGAATTGGTCAAAGAGCTGGTAAATGAGAGAGATAAGAAATTTATCCGTGACTTCCTTAACCTGAAAAGTGACAGAGAACCGATCAGTATCGATGAGGTAGAACCTGTCAGTGAAATCCACAAACGTTTCTCAACTGCTGCGATGTCTATGGGATCGATCTCCCAGGAAGCGCATGAGACCTTGGCAATCGCGATGAACCGTATCGGTGGTAAATCCAACTCCGGTGAGGGTGGTGAAGATGATGCACGTTACGGTACAGAGAGAGTCTCCAAGATCAAGCAGATCGCTTCAGGTAGGTTCGGTGTAACGCCTGAGTACCTTCAAAATGCTGAAGAGCTTCAGATCAAGGTAGCGCAGGGTGCAAAACCGGGTGAAGGTGGACAGCTCCCAGGATCGAAAGTAACGGCGCTTATCGCAAGATTGAGACACACCAAGCCGGGTGTGACACTGATCTCGCCTCCGCCGCACCATGATATCTACTCGATCGAAGACCTTGCACAATTGATCTTTGACTTGAAACAGGCAAATCCGAAGGCAAAAGTAGCGGTAAAACTTGTATCGACAGCAGGTGTAGGTACGATCGCAGCGGGTGTAGCCAAAGCCTATGCAGACAAGATCATTATCTCGGGTGGTGACGGTGGTACCGGTGCTGCACCGATAGGTTCTATCCGCTTTGCCGGTAACCCTTGGGAACTTGGATTGATCGAAGCGCACAATGCCCTCAAAGTGAATGATCTGAGAGGACAGGTAACGATCGAGACAGACGGTGGGCTCAAAACCGGTCTTGATATCGTGAAAGCGGCGATCATGGGTGCAGAAGAGTATGCATTCGGTACGGGAGCATTGGTTATCGTAGGATGTTTGATGCTTCGTGTATGTCACCTCAATACCTGTTCAGTAGGGGTTGCAACTCAGGATCCTAAGCTTCGTGAGAAATTTACCGGAAATGTTGATAAAGTGGTGAACTACTTCAACTTTGTCGGTGAAGAGGTAAGGGAGATCCTTGCAAATCTTGGATACAAGTCACTGGAAGAGGTCGTCGGTCAAACGGAACTTCTTGAAGTGATCGATGATGAATTTGCGAAGAAGTTCGACTTTGATACACTACTTGCAAAAGTAGAGGGTGTAGATACCTGCCAGGTGGCATCAAATGAGCCGTATGATAAGAATGAGTACGAAGAGGAGATCCTTAAAGAACTCCTGCCGACGATCGAGAATCCTGATACTCCGATCACTTTAACTAAAGAGATCAATAACCTGAACAGAAGTTTTGGTACAAGAATTTCCGGTGAGATCGCGAAACGTTATGGAAACGAGGGACTTCCTGAGGGTACGATCAATCTTGATCTGACAGGTACCGCAGGTCAATCTCTGGGTGCGTTCCTTGCAAAGGGTGTTAATATCAACCTTAAAGGTGCCGGTAACGACTATATCGGTAAAGGGATGAACGGCGGAAGTATTGTGATCACAGGTGACAAGATTGCCGGTTCAGAATTCGCACTTGGTGGAAATACGTGTCTTTACGGTGCAACAGGCGGTACACTGTATGTCAATGGTATGGTAGGTGAGCGTTTTGGAGTGCGTAACTCTGGAGTCACTGCGGTTGTTGAAGGGACAGGAGACCACCCGTGTGAGTATATGACCGGTGGTGTCGTAGTGATCCTTGGTAAGACCGGTGTGAACTTCGGTGCCGGTATGACAGGTGGTAAAGCATTTATCTATGATGAAGAGGGTGGATTCTTTGAGAAGATCAACCCTGAACTGGTTGAAGCATTCCGTGTAGATACAGATGAGTATGATTATGAGATGTTCGGTTTGAAAGCCCTGCTTAAAGACTATGTGGCAAAAACAGGAAGTAAAAGAGCGGAATATATTCTTGAGCACTTTAGAACGGAGATCAGAAAGTTCTGGATGGTTGTACCAAGAGGTGCAAAGCCGACACTTGAGGCACAAAAAAAAGGTGAATAAGTTCGGCTTTGCCGAACTTGGAGTTCAGCGCTAAGCGTTTAGCGTTCAGAGATGCGTCTTTGACACACTATTTTTCTACTTATCATTTCGTAGTTCGGGGATACCGAGCATCTTGCACGAAGGAAATACAATGACTCCATTTATAAACGCTGTGATTCAGGCAAATGAAGAGATCTTCACTGCACTACAGGATTTTGATCCGGAATGGTTTGAAAAAACTGAAGTAGGGGCCGGCGGTGATATCAGTTCCAGGCTTGACTTGTTTGCCGAAGAGGTTTTTGTCAAGTATCTCTCTCCTTTTGGCGTGATCGAATCTGAAGAGAGCGGGGTGATCGGAGAGGGGGAAGAGCAGATCATTATCGATCCTATCGACGGCTCATCGAACGCATTGTCCCATTTTCCTTATTTTGGAAGTTCTGTTGCCAAGATCAATGCTGAGGGTGTACTGGATAGTGCTGTCGTCTGCAACTTTGCCAATGGTGATCTTTTTATCAAAGAAACGGGGAAAGAGGCACTCCAGGGAAAGCTTTTTGGTGAGGATTTTAAAACACTGCAAACCGTTCCTGAGAGTGAGGTCGGTCTTTTCGAGAAAGCCTATGCCAATGGTGCATTGGTAGAGAAGCTCTATCAGGAAAAAATAAAATTCAGAGCACCCGGTGCCGTGGCACTTTCGCTGGCGTATGCACATAGTGTAGCGTTTGTACTTTTTGTCGGACCGTTTCGAATCTATGATTTTGCTGCTGGATTGGCACTTTGTGAGGGGCTTGAAGTGGTTGTTGATGAGGATTATGTTATAGTATCGAAAGATAAAAATATTGTAGAGAGGATCGTTGGATTGATCCAGTCGGTTTAATTGGAGGAATAGACAATGTTTGGAAACCTGTTCAAAAAAGATGAGAGTACAAAAGAGACACCCAATCAGTGGATAAAATGTCCTAAATGTACCTCTTTGATGTTCTATAAAGAGGTAGAGGCAAAGCTGAATGTATGTCCGAAGTGTAATCATCACTTTCGTATCAGTGCAGATAAACGTATAGAATCCATTGTTGATGAAGGATCTTTTGTGGAGATGGATGCTACATTGGCTCCCGTCGATCCTTTGAAGTTTTCAGACAAAAAGTCCTACAAGAAACGTTTGGAAGAAGCAAAAGCAAAGACAGGTAAAACCTCGTCCGTCATGAGTGGTAGTGCGACGATCAATGGTGCTCCAGTAGAGCTGGCAGTGTTTGACTTCTCTTTTATGGGGGGAAGTCTTGGGTCGGTTGAGGGTGAAAAGATCGTACGTTGTATCAATAGGGCGATCGAAAAAGAGTGTGGATTTATCATTGTCTCCGCATCCGGTGGTGCACGTATGCAGGAGAGTACCTACTCACTGCTTCAGATGAGTAAGACCTCTGCAGCACTCAACAGGCTCCACCAAAAAGGATTGCCGTTTATCTCTGTCTTGACCGACCCTACGATGGGTGGAGTTTCGGCATCGTTTGCAATGCTGGGTGATATCATCATGGCTGAGCCTGATGCACTGATCGGGTTTGCCGGACAAAGAGTGATCAAGCAGACCGTAGGTGTGGATCTTCCTGAAGGGTTCCAGCGTGCAGAGTTTTTGCTTGAACATGGACTGATCGATATGGTCGTGAACCGTGAAGATATGAAACAAACACTTTCAGACCTTTTCAAACTTTTCGATAAAAAGGCAGGATAAATACCCAAAATGGCGCAAAGCACTGCTTCCATCTATGCACTGATAGATAAAGAGACACTCAAGCAAAGGGGGGTCTCACTGACTCTCCACCTGGAACATCTTCAATCTTTTGATATCCCTATCTTGCAGTACCGTAACAAAGTTGGCACCATGGAAGAGAAAAAGGCCGATCTCATGACGATACGGGAAGTTTATGAAGGTACGCTTATCGTCAATGATACGATCGAACTGATCGCCTATGCAGACGGACTGCATATCGGTCAGGAGGATATACGGGAGTATGACGACAACCTTTATGAGTCAGTAGCGAAGGTACGCGGTATCATCGGTAGAAAACTGCTTGGTCTCTCTACGCATAATCTCTCGGAGATAGAAGAGGCAAACAGGCTTGATCTGGATTATATCGGACTGGGAGCCTACCGCTCAACCAAAACAAAGTCAGAAGCGAATGTCGGTGGGAAAGCATTGCTGGAAGTTGCCAGGCACTCCAAGCACCCGGTGGGTATCATCGGAGGGGTAAAATTGAAAGATGAGTTCGAAGCACCGATCCTCTATAAAGTGATCGGTTCCGATCTCTATCGCTGATTCTCTTTGAGAGAAGAGCTTAATCCTCCTCTCTTCCAAAGGTAGCTTCCAGGCCTTCTATAAGGCGTTGTTTCTCCTCTCTGCTTAAACGTGCTTCCGGATGTGTGATCGTATAGCCAAATATCGGCATCTCTCCCTCTTCCACCTCCTCTGCAGCCTCTTCCCCTTCATTTTCTTTTTGTATGCCCCATAGGGAGACATTGAAGTGTTCACGGCCCTCGACGACATGGTCTGAGATGATCCAGGAGAGCGGGGCGATATTGCTATACCATGGCCACTTTGTGGTATGGGAGTGACAATCAGCACATGCCCGGTCAAAAAGTGCTTTTGTCTTGGGTGAATCCCATTGTGGTTCAGCATCTATGGACGGATTTGTATGATCCCGTCCTGTAGGTAACAATTGGATCAGGATAAATAGTCCGATAAGCCCCAAAGCGAATTTTTTCATTACGGTATCCTTTTTTATCTGTGATCTTTGGATATCATACCTTTATAGTGTTAATTCTGTGTGTAGTGAAAAACAGTTGTTATTGATGAATCTTCGGGGCATGTCAGTTATCGATAAAGCAGTTTTTTATAAAGTGACTTCTCTTTTTTGAATCTATCAAATACTTTTTGAAATGCTTTGATACGTTTTTTCTCTCTGTGTTTCATCTGCTTTTTCAGTCTCTCTAGAGACTTTTTCTTTTTACCTTTACAGTGTTCACACAATGATTTAAGCTCATTTTTCTGTATCTGAAGGTCATTGATCTCACCCAGGATCGTTTGTACCTTTTTAAGGTGGCTCAGTACTTTATCCAGCTTCTTTTGAGGTATGACAGGGGAAAGCAGTTCCAGAAGATATCTCAGTTTTTTAAACTCTATCCGGAGTTTATGGTACGCCTTTTTTTGGGATTGTGCTGTGAGCTCCTTCCCTTGTGCAATAATCTCCCGGATTTTTTGGTCAATGATGGTAATGGCAACAAGGATAAGAGGCTGTCTTGCTGACACGTGATAGATAGTCTCGGTGTTAAAATGCTCCCGCAGTGCGATAAGTTCGGCTGAAAGCTGATCCCCGTTCATAAATAGAAGCAGTGTTTTCTCCAGGTTTTTCTCTTTTTTTTGAAGGGATTTTTTCCATTGATCCAAAGATTTTTTATTTTTTGAGCTGACCTTCTTTGCAAAAGCATCGATATCGCTCAGCAGGACATCATTGTCCCGTTTATCATTGGTCTGTTCCATCAGATCTGCAAGTAGACGCTTATGTTTTTTCAGCCATTCAGGATCAAAAAAGACCTCAAACTCCTGCAGCACTGCACGCAGTTTCCGCATACGGATCCGGAACTGGTGGAGTGCTTCGATATCCCCGGGATCATTTTGAAGCACTCTCTGGTAGGCTCTGATCTCCTTTGTAAGCTGATAGAGCATGGTATCGATCGCTTGATGGGCAGGGAGGAACGGTGTGATTTGGTACAGCGTTTTGTTCTCATCCAGATAGGGATGATTGAGCTGTGGCGTAGGAAAAGTATCAGAGTTACTCAGGGCTGAATTGTTGAAGGCGTTATCATAGGTGACTTCAGTGACTACAAGTTTCTCAAGTATTTCGGGTACCCTATAAGCATGTGCAGATGTTTCATCCCGAAATTCGATCTCAAGATAGCATAACCCCTTGAGTGCCCCTTTGAAGATATCCATCTCATAGGTATCGTCTTGATACTCAAATATAAAACGGTCTTTGGTGATGATACGGCCGCGTGTCTCTTTTCTCTGTTTCTGATACGCTTTTTTCGAGATTTCGAACTCTTTCTCCTCACGTACCATCCCCTCACCGCTTTTGATGGTTTGGTAGTAGGTATCTCCCTTTTTACGGTAACGGGTATAGGGAGAAGCCGGGGTGGTGAGATAGTACTGTTCAAGACGTACTCTCTTGTAAGGAATCTTGTAAGAATACAGTAATTTTTTCGCTCTGCAGGGTAACAGAAGAAACTTACGCTCTATCTCAAGCTCGGCCATTTGACACTCCTTTATATCTCCTCTATTCTATCATAGATTGGTAACAACTGTGGTATGATATAGATGAAAAGTGTCGTGTCAAGAAGGAGCTATCGGTGAGTATGGAGACCATTCTGAGTCTATCACAGGTACTGGGTGGTATCGGTATTTTTATGATCGGAATGATCATTATGACCGAAGGGTTGCGTGCATTGGCCGGGGAGCGTATACGTAAAGCGTTGATGCATTTTACCAAGACACCGGCAAGCGGAGCGCTCACCGGAGCGATCACGACAGCGATCTTACAGTCCTCGAGCGCTACGACCGTTGCAGCAGTAGGATTTGTAGGGGCCGGGCTGTTGGCTTTTCCTGAGGCTTTGGGGATCATCTTCGGGGCCAATATCGGTACAACAGTGACCGGATGGATGGTGGCACTGCTTGGTTTCAAACTCAAGCTAGGTACGGTGATCCTTCCGTTTATCCTGCTTGGTGCAATGCTCAAACTCTTTTTCTCCGATAAGATCGCCGCGACAGGGTATGCTCTGGCCGGATTTGGTCTGATCTTTGTGGGGATCGAATGGATGCAGGGGGCAATGTCCGGAGTGGAGAGTGTTTTTTTACAAAAGTATCTGCCTGAGGATAGTTGGCTGGGTAGAATAGAGTTGCTTCTCATCGGGATGATAGCAACGCTTATTACCCAATCTTCCAGTGCCGGTGTGGCAGCAACACTCACACTGCTCTATACAGGACTGATAGGGTTTGAACAGGCTGCAGCTTTGGTAATAGGGATGGACGTAGGTACGACTTTTACTGCACTGATCGCTACGATAGGCGGTTCGGTCGAGGTAAAACGGACGGGAATTTCACATCTGATCTATAACGTTTTTACAGGATTGATGGCACTGCTTTTGATCACACCCTATACGATGGCACTCTCCTTGGTTGCTCCCCATGTTTTGAGTGACTATGCGGAGTTGGCACTGGTGGGATTTCATACTGTGTTCAATCTCCTGGGAGTGATTGTGATACTGCCGTTTACCAGAAAGTTTGCAGAGATGATGGAGCGTCTTCTCCCCAAACCGAAGAGGAGTTTTCATTACAAGTTTGAGGAGGGCTTGCTGAAGGATATTCCGGTGGCACTCAGCCTGGTACAAAAGTATCTTGAGGATGAGTGGAAAAATGTGCTGCTCTATATGCATTACCGCCTTACACAACAAAAAGAGGCAGAAAATATTGACCTTGTCAAGATAGAGAAGCGGCTGGAAGAGATAGCGTTTTTTTGTGACAGGATACACCTTTCTCAAAGTGAGGAGACCAACTGGAAACGGCTGATCGATATTATCCATATTACCGATCACCTGCAACGTTTGATAGACCGGTGCCAGGAGGATCAAAAGAGTATAGATTTTTTGGTGCGTTCAGTATATCTCAAAGAGGGGTTTGAATGGTTATGCGAAGATATCGGGTTTCAACTGAGAAGCTTGGAAAAACATATGTATCATGAAGCGACGATTTTTGGAGATAAGAGTGCGACAAAGATCCAAAAGTTTGTCTCTGAGACCAGAGCGTCACTGACGGCATTGATGGCGGATGATACGGTAAGTATTATCGAAGGGGGCAATGCACTCGAAGCACTCAAGTGGCTGGACCGCACCAGCAGCCATATTGCCAGAATCAGCCAACATATGGAAACTGCATTTGTCAGAGCCGGTGAGATGAGCCCGACTCAGACTACAGCATAGAAGCTGCGATGCAGTATGGTGATTTGATGATACAAATGAGAACCGATCCTGAATCCTCTCAGGGGTATCAGGCGATATATCGTCTTTTGCGATTCTCTTTCATCTTGAGATTATCTGTGATGATCAACCCTTCGATAACGCCGTGCAGCTTGTCGTTCTTGCTAAAATCAAAAAAGTTCACTCCCCCCTCATTGTAGAGTGCAGGATACTGTTTAAACAGTGTCGGGATAGAGACATCGTACGCTTTGAGATACTGCTTCAGTTCTCTCAACCCATCCTTATAGCTTAAGCCGTCAAAAAGTTTTCCATACTTTTCTCTCTCCTCTTTGGGTATATGAAATTTTGTTTTTGCCTTCATCATCTGTACATCAGCAGCAAAATATTTAGAGTAAAAATAGACGATCGCTGAAGCTGCTTTTTTCGGCATATCTGCATTGATGGTAACGATACCGTAGGTATAGCGCAGTTCAGGATGTATATTGAGGTAGGTTACGATACCTTTCCATAGATTATCCAGTGCCATAGTGCGCCAGTATTTGGGTTGTACAAAGCTTCTGCCGACTTCCATTGACTGATTGATATAATTTTCGAACTCTTTATCAAAGTCATACTGGTTATAGGTATAGAGTGCTTCCATACCTCTTTGAGAAACAATTTCTCGGCAGAGCCCCAGTCTGTATGCCCCCATGATTTCAAGGTCTTTTTCATTCCATAAGATCAGGTGTTTGTAGTAACTGTCATAGATGTCATTGTCACGGTAGTTCTTTGTCCCTCCTCCTATCGTTCTAAATGAGAGTTCTCTTAGACGTCCCAGTTCATTGATCAGGCAGGGCGCGTTTTCCGCATCGGCAATCACTAGTTTGTTCCCGTCACTGGTATAGGTCAAAAATTCTGCTTTGTCGATCTCTTCTTTTAAGAGTTTTGGATTGAGGGGAGGTGCGATAGTGATCTCTGTTTTGAGTATCTCTTCTTTGGTCGTCCCCAAATGATAGAGATGGTCATAGAACATCTGTGCATAGCTCTCTAGTCCGATATCTTTATCCTGAAAAGAGGTGGTCGGGATCACTTTCCCGATAGTATAATGTAACGGTTTCTGTCTGCCGGCAATGGCAAATTCCCGAGGCAGCATAAGACCGCTTATTTTTTTAGGCAATAGTATAGAGAGGAGGTAGAACAGCGTACTGTTTCTGCCCTGGATCCTGACAGGCAGGATCGGTACGGAGGCTTTTCGTGCTATTTTGAGAAAACTGGGCCTCCACGGCGTGTCCTTGATCCCTCTCCAGGAGAGCCTGCTGACGATACCGGCCGGAAAGATAATGACAACTTCGCCATTATCCAGTGCGTCATAGACACTCTTCAGACTTTTTTTTGTAATAGCACCCGAAATATTGTCTACCGGGATAATGATATCGGATGCCTGTGTAACCCCGCTCAGCATACTGTTTACCAAGAGCCTTACTTTTCTGTTTTCTCTCTGGTTTGCAATAAGCTCTACCAGAGCATACGCATCCGAAGCTCCTGTAATATGATTCGCTACGACGATCAAGCCACCCTCTGAGGGGATATTCAGCAGTTCATTGGGTTTCACGGTATAGTGTACCTTTAAATACCGCAGCATACTGCTGACATAGTTGATACCCGTAAGAAAATGATTCTGTTTATAGATGTGGTTAAAATCCCGTTCATGAAATAAATTTTGCAAAAATTTGATAATGATATTCTGTACAGTTTTAGGTAATTGATCAAACTTTGGAAATTTATCATAGAGTATAGTAGAAACATTAAACATTGCAGCTCCTTGGTTTTTTTATTTTTGTCTCATATCATGTGATCTGTTATTGATCTCGTACATTTAGGCTACACTAGCTTCGCTTGGAAATTTGCCGTAAAATCCGTGTGGGCTTTTGATTCCTTGGACCTTGCACTCTTCTTTCTCTGTAGAGAGAAAAAATTACGGCAAGATGAACACGCTTGAAGCATTTTAGAAAATTGAGCTATCTCTGCTTTGGAAAGTATGTTTTTAGGTGTATCCGGATCGATAAGATGGTAGTCATATAGAATGACGCTGTTTAGATCACATTGAAAAATGTCAGAAGAATCCTGACTAAATGGAGATATGCTTGTTTCAACAAAGCCTGTTATCTGCATTGAACCTCTATTGTGTTCAAGTGCATTTCCCTGCAAAAATTCTATTGTTATCAACAGAAGAATTGTGAATTGTATAAATTTCAAACTGATATCCCCTTCCCCTTTGAGACAACTAAT
The DNA here is from genome assembly GCA_047689535.1 of Candidatus Sulfurovum kebritense. Lineage (GTDB taxonomy): Bacteria > Campylobacterota > Campylobacteria > Campylobacterales > Sulfurovaceae > Sulfurovum > Sulfurovum kebritense. Next base: position 76,644 of record JBEWPZ010000002.1, on the reverse strand, counting down.
TTTAAGATAAAGTTACTTTAATTATTATAATTTTTGATAACGTTATGGTAACCTAAAAGTAAAAGTTTTCATTGTCACATTACTATCACGTTCGTTTAGTATAATTGAGATAAATATACTCAAATAGGGGAAAATTATGAGAAGATTACTCATGGGGACTTTACTCTTTTCTTTGTGGCTATGGGCATTTACTCAAGAGATAGAGAATACAACCGCACAAGGTAATGATCAGCATGTGATCAAGTCACATTCATCAGAGCTTGATGCTTAATATCATGATCTAGTGGGAGTGTCGCTACGCAGTATAGGATGGATGAATCCTATACCGCTGTTTGTAGGGAAATCTCTTTTTTTATCTGATGATGTATCTCTCTTTTATCATAGTTTTTTTGAACGGCTATCCAGACGAGAGGAAGATTTGCCGACCTGCAGGCTTTTTCAACCAGTTGATCCCGTTTGATCCTCTCTCTTCTCTGGTGACTTCTGTCATTGAGTTCTATCGCACAGAGAGTATCCATGCTTCTTTTATCACAGAGTACGTAGTCAAAGTGTTTACTGCTGATCTGAAAGAAGTGTCTGTTCCATTTTTTTCTGGAGAGTGTTCGCTTCGGCAGTATCGTATCTGCAATGCGTACCTTCCCGTATATCCTGAACTCACTGCCCACTGCCTGATCCAACACGTTGAGAAACTTCTTCTCGGCAGGCGTAAAGAGTGCAACCTTTTCGTAGTGCAGTCTCTCTCTTCTGTTAAACCATAAAAGCAGTATCAAAACGAAAAGAGCAACCCCTGCCAGAAGTGCGATATCGATATTTTGAAGTCTCTCCATATATTTTCCTGTATCACATAGGTAAGTGTTCTTAGTAAAAGTTAGAGTGTGTGTTTATAGGGTAAAAGAAAGCATGCAATCTTGCTCCTCTTTTACTCTATTTTGTATATGCGTTATGTCGGGAACCGTCATAACAAGAGGGGAACTATATCTCCACGCCGCGTTTACGGTAAAACGCTTTCCTAAACTCTTCAAACCTTCCCTCAACGATCGCCTCTCTTATCTGTTTCATCAGCTCCAGGTAGTAGTAGAGGTTGTGGATCGTAGCGAGTCTGAAATAGGTGATCTCATGGGCTCTGAAGAGGTGGCGCATGTAGGAACGTGAGTAGTTCTGGCAGACCATACAGTGACACTCGGGGTCGATCGGACCCTCGTCGGTGGTATAGGCAGCATTTTTGATATGCACCTTGCCAAAAGAGGTAAAGAGCGTACCGTTTCTGGCATTACGCGTAGGCATCACGCAGTCAAACATATCCACCCCTCTGTAGACATTTTCTACAAGGTCTTCAGGCGTACCTACACCCATCAGGTAGCGCGGCTTCTCTTCTGGCATGAACTGTGTAGTCCACTCTACCGTATCATACATATCCTGGTTGGCTTCACCGACACTCAGCCCTCCGATCGCAAAGCCGTCATAGTCCAGGGCACAGAGCTCTTTGGCCGACTTCTCTCGGAAAGCTTTGTCGGTACCACCCTGGATGATCGCGAAGATATTCTGATCGACGCCGGTCCCTTTTTTCTGGTTCTCTCTATGGTAGTTGATCGACTCCTTCGCCCAGCGGGTAGTCCGCTCGATGCTCTCCTTGATACGTTCTTGTGTTGCAGGCAGTGCCACAAGGTCATCGAGTATCATCATGATGTCCGAACCGAGGTTGTTCTGGATATCAATCACTTTTTTGGGAGTGAAGTAATGCTTGCTCCCGTCGATATGGCTTCGAAACTCGATACCGTTCTCGTCGATCTTCACATTGTCGGAAAGAGAGAAGGCCTGGAATCCGCCGCTGTCGGTCAAAAAACTTTTTGGATATTTTGTAAAGCCGTGCAGTTTTCCCATCTTGGCTACGACATTATCTCCGGGACGAAGATAGAGGTGGTAGGTATTTCCCAAAATGATATCGGGTTTGATAAAGGTCTGCAGGTCTGTTGCATCCAGTGCTTTGACCGCTCCCACGGTGCCTACAGGCATAAATACCGGTGTCTGTATCGTTGAGTGTGCAGTCGTGATCGTACACGCTCTTGCCTTGCCGTCAGTTTTATCTATCTGAAATTGCATTGTGTTATAATTACCCCTTCAAAATGACTTCGTAACGGGTCTAAACCCTTTGAAGTCCAGGCATACGCCTGAAAACAGTTGTGTAATTGTACCCAATTTTAGAAAGTGATGAATGAAGAATGTATTGATATTGGCTGATGGTAGTGTTGCAAAGCACTTTGTAGACTGGATCAGCAAAAAGCGTGTCGCTGAAAACAACTATTATGTCACCTGTTACCAGAGTGATACGGTACCGGAAAAGATGGGGCAGAATATTACTGTCCTTAAGATCGATCCGACCAGCTATGCACGCCTCAACAGAGTCATGCATGAAGTGCGTTTCAGTATCGTTTATGTTGTCTTGAAAAATATCCAGGATGCGCAATATGCACTAGAAAACATTCATATGATCGATAAGAAGATGAGAGTGATCCTGTTGCATCAATGGGGAGATGAAAAGATCAACTATAAACTGGAGCATGTCACAGTGATCGATAGTGACAATCTCTTGGCGGCTCACCTCTATGACCACCTGCCAAATGTCCCGGTTGTGGCACAAAATGTGGGGCTTGGCCAGGGGGAGATCATGGAGATCCATGTACCGTTTGGAAGTTCGTTCGCCTATCGTCATGTCGGTTCGGTCTTGCAGCGAAAATGGAAGATCGTGGCGATCTACCGTAAAGAAAAACAGATCATTCCGACACATGCCACGATGATACGACCGGATGATACTCTACTGGTGCTGGGTAAGCCGATCGTACTGAACGGTCTCTATAAAACGATCAATAAACGCAGGGGGCTCTTCCCCGAGCCTTTTGGAAAGAACCTCTACTTGATCCTTGATTTTGCAGTGGATAGAGAGAATGCGATGATCTATCTTAAAGAGAGTATCTATCTACTGCAACAGCTTGAACATAAGCAGCTCTTTGTACGTATACTGAACCACGGTGACTTTGAGATGCTTGAGCAGATACGGGAGTATGAGTCAGAAAATGTCACGATCCTGGTATGTTATGATGTACATAAATATCAACATACCATCGAGTACGATATTCACAAGTACGATATCGGATTGGTTCTGAACTCTATTGAACGCTTTGAAAATGACAAGCTTAAAAAACTCCTCTATGATCTTAGGAAAATCGTCTATCTTTTTGGAAATGAACCGCTCTATAATGTGAAAGAATCAGTGGTATTGATGGGAGAGAAAGAACAGATGGAGTCTATCTCCTCGAGTGCATTTGAGATCTCGGAACTGCTGAAGCTTAAGCTCTGTCTATGTGATTTTGACCCGGAGGGTGACTTTGCCAGTAAGAAGATCATTATCGAACACTATGAGATCCTTACACAGATCCTGAATACCGAGATCAATATCGTACAGAAGATCGCCAACCCGGTACGTGAACTTGAAAAGCGACAGGATCTCCTTCAGATCGCACCGTTTGAAGCGAACCTCAATGCCAACAGTTTTGTCAAATATATCTCTACCAAGATACAGGACTTTCTGCTGGTTACCCATGTACACCCGAAGCTTCTCGTTCCCTATGCGGTAAATGATCAACAATAGAAGCCCCAAATCAGTAAATAGAAAAAAGCATAAGCCACAATCATTGCACTCATGGGCTTCAAGTAAAATCATCGCCGAACCTACGGGTGCGACTCATATTTTGCTTAAACCCCATAAGCACAAGCACTGCAGCTACTGTAAATTTTCTATTTCCAGATTTGGGGGAAGCGCTGCAAAACCTACCTTAACCACAAATAAGGTAGAATAAAGCAAATTATAACGTTAACAAGGCTTTATTTATGATCGTTCCTATCAAGCTGGAGAATAGACAGGATATCTCCTATGATATTCTTATCGATAAACTTCCTAAACTCTCATTTGATACGAAGGTGGGGATCGTTACCAACCCAACCGTCGCAGGACTGCACCTGGAGACACTTTTGTCGAAAATAGAAGCGCCGGAAGTAGAGGTTGTCACTGTTCCTGACGGTGAAGAGTATAAGACACTTGATACTGTTGAGAATATTCTGGGTGAACTCTTTGAACACAAGTTTGACAGGAAGTCGCTGTTGATCGCGTTTGGCGGAGGAGTGATCGGAGATATGACAGGCTTTACTGCGAGTCTCTATCAGCGTGGGATCGACTTTATTCAGGTACCTACCACACTGCTCAGCCAGGTTGATGCCAGTGTCGGCGGCAAAACAGGCGTGAACAACAAGTACGGGAAAAACCTGATAGGGGCATTTTACCAGCCAAAAGCTGTCTATATCAACCCTGAGTTCCTGGAGACCCTGCCACCGCGCGAGTTTGCCGCAGGTGTGGCCGAGATCATTAAAATGGCTGTGATGTTTGATGCCGAATTCTTTAATTTCCTGGGGAATGCCTATTTTCATGATGAAGCGGTACTCAAGGAGATGATCAGGCGCAGCGTGGAGCTGAAGGCATGGGTGGTCAACCAGGATGAAAAAGAAGCAGGTATCCGGGCGGTTCTCAACTACGGACATACGTTTGGACATGTGATCGAAAATGAGACGAACTACAGTACCTATCTGCACGGTGAAGCGGTAGCGATCGGTATGGTCATGGCAAATGCCTTGGCCGTGGAACTGGGACTTTTAGAAGCAGAAGAGGCGGACCGTGTCAAAAGACTGCTTGAGTCGGCTTCATTGCCTGTAAGCTATGAGATCAAAGATGTCGATGCTTTCTATGAGCATTTCTTTTTGGATAAAAAGAGTGCTAAGGGAAGTATTAAGTTTATCCTTCCTGAAGGGATGGGAAATCATAAAATTGTGAATGATATTGATGAGATGATTGTGAAGAAAGTATTGAAACAGTTTGGAGCAAATCAATGATAGTAAGAGTCTTTGTCTCTTTACTTGTTGTGGTCAACCTGGCATTTGCTGAACCGGCAATGGATATCAATGCGACTGAAACCAACAGATCAAACCTGCAAGAGGCACAAAGCTTACAACAGCATATTGTTTCACGTCTGCAACAACTGCAGTCACAAGCCGATGCAATTGATAAAGAGATTTTAGAGAAGAGCGTACTGGCAAAGATCTACAGTAACTACTCTACGCTCAAAGTACTGCAAAAACAGTATGAAGTGATCGAAAAAAGTATTGACAGACTCAAGCTCAAAAAGAGATTGAGTAAAGTAGAAGAGGAACGTTTGGAGACATTGATACTTGAGAGTGAGACCCTTCAGGGAAAACTGGAACTTTTAAGTGAATATGAAAAAGATCCGTTCAAAAAGTATCTTGAACCTCCTAAGATCGAGGATGTACCGACCGTAGGAAATCCATTTGCGATTATCGGTGCGATCTCCTATAGAGAGAAGCTGATCTCCAACCAGGAGGAGTATCTCTCACGCTATGAAACACTTGAAGATGTGATCGAGAGGCTTCGTAAGAAAGAGATGATCATTGAGGAGATGTATAAACTTTCCGGCAAGGAAGAAAAGTATGAGAAGGAGCTGCAGGCGATCAAAGAGGAGATCAAGACCTTCGCTTCAGTTCTGGATATCTTCAAGACCACGCAGAATGTCTACAGTAAAAAGGTCGATGAGATCATACTGAGCCTGAAGCAGCAGATCGCGGAAGAGAGCAAGAAGACTGTCTATATCGGTGGGTTGGTCCTCTTTTTCCTTGTGCTCCTGATCTCGGCAAAGTATGTCGTCAAACGTTATATGTCCGACCTGGACAGATATTATACGATCAACAAAGCGCTGAACCTCACCTTTATTATCTTTGTGATCTTTACACTCCTTTTTGCGTATATTCAGAATGTGAGCTACCTTGTCACGATCCTCGGTTTTGCCTCAGCGGGTATTGCGATCGCGATGAAAGACTGGTTTATGTCCGTGATGGGATGGTTTGTGATCGTGATCGGCGGGGCGATCCATGTCGGTGACCGTGTAAAGTTCGTCCGTGGCAATACGGAGTACGTAGGGGATATCGTCGATATCTCACTACTGCGTATGACGATGCATGAGGATGTGACATTGACCACGCAGATGACAAACCGCAGGGCAGGGCGTATTGTCTTTATCCCCAACAACTTCATCTTTACGGATATGATCTCCAACTATGCGCATGCAGGACTGAAGACAGTATGGGACGGGATCGAATTTGTCGTGACCTTTGACTCGAACTTCAAAAAGGCTGCTTCTATCTCTAAAGAGATCGCAAAGAAATACTCCAAAGGGTATACAGATATCACCAGAAAACAGCTCAACAAGCTGAGACGTCAGTACCACATGAAGAATACCAATGTTGAACCTCGTATCTTCACCCTGATAGACCCTTACGGAATGAGGATAAGTGTATGGTACCTGACCAACTCCTATGCCACGTTGACGCTGAGAAGTACGATCTCTGCTGAGATCATCGCAAGGCTGCATGAGGAAGAGGATATCAACCTGGCATACCCTACACAGTCTATCTATGTGGATAAAGATGTGAGAAAACCGCAGATAGAAGCACCTACAAAGGATATAGTGTAAATGCAAAAAGTTTTTTTTAAGACGTTCGGATGTCGTACCAACCAGTTTGATACGCAGATCATGATCTCCAAGTTGAAAGACTATGAGATCAGTATGGATGAGGGGAGTGCAGATATCGTTGTCGTAAACTCCTGTACTGTGACCAATGGCGCAGACTCTTCTGTACGAAACTACATCAACTCCATGAAACGCAAAAACCCGGCTGCCAAAGTCATCCTTGCCGGATGCGGGGCGCACTCCAAAGGTGAAGCACTCTTTACAGATAAAAAAGTGCATGGCGTGATGGGACACTCTGAAAAAGAGAAGATCAACGAGATACTCAAGCATGAGCAGCCCTTCTATCAGATCGGTGACCTTACCCATATCGACTCCACGATCGTAGAGGAGTTTGTCGGTAAGAGCCGGGCGTTTATCAAGATCCAGGAGGGGTGTGACTTTAGATGTTCGTACTGTATCATCCCTGCTGTGAGAGGAGATGCCAGAAGTCACAAAGAGTCTGATATCATTGCACAGGTGACCAAACTGGCAGGGAACGGATTCGGCGAGTTTATCTTGACGGGAACCAATGTCGGAAGTTACGGTCGTGACCAGGGTTCCTCTATGGCCAAGCTACTTAAAAAGCTCTCCCAGGTACGTGGTGTAAGACGTATCCGTATCGGTAGTCTGGAGCCTATTCAGATCGATGACGAGTTCAAAGAGCTGCTCACTGAACCATGGATGGCAAAACACCTGCACATTGCCTTGCAGCATACCAGTGACAAGATGCTGGAGTTGATGAACCGACGTAACCGTTTTGAGAGCGATATCAAACTCTTTCAGGAGATCGCTGAGAAAGGGTATGCACTGGGAACAGACTATATCGTAGGACACCCGGGTGAAGATGAGGCTGCATGGGCTGAGGCGATCAGCAGGGTCAAAGCGCTTCCTTTAACCCATATCCATGCCTTTACCTACTCCAAGCGTGACAATACCCCATCAGCAATGATGAAGCCTGAAATACGGGGGAATATCGCAAAAGAGAGACATAGAGAGCTGACAGAGATCATCAAAGCAAAAAATTATCTTTTCAGACGTGAACATACCAGTAACCTTGAAGTACTTTTGGAGAGCGGAAAGGATGGTATCTATCAGGGGTTTGACCAATACTTCAACCGTATCTCCGTCAAGAGTGATGAGGACCTCAGTTCCAACTGGGTAGTGTTAAATAATATAGAGGTGAGTAGTGAAGGCAATAAAACGACACTTTAAAGCGACCAAACATCTTAAGATCATTCTGTCGCTCTTTGTAGTATTTGGCCTTTTGCTGGCGTTTGCTATACTTAGAGACAGTGCTGAGGTGATCACCCATAAACAGGCAAATGCACTCTTCACGCAGGACAAGATCAAAAAACTGGTTGTGGACGGTGCCTATATCCGTATCAAAACATCAGACAGAGAGTACAAGGTTTACCAGGAAGCGATCAACAAAAACAGTTTCTTTACCAAATATCCAGTTGAGGTCAAAGAGGACAACGCGTACCTCTATGATATCCTTGCACTCTTGATTATACTGGGAGCATTTCTACTGCTCTTTAAGATGATCAAAGAGAGCAGGACACAACAGCTCAAGCAGTTGAAGGTGAACCTTCAAACAGAAGATGAGACACTTAAAGCTGAGCCGGTACAGGCGATCACATCGCATGTAAGGTTCTCAGATGTAGCGGGCATCAGTACGGTGAAAGAGGAGCTGGAAGAGATCATAGATTTTCTTAAAGTACCACAGAAGTATAAGGCACTGGATATCAGTCTGCCAAAAGGGGTACTGCTGGTCGGTCCCCCTGGTGTGGGTAAGACGCTGATCTCCAAGGCTGTTGCCGGGGAGGCCGGTGTACCGTTCTTTTATCAAAGCGGGGCCTCTTTTGTACATATCTATGTAGGAATGGGGGCCAAAAGAGTGAGTGAACTCTTCAAAAAGGCCAAACAGATGGCTCCGAGTATTATCTTTATCGATGAGATCGATGCAGTAGGGAAAAGCCGCGGTGAGCTACGAAATGACGAGAGAGAGGCTACACTGAACCAGCTTTTGACCGAGATGGACGGTTTTGAGGAGAGCTCAGGCGTGATCGTCATAGGCGCAACCAACAAGATCGATGTGTTGGATGAAGCGTTACTGAGAGCAGGGCGTTTTGACAGACGTATCCATATCTCACTGCCTGATCTTGAAGAGAGAGCAAAAACACTGGAACTCTATCTGGCCAAAAAGCCTCATAGTGTTGATGTCGCTCATGTTGCCAGAATGACAGTAGGATTCAACTCAGCAGCGCTTGCAACACTTACCAATGAGGCAGCGATCTATGCGATGCGTAACGACCGTACTACGATTGAGACCTCTGACTTTGAATCGGTGAAGGAGAAAGTACTGCTTGGTAAACGCAAGATCATGAGCTTGAGTGATAAAGAACGTGAAATTCAGGCTGTCTACCAAGCAGCAAAGGCCCTGGTGGCTACATGGTTTGATATCGAGTTTGACAAGATAGGCCTGGTCAATACCATGCTGCTCAGAGAAGACCATGAGATACGCTCCAAAGGACAACTGCTCAACCGTATCAAGATCTACCTGGCAGGAAGTGTTGCCAACTCTATCTACTTCAATGAACAGTTTACCAATGCCAGCAGTGATATCAAACAGGCAAAAGCGATGGTACATCAAGTCGTCTATGAGTATATGATGAACGAGAACTTCATCGTGACCCCTTCCCAGGAAGAGGAGCTGATGAAAAACTCTGTTGCGGAGGTGACGAATCTTCTCAACTCGCTTAATGTTGCAGTGAAAAAGACCGCAGATTACCTTCTGGTACATGAAAACATCGACCAAGATCAGTGTAGAGAGATACTGCGTGAGATATTTTAACGGGTTTTCTCTTCATGGAGAAGAGGAGTGTTTCAGTGAGTTTCTGATAGATAGTGATTTTTGTGTTGCCGGTTTCAGCTATGGGGCGCAGCAGGCATTTGAGTATGTCTACAACACTGCCCGGAGAGTTGACAGGCTCATCCTTCTCTCCCCTGCATTCTTTCAGAACCAAAAGCCAAGCTTTATCCGTACCCAACTGCGCTACTTTCAAAACGGCCGGGAGGCGTATATCAAACAGTTTTTGGAGAATGCCGCTTATCCTTCATCGGTTGATCTCTCTGCCTTTCTTCAGACGGGAATGCACGAAGAACTTGAAGCGTTGTTAAGTTACCGCTGGGAGAGTGAAAAGCTCAAAGAGATTGTAGCAAGAGGTACGACGATCGAAGTTTTCCTGGGGAGTGAGGACAGGATCCTTGATGCTACCGCCGCTTTTGAATTCTTTACTGAACATAGTGTCACCTATTGGATAAAAGGTGCAGGCCATTTGTTGAAAACCATGTAGTTTCAGATACTCAAGAAAGAGCATTTCAAGAGCAAGCGTGGTTGCCGCTGTACTTGACGATGAATAGCATCTGCCAAGTTTATTTTACCTATTCGGGATATGCACATACAATAAACTTTTAATGTTCCCGGATGTAAATTTCATCAGAGTTTTGTAGATTAGGTAAAAAAAATAGTTACTCAATAGTATTGTATGTTATACTTTTTATATATAAAGAGAATTAAGGGATAAAACATGTCATTCACACCTCAAACCCCATATCTGACAATAGACGGTATTATTGAAGTATATGAGAATGGTATATTTCAGGGTATCGTATTGATCGATCGTAAGTGTGAACCGCTGGGACTTGCTTTGCCTGGTGGATTTGTTGAAGTTGGGGAGACAGTCGAACAGGCACTGACTCGTGAGATGAAAGAGGAGACAGGGTTGGATGTAGAGATCGATAGGATACTGGGTATCTACTCCGATCCTGATAGGGATCCACGTTTTCATACTGCTACGGTCGTCTACGTAGCCAAAGCATCAGGTCAGCCAAAAGGCGGTGATGATGCGAAGGTGGCAAGTCTCTATAAATTGACAGACCTTCCATTGGAAAAATTGGTATTTGATCATGGGAAGATCGTAGCAGATTACTTGAAAACGGTTCACTAGTTGGGAGCATGTTTGCAAGATAGTTTCGATCTACTCTCTGCACTCAAAAAGCTAGGCTATCTTCACACCACAAGAGATCCCCTGTGGTGGCCTCATAGTGGGAGATTTGATGTAGTAGTGGGTGCACTGCTCACCCAACAGAGCAAGTGGGAAAGAGTAGAAGCATCCCTAATGAATCTGAAAACAGCCAATTTGCTTACTCTTGAGGCACTCTCATCTGCCGAGATAGAACATGTCGCTACCCTGATCAAGCCAAGCGGGTTTTACAATACCAAGGCCCGAAGACTGATAGTATTGTGTGTAAATATACGCAAAGATTTCGGCACCTTTGAGACATTTTCCCAGGAGGTTGACAGGGCTTGGCTGCTGGCACAAAAGGGGATAGGGATGGAGAGTGCAGACTCGATCTTATGCTATGCATGTTATAGGTCTGTCTTTGTGGTGGACAGCTATACGCAAAGGCTCCTGGGTGCACTTGGATACGAATTTGACACCTATATGGAGCTGCAGGAGTGGATGCAGCAGGGGATAGAGGATAACCTTCATAAGATCGAGACACTCTATGGCGATAAGAGAGATATCACGACGGTTTATGCCAGATTTCATGGGAAGATAGTAGAATACGCCAAAAGACATATCCGCGGTAAACAGGTGGATGTAGCACCGCTTTTAAAAGCAATGGAGGAGAGTATATGACCAATATCGTGATCACAGGATGCAGTACCGGCATCGGTCTGGAGACGGCACTTTATCTTAAAGAGAGCTATATCTCTGTCTATCCGACAGCAAGAAATGAGAAAGGTGTCGAGCATCTGAAAGCACTGGGGTTTGAGCATGCTATGGTGCTTGATGTCACAAAACCCGAGCAGATCGCAGCGGTGATCAGCAGAGTAATGGAGCTTGAGGGAAAGATCGACGTTTGGTTCAACAACGCAGGCTACGGACAGCCGGGTGCCCTGGAAGATATCTCCACAGAACTGCTTAAAGAACAGTTCGAGACCAATGTCTTCGGTCTGCATGAGTGTACTTTGCAGGTACTCAAAGTGATGAGAGAGCAGGGGTATGGAAAGATCATCCAGCACTCCTCCATACTGGGGCTCATCTCACTTTTTGGCAGAGGCGCGTACAATGCAAGCAAATATGCCATCGAAGGGCTCAGCGATACCCTAAGACTGGAACTAGCAGATACGGATATCCATATCTCCCTGCTCAACACAGGTCCGGTCACCAGTAATTTCCGTCAAAATGCGATGCAGAAACTCGAGGAGAATGTGGATATCGAACATTCCCGTTTCAGAGAGGAGTATATAGCCAATATCAATGACCAGGGGAAAAAAGTACCATTCAAGTTAGAAGCTGATGCAGTGGCATCCGTGGTGTATGAGATCATCGCAGCCAAGAAACCGAAACCACGCTACTATATCACTAAAGCAACCTATCTGCTCGGGACGCTAAAGAGAGTGCTGAGTACTTCGTTGCTTGATAAGATACTGACGAGAGTGGGATAGTTCTCTCTTTCCCCTTTTCCGAAAGAGTGAATAATTTTTTTCGTTCCTATCAAAACGATAGGAATGTTCTATCACTTATGTGCATCGTGACTCAGCACTCTTCTCAAACTGATGCATCAGTCCCAAGACTTCTTTATCACTCACATCATACCAATGCTCATAGACCTGTGCGACTGCACGGAAAAAAGCAGGCGACTCCAGTACGATCAGTTCATCGACGATTTTAGAGAACTCACTGATACTACTTGCCCCTGCTACAGGTACGGCGACGATGATCCTGGATGCACCGCAGTTTTTACACATCTCCAGCGCTGCATGCATTGTCGATCCCATGGCGATACCGTCATCTACCAGGATCACGGTACGGCCTTTAAGCGATGGCAGAGGCCTACCTCCTCTTAAGACCGCTATACGTCTCTTGATCTCCTGCTGCTGTGCCTGTTTGATACGTTCGATCTCTTCTTCACTCAGTTCCCCTATCGCAGCTTCATAGAGATAGACTGAACCATCTTCGGCGACCGCACCAAAACCGCTCTCTGGATTATGGGGATAGGGGAGTTTACGACAGATGATCATGGAGAGTTCACACTGCAGGGATTTGGACACTTCATATCCCAGCTCCACACCGCCTCTGGGAATGGCCAGGATGAGGGCATCGCTATCTCTATAGTGTTGCAGCTTTTCTGCCAGCTTCTTCCCGGCATCTTTACGGTCTTTGAACATATAACCCCCTTTTTTCTTTATTGTACTACATAGTGAAACTAAAAATCAATAAAGAGTTCTACGCTATAATGCCCCAAAACAATTATTTAGGTGAACTATATGGACAAGATCAAAATAGGTGTAGTGACTACAAGTGATAGAGCGAGCCAGGGAATCTATGAAGATATCTCAGGTGTTGCGATCATGGATACAATGAAAGAGTATCTGAAAAATGAGTGTGAGTATGAGTATCGATGTATCCCGGATGATCAGAACCTGATCGAAAATACGCTTATCGAGCTGGCGCGTGATGCACGCTGTGATCTCATCGTGACGACAGGCGGAACGGGACCGGCGCCAAGAGATGTGACGACAGAAGCGACAGAGAGTGTCTGTCAAAAGCTTCTACCGGGATTTGGTGAACAGATGAGGGCGGTCAGTCTACAGTATGTACCCACTGCGATCCTCTCACGCCAGACAGCGGGTATCTGTGACGGATCACTGATTATCAATCTTCCAGGTAAACCAAAATCGATCAGGGAGTGTCTGGATGCAGTATTCCCGGCAGTACCGTACTGTATCGATCTCATCGGCGGCGCTTATATGGAGGCCAATGAAGAGGTGATCAAGGTATTCAGACCAAAAGCAAAATAAAGTATTTAATAAAACAATTTTTGTCATCCTGAATGACCTTGTAAGCACTCTTATTTGCAGTAGTAGTGCAAAAACCGGATGTCTCGTTTCGAGAAGGATGACGCTTTTGGTTACCCCTGGGTGCAAGCCCGAGGGTGACAGCTTCTATGAATTGTATAGGGTGTGCTTACACCAATGCACGAAAAGGGAATATAAATGGACGTATCATTTATCGAGTCAAAGATCAACGAGATCATTACAGAGCTTGAAAAAGAGGTGATAGAGGTGATCTCTGATCAGTCTCTGGATAAAAAACAGACCAACTTGCGCATGAAACCGCTCAAATCTACCAAACAGATACTTAGCAATGCCGTGGAGAGTATCAAAATGGTAGAAGAGGTTTCAAAAAAGGAAGCGGACGATGCAGCTGACTAACGGTATCGTACTGCTTCTGTTTATCCTTGCAATCGCACTTTTCTTTTGGGGAACCCTTAAGGCGATGAAAACACAAAAGAAGGTCTACCTATGGGCCATGGTCCCTATGGGGCTTTTGATCGTGGCTATGTTTGTGATCTAGCAGAATGAGTGACTTGTATTGAAGTATAGAGAGGTAGATCTCTAACGCTTTTGCACACCTCTTTTAAGTGTATCTTATTTTACTCTTAACCAATACTTAAAGTTATTTTGATATTATCGGGCTCACTCCAACATTCAAAAGGCTATTATGCAACCCTATAAGCGAATTGTATTGAAAGTAGGAAGTTCGGTACTCACTGAAGACGGTGAGATTGCAAAAGAACGAATGTACAACCTCGTATCATTTATCGCAAAATTACGTAAAAAGTATGAGGTCGTACTGGTGACTTCCGGTGCGGTAGCATCGGGTAATACTACCCTGAAGCTTGACAAGAAGAAAGATATCAGTAAAAAAGTATTGTCCGCAGTAGGACAGCCTATATTGATGAGCTCATATAAGAAAAAATTTGACATTTATGATGTCGATACGGCCCAGATCCTGCTCACTGAAGATGATTTTGATTCCCGAAAACGTACGGAAATATTTCGACAGATCATTGATACTTCTCTAGCAAAAGGTATCCTTCCCATCGTGAATGAAAATGATATCTCCAGTACGCCTGATCAGCTGTTTGGTGATATAGATCAGCTTGCTGCCCGTGTAGCGCATCATACAAAGTCCGACCTGCTGGTAATACTCAGTGATACTGACGGCTATTATGATAGTAATCCAAATGACAACCCTGATGCAAAAATCCTAAAAGAGGTGAACACAATTACAGAGAAAGAACTTCAAGCAAGTCATTCGCCAAATGATGAGTTCGCTACAGGCGGAATCGTCACTAAGTTGGTAGCAGCTGACTTTTTGATCTCTAAAGGTCGTGAGATGTTTCTCTGTAGCGGTTTTGATCTGACAACTGCTAAAGAGTATCTCCTGGAAGGGATTCATAATAAAGGTACACTCTTTAAGCCTAAATCATAAACCATTTTTGGTTCGGGTTGTCGTCATATTGAACCCGAGCCAATCTTCCATTCCCCCTCTATACCATTTCATTTTTTCGGGAGGATATCCCAGCTTTAACAACGCTTTGATCATCTTGGGGGATTGGCTGCACCATGCACCGTTGCAAAAGAGCAGCAGCTCTTTCGCTGCTGAAAAATCAAGCCTCTGATCTATTTGTCTGATACCTAAGGCGATCAGTGCCTTTTGATACTCTTTTGGGAAAAGTGTTGCTTCCATGATGTAAATATAGTGGATATTGACAGCACCGGGAATCGTACGGTAGTCATACCACTCCTCCCCACGGGTATCTATCAAAAGCATACTGGGGTCATCTTGCATCATTTGGATAAAATCAAGTACTTCGGGTTCTGAAACTGTCTCTATTTTTGGATGGAGTATCATCGGAAAGATGGTTTTTCCTGCACTGGTAATAAAAGTGGATTTACATGCTTCGGGAATGCTGTCATGGGCATATCCGTTTTCCCAAAATATTTCATTTGTGATAGGAAGTTTTTGACAAGGGATACTTACCTGTCGTTTGACTGTGAGTACCGCTCTTTTTCCATCTTTGTCAGTATATATGGTCTTTACACCGTTGATGAGCAGATCAGCATCACTATGGCAGAGCGTCACTAAGAGGATAATTAAAGATAGAACACTTTTCACCTTTCGCTCCTTTTTTACGTTATCTCCTTTTGATTGATGTCATCCCTGCACCCAACCAGGATTGCATCCCCCCACGGTACCACTTTATCTTTTGAGGAGGATACCCGGCCTTGAGGAGGGCATGGATCATTTTTGGGGACTGACTGCACCAGGCCCCGTTACAAAAGAGTAAAATCGTTTTGGCATCCTTAAAATCATAGTGTCCTTCATCATCGAGTATCTTTACGTCCATCTCCTGCAGTGCATGTTCAAATTCAAATGCATGCATTTCATGGTATTTGAAATAGTGAAACGGCATGTTTATTGCACCGGGTATCGTCATATAGTCATACCATTTCTTTTTACGACAATCGATAAGAAGCATATCCTGACGTGTTTGCATCTCTTTTATAAACTTCAGGGTTTCAAGTTCACCATAGGTCTCCAACGCTTTGTGGAGTCTCATAGGCTGTAGATGCCCCGTCGTATGGACGAAGGTAGACTTACACTTCTCAGGTACCTTTTCATGGGCATAGTCACCTGTCCAGACCATGGTATTGGTGAGTAGTTCTCTTCTGTCACACTCTGGAGGTATATCTCTTTTGACAAGTATCTGTGTTGGCTCTTTTTTACTCAAATAGTGTTTCGTCGTGACCCCACGATACTCTATCCCCTGATCTTCCGCAAAACAGAGCAGACTGGATAAGACAAAAGTGATGAAAAACTGTCGATTCATAAAACTATACCTCTTTTACTATGATCTCCCTTTAATAGTAGCATAAGAGATGTGTAGCAATGTGTAGCTGAAGTATCCAATGGGATGAATCTTGGGGATGCTGTGGATAAATATGCTACAATCTGCCATGCAAAAAACAATACGTTTCATGATGGTAGTTCCATTTATCAGTATCTTCCTCTATGGTGGTCAGATGACACAAGAAGCCTTTGAACAAACCTTGAAAAAATGTGAAATCCAAGAGAATGGTGCAGCATGTGCAAGGCTCTATTACTATTTCATCTCCAGCAAACACTCATATCTTGCCGCGCTTCAGGCAGATAAACAAAAAGCCCTCTATTATGCGAAAAAGGGGTGTAGACTCAGTGATAGAGATGGGTGTTTCAGTGCGGGAATGACACTCTATTACGGAGACCGGCATGCAGGCATTACTGCAGACAGAGATGAGGGAAGAAGACTGATTAAAAAAGCCTGCGAGTTAGGTAAGGATGATGTTTGTACTTTTTTTCTCAATCCAAACTTTTGATTGTACCTCTTTACAAATCATGTTACAATAGTACAAATCAGCAGTGAAAGGAGTGAGAGATGGATAAGCCGATTGTTGCAGATAATAACCCTGTGATTGCTTCTCTTGAAGAGGGAAAAAACTATCTTTTCTGTACCTGTGGAGTGGCAAAAACTCAGCCGTTTTGTGATGGCAGCCATAAAGGGACCTCTATAAAGCCGTTAAAGTTTACAGCGGAAGCCACAACCCAGAAGTGGATGTGTATGTGTAAACATACCGGTAACCCGCCATACTGTGACGGTACACATCAGAAGTTCAGCAAGGAAGATGTGGGAAAGGTGCTTGAGTGAGTTAAAAAAAAGGGGGGGGATCACCTTTAGTTTAAAAACAGTACTTCAGTGCTAGAGCAGCTCACTGTTGAGGAGTTTGTGAGCGTTATTTTTGATACTGAACTCTAGGATGATCTTTGTGCCGTTATCAAACTCCAGTGTCATAAAACTATCATCTAAAAACTCACTGATATTTTCCATAAGTAATAGTCCCAGAGAGTTATGAGTATTTGAGCTGTTGAATCCCTGACCATTATCTTCTATGGTTAATTGACACGTATGACCCTCAATTTTACTGGATACCTTGATCTCTTCACCGCTCTGTGTGAGGTAAGCATGTTCGATTGCATTGGATACCGCTTCATTGACAAACAGGCCTATATAAGTTGCAGCAGAAGTATTCAACTGCAACCCTTTTTCTACATTCAATAGGATTTTATGTTTGGTGAGGAGTTGCAGACTAGTGATAATACTTTGGAGGTATTTTTCTATATCTACCGTGGTAGAATCACTACTTGAAGAGAGTTGTTCATGTACTAACCCTATCGCTTTTAAACGATTTACCTGAGAGGATAAAACTTTTTTACACATATCCGTTTTGACCCTTTTGGATTGCATCAGCAAGAGCCCCATGATCATCTGGAGATTATTCTTGACCCTGTGGTTCAGCTCTTTGAGGAGGGTTTTTTGTGATTTGCTGAAGGTAAGCAGCTCTGTCTGAAAGCTTTGCCGATACTCCTCAAACCGGTAATGAAGAAATGAGATACCGATATACCCGATCAGGATCTCTACATAGAGTGACGTAGGAAAGATAATGGGTTCAAGCATTTTTAATTCGCTGTTTAGTACCGCTAAAGCCAACATAAACACCATAAACAGGGTAAACTGCTTCCCGTTCTCTACTCCTAAAAAGAAGAAGATAAAGACCGGCAGGATGGCCAGTGCAAAAAGCGTAAACTCAGGGTTTTCACCGATAATGAAAAGTGACATGACCACCAGGAGTGAGACAGAAATGATCAGGATCGATGCAAAGTGCCTGAGGGGGATAAGCTGGAAGTAGTAGAGTATAAACGCGATGATCTGTGCGGTGAGAACACTGATTTCCATATTGACCATCATAAAAAAATGGTGTTTATAGCTCGCGTAGGTATCTACAGAGATAATAATCATTGAGATAATAAAAAAGAGTTTGCTGAGTCTTAAAAAGAGTTGTTGTGTATTTTGATGGTAGAGATCATTTTTCATAAGGTTATTTCATACTTACTGCTATAGGATTTTAAAATGTCAATAGAGGTGTCTCAAATGTATCTTCTCCGAATCCGTTCCGGATAAAAAATGTCATACTTGAAACTACCCCTTTGCATTCTATCTTTATTTTATCATAACTTCACAGGTTTTTATAAAATAAAGTCTTTATCGCTCTTTCAGCAGCTGTGCATTGAAGGCCACGATCACAGTACTCAGTGACATCAATACAGCGCCAAGTGCCGGTTTGATCATGATCCCCCATGGAGAGAGAATCCCCGCAGCCAATGGGATCGCAATGATATTGTATCCGCTTGCCCACCATAAGTTTTGTACCATTTTACGGTAGGTTTTTCGTGAAAGCTTGATCGCATCGGTGACACGCAAAAGCTCACTCTTAGTCAGAATGATATCGGCACTCTCCATGGCGATATCTGTACCCGCACCGATAGCGATACCGATATCTGCCTGTAGCAGTGCCGGAGCATCATTGATACCGTCTCCCACCATGGCAACGATATTTCCTTCTTTTTTCAGCTGATCGATCTTCTGAAGCTTGTCATCGGGTAACAGGTTTGCTTCATACTTCGTAATCCCAGTCTGCTTTGCTACCTCTGCGGCTACCAATGCATTGTCGCCGGTAAGCATATAGCTTTTGATGCCCATACTCCCCAGCGTTTGTATCGCCCGATCTGCATGCTCCCGGATAGAATCCTCAAGCAAAAATAGACCCAGGATCTTACCATCGACGGCCAGCCATACCTTGCTTGCTTCTTTTGTTTCATATTTATGCATCGGTTGAGGGATATCCAGTGACGCTTTTTCCAAAAGCTGCATACCGCCGATCATAATCGTTTTCCCCTCTATATCGGCTTTGGCACCTATCCCCGGGTAAGCTTCAAACTCTTTTGTCGGTATTGGTTTGATCTGTCGTTCTTTTACATAATCAATAATTGCTTTTGCAAGAGAGTGTTCAGAGCTCTGTTCCAAAGAAATGGCATACTGAAGTATCTTCTCTTCATCTTCCAGGGCGTAGACCTCAGTCACACTCAGCTTACCATCAGTGAGTGTTCCTGTTTTATCAAAGCATACCACATCTACATCACGCAGTGTTTCAAAGGCTTTGCGGTTACGTATCAGTATCCCTCTTTTAGCCCCCAGGGAAGTGGAAATAGCAGTGACCAGAGGCACAGCCAGTCCCAGGGCGTGGGGACAGGCAATGATCAGTACTGTGATCGATCTCTGTATGGAGTCACCGGTTGAGGTGATCATAGACCAGACTCCAAACGTCACAACCGCAACAGTGACGGAGAGATAAAAGAGCCATCCTGCTGCCCTGTTGGCAAGGTTCTGGGTATGAGACCTGCTCTTGGCTGCTTCCTGCACCAGGGTGAGCATTTGGGAGAGATAACTCTCTTTTCCATCTTTGCTGATCTCTACTTTGAGGGCACCATCAAGGTTGGTACTTCCCATATAGACACTGCTTCCTGCTTTTTTATAGACAGGTTTTGACTCTCCTGTTAAAAAAGCCTCATCAGTCATACTCTCACCCTCTTGGACGATACCGTCTGCAGGTATCTTCTCTCCCGGACGAATCAGTATACGGTCATCCACTTTTAATACCTCGATAGATACTTCCTCCTGTTCTCCATCCGGTGTGATCCTGATCGCTTCTTTAGGCATCAGTTTTACCAGCGCATTTAAAGCGCTACTGGCAGAAAGCAGGCTTTTTGCCTCGATATAGTGACCGATCAGCATGATATCTATCAAAGTAGCCAGTTCCCAGAAAAAAGCTTTGCCTTGATTGAAAAAGAGTGTTGAGGCAGAGTAGAAATAGGCTACGGTGATCGCCATGGAGATCAGTGTCATCATTCCCGGTTTGAGTGATTTGATCTCATCTATCATCATTGTTAAAAATGGCCAACCACCATAAAGGTAGATAAAGGATGAGAGCAGAAGTACGATATAGTGATGGTTATGGAGAATCACCACAAATCCAAACCACTCCTGTATCGTAGGTGAGAGTAACAAAATAGGTATTGTAACGATCAATGAGAAAATAAACCGTTTTTTAAAATCATGCAGATGATGCATATGCCCCGAAGCGTGATTATGTTTACTCTGGGTATCAGTATGGGGGGAATGATGGTGGGAAGCTTTATCTTGATGCATAGACATAACGGACTCCTGCTTTCCCTTTTTAAGGGGCTGCAGCCCCTATAGGAGAAAAGATATTATGTATTGGTATGATCATTTTTATCAAGCTCATCGATAAAGTCACAGAGTTCGCTGTTTTTGATACAAGGCGTAATGTGTTCTGTTCTATGTTCATCGAACTTAAAAAGGTTTTGGGAGACAAAGTTCCAGTTGATCAAACTCCACCATTTTTCAAGATAATCAGCCCTTGCGTTCCTGTAGTCTATATAGTAGGCATGTTCCCAGACATCACAGGTCATCAACGGCGTATGTCCATTGAGAAGCGGATTACCGGCATTGGAGTGTGCCTCTATCTCCAAAACTTCACCGTCATTCAAACAGAGCCATACCCAGCCCGATCCAAAGAGTTTCGCAGCAGTATCCAAAAAGGTCTTTTTGAAGGTTTCAAGAGAGCCGAAATCTCTCTCGATCAGTTCCATTAGATGAGGAGAGATCTCTGATGGTTGACTGCTTATTCCGTTAAAATAGAAGTCATGGTTGAATACCTGGGCAGCGTTATTGAAGATACCTCCGTCAGCCTGTGTGATAATATCTTCAAGGTGCATCTCTTCAAACTTTGTCCCTTTCATAAGCTTATTCAGGTTATTGACATAGCCTTGATGGTGTTTCCCATGATGATACTCAAGCGTTTCAGCTGATATCTCCGGTTCCAATGCATGTTTATCAAAGGGTAGCTTCATGAGCGTATGTTCCATAATTTCTCCTTTTTATTTATTTTTATAGTAGTGTATCAATGTGTATTGTGTGTGTAGTTTATGCATAAATATTTCAGGGGCAATATCAGGGGCGATACACACTGTTTGCACACTGTTTTTTTATGATAGTCACAGTATACCGATTGTTACGCTATTGGGGAAACAATCAGTGGATAACAAAGCAATACGTTCTGGGTTGAGATGAAAAGGAGTAAAGCATGAACAGAAGATACTTTTTGCACTACTCGGCTGTTACGGCTGCATACCTGTTTGCAGGGTGTGAAGAACGTGAAAGTGCGGATAAGATCAAACCGAAAGACTCTCCGTCCTCTAAAACGTCAAGTGCAGTGCAGCCTACAAAAATGGAAAAAACAATTTCTGATAAAATCAAACCCTTCAGCCAGAAACTAAAGATCCCGAGTGAAATAGACTTCAGTCAGGTGAAAAAAGCCGCACTCAGCGCACAAAAGAGTCAGGTCAAACTTTTTCCTGATGCTGAGACAGATGTCCTGACCTTTCAGGGAGATCTGCCAAACCCTACGATCCGTATCCATAAAGGGGACCTGTTTGATCTGGACTTTACCAATCACCTTTCTGAGAAGACGATCGTGCATTGGCACGGACTCATCGTCCCCGAGGAGATGGACGGCCACCCGAAAGATGCCATCGCTACGGGGAAAACCAAACATTACCACTACCCGGTGAACCAAAGTGCGGGTACCTTCTGGTACCATACCCATCCTCACGGAAGAACGGGGAAAGAGATCTATCACGGTTTATCGGGATTCTATATCATTGAGGATGAAGAGGAGAAGCAATTGGGGCTTCCGGCAGGAGAGTTCGAACTGCCGCTGGTGATCCAGGATAGACGGTTTGATCAGCATCGTCAACTCTTCTATAAAGATCCCGACGTTCCTCAGGATAACAATGGTGTGCTGGGAGATATCATACTGGTCAATGCCACGCCGGTTCCCTACCATGAAGTGAAAACAGGCAAATATCGCCTCAGGATCTTAAACGGATCCAGTGTGAGAACCTATAAACTGGCATTCGATATGATCGAAACGTTTACACTGATCGGTACGGATGCAGGACTGCTGGAAGAAGCTGTGGATGTGGAGAGTGTTGTTATCAGTGTTGCAGAACGCGTGGATATCATCGTAGACTTTAAAGATAAAGAGGTCGGGGATAGCGTGACACTCAAGACACTTGGTTTCAAAGAGGGAAGCAACCTGACGCTGCACCCGGACTATCCGGCATTTGGTGCCCAGATGGATATCATGCAGTTCCATGTGACCGAAAAGATCCAGGATACGCAGGTAGTCCCTGATAAACTGATCCCGATCCCTCGTATGCAAGCCTCTGATGCGGTCAAAACCAGAACGATCACGATGGAGATCATTGCCGGGGGTATTTGGACACTGGATAAGAAGCCGTATGATATGCACCGGGTAGATCAAAGGGTGAAGTTGGGCAGTACTGAGATCTGGGAGATCAAGAACAGTGTGCATATGGCGCACCCCTTCCATATACATGGAGTGAGGTTTCAGGTACTTGACAGGGATGGAAAGATGGCTTTTCCTACTGACAAGGGATGGAAAGATACTGTGATCGTCATGCCGTTTGAAACGGTACGTATCATCGTGCATTTTACAATGCCGGGACTTTTTGTCTATCACTGTCATATCCTGGAGCATGAGGATCAGGCGATGATGGCAAATCTTCTGGTGGAATGACGTAGAAAAGGAGTTGAAATGCATAAGGTGATTGACGGTATATCAGTGTACAGCTACGGTGACAGTCGTAATCAGGCTATCATTTTTATACATGGGTTTCCCTTTGACCATACCTTATGGGATGAGGTGATAGCCGGACTGGAGGAGAGATACTACTGCATTACTTATGATATCAGGGGGTTTGGAACTTCTGAGATCGAGAATGGACAGTATACCATGGAGAGCTATGTCGATGACCTAGAGCGTATCCTCTCCTCGCTTGAAGTAGATCATCCGATCATCTGCGGCTTCTCTATGGGTGGATATATCACACTGAGGGCACAGGAGAAGTTTCAAAAGAGATTCAAAGCATTGATATTGGCACATACCAAAACCGAGAGCGATAGCGATGAAGCAAAACTGAAACGTGCAGCGGCGCTCTCGAGTATCGATAGAGATGGGGTAGCACCGTTTCTGGAGAACTTCTTCTCTGCTGCATTCAGTGAAGGATACAGGGCAAAGGAGCCGAAAAAACTCGAAGCGCTGAAAAGAGAGCTACTGCGCTTTAGTCCTATTGGGATAAAGGGCGGACTTCTGGCAATGGTGAGTAGAACGGATACCACACAAAGTCTTCAGACGATGGATATCCCTGTATTGTTGATCACCGGTGAGAATGACACGGTGATCGCTCCTGAGGTGATGCAAAAGATGGCAAACAGGATAGAAAATAGTACATTTGTCTCTTTGGAACAGAGTGGTCACATGAGTATGATCGAAAAGCCTCATGAATTTCTCACCGCGCTTCAGCGCTTTCTATCACAGGAGCATTAAGAAAAAGTTTGCAAGATCACACTTTTTCTTCTTAAGCGTTTTGGAGGTTTATATATCTGAAAGTTCTTCGAAGGCTTTCAGTTTTCTCTTGAGTTTTTCCAAAAACTTGCTCGGTGCATAGGGCAATAGTCTTATGATCTCTTCAATATCCTCTTTGTGATCGAACTGTGAGATATTGATATGTACGTCGCCATTGAGAATGTTGCTTTGGTTGTTGTCTCCTACAATTTTTACCTGATTATGATTTTTCGAGCCTTGCTTTACCTTCTCTTTGATAATGAAGACCCATTTATCAGGTACTTTATCCCGCTGTATCCACTTGTCAAGAGAGGCTTTGGACGCCCCCAGCCACTTTGAAAGCTCTTCATCGGTCTGTAAATTAAGCTCCTGTTTGATTGCATTCAAAAAATCTCTAGCATTCATCGATCGCCTTTGAGTTAAAAGTTATTTAAGTACAATAGTCCTATAATAAGACTATTGTCTTATTGTGTAAGTAGGTTACTTGAATTATACCTTAAAAGGAGGATAAAATGACAAAGAGAATGAAAGATCGGAATTTTTCCTGGAAGCCCCATTGGGATATAGAATATCTGAGAGAGAATGATATCTATACATGGTTTCAGGAGATCGAAAGA
Source organism: Candidatus Sulfurovum kebritense (assembly GCA_047689535.1). GTDB lineage: Bacteria > Campylobacterota > Campylobacteria > Campylobacterales > Sulfurovaceae > Sulfurovum > Sulfurovum kebritense. The sequence continues at coordinate 52,093 of JBEWPZ010000002.1, read as the reverse complement.
GAACTGGAATACGGATGGGTAGTCGTAGATGGGAAAAAGATGTTGATGCTTGGCGGCTACTCCTATCTGGGGCTAAACAGAAACCCCCGGATCAATCAGGCAGCCGTCGATGCGATCGGTACGTTCGGTACCGGTATGAGCGGTTCGCGTTTTCTGGCCGGTACGACAGAACTGCATACGCAGCTGGAGAAAAAGATCGCATCCCTGCATGGCAAAGAGGATGCGATGCTCCTGACCAGCGGATACCTTACCAATGTTTCAACGATAGCAGCGCTTGTCGGGAAAAACGACTATATCCTCTCAGACAGGCTCAACCATGCAAGTATCGTCGACGGTGCTATCTACTCACAGTCGAAGCTGGTCAGGTACAAGCACAATGACCCGGGGAGTCTGGAGGCTGCACTGAAAAGTGCTCCAGAAACATCTAAAAAGCTGGTGATCACCGACAGTGTTTTCAGTATGAGCGGAGAGGTGGTCGATCTGCCCGAAGTGATCAGGCTCTGCAAGAAATACGGGGCACTTCTGATGGTCGATGAGTGCCACTCTATGTTCGTGCTTGGTGAAAAAGGCGGAGGCATAGCAGAGTACTTCGGTATCGATCCGGATGAGATTGATATCATTATGTCAACACTGAGCAAAGCGATCCCTGCAAGCGGCGGTTATATCACCGCGAGTCACACAATTATCGATTATCTCAAACATGAGTCAAGAGGATTTATCTACTCTATCGCACTCTCGTCGATCATGGTCTCTGTGGCACTCAAGGCACTCGATATCTTTGAAAGCGATAGGGAAAAGCTTGTGGGCAAGCTGCATACCAATACAAAAGTATTCACCGATGCACTCTCCTCTTACGGTATCCCCATCGGTAAAAAGAGTAAGACCTCGATCGTCCCTATCGTTGTAGGAGATGCCCATTTGGCAGCAATATTGGCACGAAAATGCCAGGAGAGCGGGCTCTATATCCATGCGGTTTTCCCACCGGTGGTCCCGCCGGGACAGGCGATACTTAGAGCCTCTATCACTGCAGAGCATACCGAAGAGGACCTGCTGATGGCAGCAGAGAAGATCTATCAGATATTCAAAGAGGCCAAACTGGTGAAATAGATCTTATTTGGGGTTGCGTTGATAGGCTTCGATCGAAATGATCCACGGTTCATATTGTTTTCCGTAGGCCAGGGTGATTTCATAGCTTCAGTATTTATAGTGTTGATACCAATAGATCATAACATCGATATTCACGGTGAACGTTTGGCGGTGCCAAACCTACAGACATTGTTCTTAAATTATTTTTTTCTTTCTATAAACGGATACCGTCATACAAAAGAGGAAAAGTGCAGGTGACAACAACGCCTACAGTGTTTCAAAATCCTTGGTCTCTCTGATGATCGCATTGATCTGTCGTTGGAGGTAGTCGGGCAGAGAAGGGATCTTCAGGTCCAGAAACCCTTCGATGATCAGAGATTTCGCCTTCTCCTCTTCGATACCCGAGGCCATCAGGTAGGCGAGTTCATCTCTGGAGATCATTCCGACACTTGCTTCATGGGAGAGCTCCAGACGGGGGTCTTCACCGACGAGTTCGGGGATGGCATGGATATATCCTTTGCTGTTTAGCAGTAGCCCGTTGCAGGCCATCGCACCTCTGCCGTTGGGGTGTTTCCCGATGATCTTTCCCCTGGTGATCACTTTGCCGCCATTTGAGACCACACGGCTGATGATCTCCGTAGAGGCCCCGTCACCATCGAGGATCACCGTAGAGCCGATATCAAACTTGGACGCTTCCGGGGCATAGATGACCGAGTAAAACTCTCCAAGCCCGCCCTCTTCGATGTGGGCCAGCGGGTCCATCTGGAGTGCCTTTACGCTGCCCAGTGCCACATAGTTGGAGACAAACTTCGCATCTTTGCCCACCTCTGCCGCACTTCTGGGGTAGACCTCCACCTCCTTGCCCCAGCTGTGTATCATGGTGCTGGTCACCGTCGCATTCTCTTTGATGAAGTACTCGGTGACACCGAGGTGCTTGCCGGAGAGGATGTGTGCATTGGCCGCACAGCCGCTGATGAGATGCACTTCGGAGTTCTCTTCGGCGATCACGATGTTGTGGGTACACTGGGTGAACTGATCACTGTTGATCATGTAGCAGGTATAGACAGGCAGTGCCACTTTCTCTCCCGCCTTGACGCGTATAAAGTAGCCCAGAAGCTGATCGCTTGAGGCCACCTGCTTGACATACTCGTCTTTATCCTTCGGTACAAGGGTAAACATCAGTGCTTTCAGCCAGTCATACTTCTCAAGTGCGATCTTTATGGGAAGGATCTCGAGGGCTTGTGTGGCAGAGTGTGTGTCGATCACCTCCCAGTCAGTCGCAAGAAAAGTGGCTGAACGCTCCTGAGTCTCATCATAGGCAACTTTTTTCAGGGTCTCTTTTGTCACATCATCAAGTTCTCTCATGCGTGATCCTTTTGCTGCTTGATACATGCGCTGCATCCGCTGAAACCGGCTTTTTTGATATCCTCCATAATGGACTGGGGATTTCCTGTACAGACGATCTTCCCATCCATAAAGACATGTCCGATATCGGCCTGGACATAGTTGAGGATATGACCCGTATGGGTGATGATGATCGCGGAGCGTTCACGCAGTTTCATTGGTCTCTCTTTCTGGAGGATTTTGTTGATCGCTTTGGAGATGATCGCGATATTCTCGAAGTCCACACCCGATTCGGGCTCATCGATCAGGAGCAGGTCGGGATGTTGTGCATAGAGTTTGAGGATCTCGGCTCTTTTGAGTTCACCGCCTGAAAAGCCGACATTAAGCTCTCTCTCCAGGAAGGTATCCATACTCAGTGCCTTGACCGCTTCATCAAGGTCTTCGGAACGGTTGATCGCACCCAGGAAGTTTCGCAGGGTGACCCCTTTGATCTTGGGCGGATGCTGGAAGGAGATACCGATACCCAGGTTTGCGATCTGATCTGTAGACATCTTTTCTATATCTTGGGACTTGACCCTGATCTCTCCCCGCTCGATAGTATAGCCGGGAAGATGCATAATGGCATTGAGCAGGGTGGACTTGCCCGAACCGTTGGGCCCGAAGATCACATGCACTTCACCCTGCTTGATCTTAAGGTCCATTCCTTTGATGATCTCTTTGTTTGCCACGGAGACATACAGATCATCGATTTCCAATAGTGCTTTGTCCATTATTTACTCTTTGTCTATTTTTTATATGCTATATGTTAATGTTAACACGTTTCTTTAGTATAACTCAATAAACGTGGAAATGTGTGTAAAGAGCAGAGAGTAGTCTTTTTCTATTACTTCTTTTGCTTCTTCCCGTTGTTGTTTTCGATGGATATGAAAGTGATATGAGATTTTTTAGCACTCTTCAATGAGGTACATCACCAGGTACACAGTGGCAATGAAAAGTGTAGGTCGGGGTATCCTTACCCCGACATGATGATTGGATATCGTCTTATGTTTGGGTCGGGATGAGGCATCCCGACCTACGATATCCTCTCCCAGACCGGGAGAGCACACATGGAGCGAGGGAAAGATAAAAAAAGCAGAGATTCTTCTGTTCCGATCTCTTTCCTCGTCTCACCTCTCCGTAGGTGAGATGCAGACACTATGACTTTGTTTCTTGGGTATTGCTTCCACCTATCGGTGGTGTTGGTCTCTTACGATTGTTTTACCTTGGATCTGTGCTACACCTTCGGAGAGATTGTGAAAGAACCTGTAATGATTTGGAAGTGGAGGCTTTAGCCCCACCTAAAAGTGATATATTTTCCAGTTTTTATCTCCAAAATTACTGTAAATTCTCAAAAACAATAACTTTTTCATGCTAAAAAAATAGTTGTGGGACTAAAGTCTCCACTTCCGTGAGTTCTTTCACAGTCTCTGCACGGGGGAATGCCTATAGGTGTTTGAAATCTTATGAGAGTTTGACATAGTGATATTGCCCTTTTTGCACTAAAATTATGATACAGAAAAAAGATAAAAAGTCATAGGAGTCGGGAGGGTCTGCTGTGATTGTATGTAGCGCTTCTCATCTCCCATTATAGACAGGAGATGAGGAAAAAGTGGATGTCATTTACAAGAACAAATGTAAATTTTATAATAGGTTCAACAGCATTATTTCTAGAGTGTATAATGTTTATATCGTGATGTGTCATGTAAAGAAAAAAAGGGAGGGAGGGAAGGAGAAACTACATAATTAAACCTTAGGTTTACTGATGTCTTTTACTTTTCTGCCATCTAGCGATGGATTTCGCCGTTACTGTTTATCTGACTTCCGTATGTACTCCCATCGGGGACGAATGGGAGCGAGGCGAAGCTATGTATCTAAACTAACTTCATCCCATTGAACTTTACTAAGCACCCATTCCAATGCTCTTCGTCTCTCTATAAAAACATAATTACCAATGCGATTAATTGGTTTAGTGCCACTTAAATGCATATCAGTAATAGCCCAATGGATATTATAAAAAATATCAAGCATACCTATTAATTCTTCCACAGGCCTAAGCTTTGCAATATTTCTATATTTTGCCGAACTTTCATTAATTTTAAGATTTGGGAAAACACTAACAAGACTTGCATCGCATTCTGAAGTTAAAGATATCGATTCAATAAAACTAAGAACCCATGCAAATATATACAAATCCTCTACATATGATTGAAAAAGTTGAACTTCTCTATTTTTACTTTTTAAAAAATCAAACTCTGCTTTACTTAAATAACTTTGCAATCCTTCTTGTTCTATCCAAATATAAGCTTTACTTTTATCAAAGCCATATGAACATGCAACAATAGCATGCAAAACTAGACTTCTGTTTACAATATCGCTGATATCTCGTGGTAACATATCTTTATTCAATAATGGCAAATTTGAGTTTATTGGGTAACCCAATCTTTCCACAATTGAAAATGTTTGATTACGTATCACTTCCATATTCATAACTTATCCTTACTTATAAAAATCTGCATAACCACCTGTACCACCTCCATGTAATACATCTTGCAACTCTGGATCTGTATGTACTTTTTTACGAAGAAGTTGCATTCTATTGGACTTATCTTTCGGGTGATGCCATACAGTTCCTAGAGGATTTTTAAGGGCACTTTTACCTGATTTCATATGATCTAAAACATCGGTACCTAATAAATCATTCATCCCTTGAGCAAAATTAGAATCACTCTCAAGCTCTTTAGATAATGCTCTATTTGCAGAATTTCTATGTGCAGAACGAGTAGTTCCTGTAATTGCTGCTTCTGTAATTACTTCGTAAAAACCATCTTTTTTTAGAAGGTTAGTAGTATTGGAAACATTCTTCCCACCTGTCCCAATATATAACAATACCTTACCACTTTTACCAACGGCAACTAGTCCAATCCCGCCCCATCTTTGAGCTGGGTTACCTCCCATCATCATAGTATACCCTACTCCATCATAAGGCGCCATGACTTCACCTATATCTGCCATATAATTTAATACACTATTTGTACCACTATTCACAAAATTTAGCGTAGATGCTACTGTATCATTTAAAATAGGTGAATCAGGGAAATATATCTTTTCTAGTGGTCCAGGGATATAAAGTCCTGAGCGAGTAAAAATTGATGTACCATTGGTAGGTGTAGGATCTTGTTGAATTTGGTCTTCACTAGGTTGAGTCATTTTTTTATCTGTAAATATTTCCGTACCCATAGTAAGAGCCACATCACTATACCCACTAGGATCCACAAACCCAAGAGGGTTGTTCCTCACATACGAGTACCTGTTATAACTCTGTGTACTATACGGGTGTGGTACATGGATATCCGCACTGGTAAATCTTCCTATCGCAGAGTCATACACCCTTCCACCCATATGTATAAGCCCATCTATCTCATCTATCTGTTCATGCCCGGTGAAAGACTTGTCTGTAAGTTCTGTAGTGTTCTTAGGCTTGATACCCAAAGAGCGTATCTCACCGAACGGTTCGTAGCTTCTCTCTTCTATGACAGTTCCCATTGAGTCGATAATGAGTGAGATATATTTTTGGTTTGTGTCCTGACCCTAAAGTTTCCCTTTATCCTTTTATCCCCTGAAAGGTTGGTTTCTTTCACAGTCTCAGGACAAACCAGTTAAAGATTTTCTCCAACTTCTAATACTGTATCCTGTAACTCAAGAAGTACTTCTTGAGTCAAATTGTTATTTCTGGATAGATCCTTAATCCTTTTATAAAGTTTTTTAAAACCTAATCTAACAGTAATTTCAGTTATATACTCTGTCATTTCTATAGAATCTATATCCCAATTATTAATTAACCACTCTTCCATTACTGCATGATGAGGGTTTAATTTACTATGGTAAACTGTTTCATATGCATTCATTATATATGAAAAACATTCTATTATGTCTAAAGTATTAATATTCTCTGAGTGTTCAATATATTCTATCAATTCACCATATAATTCAAATTCTTTCTCTTCTGTAATATTTGATAGAGTTTCGTATTTCTTTTTATTTAACTTCATTATTTCATCTTAAATGGTATATGTAACATATTTGCTGTCTTATTGTTCATCCTATGATATTCGCCATCTGTTCCTAAAAACTTATTTCCTACTTTTATTTGAGCTGTCCATTGAGAGCCTGAATTTGACCCTATGTGGCGTTTTTTTGCTTGCTTATCAGGGGAATGTATTCTAAATTGTACTTTAACATTATTAACTTTAAAATTATAATTTCCTCCTAACTTAATCGTCTCTGAGGGCTTAAAAATGTTTGGAACTCCTTTCGGAATCAAACCAGTAAAGTCCTTAGCAAAAATCTTTCCATCTTTTAATAAATTTTTTGCATAATAAGTTCTGAGCCCATCTCGTGTTAACCCCATTGTTGTTTTCATACCAAGACCACGAACTACATCTCCAACTACTTTTTCTTCGTTCCCATCTTCCCGAGAGTGTGAAAGAACTTACGGAACCGGAGGCTTTAGCCCCGGATTAATGCATCTTTCTTCGTTCCCATCGTCCCCGATGGGAATGCCTATAGGTGTTTGAAATCTTATGAGAGTTTGACATAGTGATATTGCCCTTTTTGCACTAAAATTATGATACAGAAAAAAGATAAAAAGTCATAGGAGTCGGGAGGGTCTGCTGTGATTGTATGTAGCGCTTCTCATCTCCCATTATAGACAGGAGATGAGGAAAAAGTGGAGGAAGAGGCTTAGATGTTTGTCGCGACTTTGTAGGTAGGGTCATCCTCTTCGTAGGTACAGAAAGGCCCTGCGGTTCTGAGAACTTTTTTACAATCCTCCGAGAGGTGTCTGAGTGTCAGCTTCTTGCCGACTTTTTGATACTTCTCTGTAAGCACGTCGATCGCTTCTGTACCGGAGCTGTCCATGACTCTGGCATTTCTAAAGTCGATCACTACCTCTTCAGGGTCATTCTCTACATCGAACTGCTCGTTAAAGGAGGTGACCGAGGCGAAGAAGAGAGGACCGTCGAGTTCATACACCTTTTTGCCCTCTTCATCGATCTTTGTTTTGGAGAAGATCCTTGCATGCTTCCAAGCAAAGACAAGAGCGGAGATAATGATCCCGGCGATCACTGCTACGGCGAGGTCTTCAAGCACAGTGATCACAGTCACCACCACAAGTACGAAGGCATCGGAACGAGGCATATATTTGATACGGCTGAGCGATGAGAACTCAAAGGTTCCGATACTCACCATAAACATGATCCCGACAAGGACCGCTACCGGGATCACCGCAATGACATCTGAGAAGTTGACCACAAGGATGATCAGCAGTACTGCAGCGGTAAAAGAGGAGAGACGCCCGAGACCGCCGGAGGTGAAGTTGATCACGGACTGTCCGATCATCGCACATCCTGCCATCCCTCCGAAGAGCCCAGAAGTGGCATTCCCTGTACCCAATGCGATACACTCCTGGTTCCCCGAACCGCGTTTCCCACCCATCTCATCAAGGACTGAAAGCGTAAGAAGTGACTCGATGAGACCTACCAGTGCTACGATCACCGCAGTAGGGAGGATGATCTTCATTGCCTCCCAGCTAAAGAGCGACATATCCGGCATCACGAAACTGGGCATCGAGACATTGGAGAGATCAGCAAGATCACCTACAACTTTGGTATCTGCCCCGGTAAAGTAGGTGATCAGCGTAATGACAACAATCGCCACAAGCCCTGCAGGTACAGCCTTGCTCACCTTTGGGAGGAAGTGCATTGTAAGCATCGTTGCTGCGATGATCATATACATGATGTAGTGTTCCGAGAAACTTGCAGAGAGGATATCGATCCAGTTGCTGCCGTACTGTGCCATATCGGTAGGTGAGAGGAACGGCAGCTGTGCCATGGCGATCACGATCGCCAGACCGTTGACAAATCCGAAGAGTGCCGGCTGGGGTACCAGGCGGATGAATTTTCCCATTTTAAGCAGGCCGATAGCGATCTGTATAAGCCCTGCAATGATAGAGGTCAGCAGGATATAGTGAAGCACCATCATCGAGAGTGCTTCTCTGTCCAGGTCTGGGTAGAGGTTTGATACAGCGATCCCGAGACTTACAAAGACCACGGCAACCGAACCTGTCGCACCCGAGATCATCCCCGGTTTACCGCCGATAAGTGCCGTGATCAGCCCGATGATAAAGGCGCCGTAGAGTCCGACGATGGGAGAGACCCCTGCGATAAATGAGAAGGCGATCGCTTCAGGTACCAGTGCAACGGAAACGAGGGCTCCCGAGAGCACATCGTTTTTAATGTTCTGTGTAGAGTAGTTCTGAAGATTGAACAAAATAGTATCCCTTGAGTAAAAATTGTTGAATTTTACCATAATAGATTGAGAGCAATATAAGGAGGGAGATTAGGTTATAATATCCCTATGAAGTTGCCAGTTATCCTCCAGACCATCTCCCAAACCCTCAGTAATCATCATGCCAAAGCGATCATCGTAGGCGGTTCGGTACGTGACCATTTTCTGGGGTTGCCGATCAAGGATTATGATATAGAGGTCTATGGCCTTTCCCGTATGGAATCACTCGAAGAGATACTCTCCTCTTTCGGTTCGGTGAACCATGTGGGTAAGAGCTTTGGGGTGTTGAAGTTCTCTCATGAGGGGGAGGAGTATGACTTCTCCCTGCCGCGCAGGGAGCAGAAGGTGGGAGAGGGGCACCGCGGGTTTGATGTGACCGTTGATGGGAATATGAGCTTTGAAGAGGCTTCACGCCGCAGGGACTTTACGGTCAATGCCATAGGGTATGATGTCGAAGCAGATCAGTTTTTGGACCCTTTCGGGGGGAGGGAGGATATGCATAGAGCGCTGATCCGCCATATCGATGACAGAACTTTTGTGGAAGACCCTCTGCGTGTCTACAGGGCAGTGCAGTTTGGCGGAAGGTTCGGGTACAGACTGGCTGAGAGTACCGAAGCGTTGTGTCAGCAGATGGTGGATTCCGGGATGTTGGAGTCTCTGCCCAAAGAGCGTATCTATGTCGAGTGGGTCAAGCTGCTGCTGAAGTCCCGTAAACCCTCCATCGGTTTTGAGATGATGAAGGAGCTGGGGGCACTACGTTATTTCCCCGAGCTTGAAGCATTGGTTGGCGTCGCACAGGATCCGAAATGGCACCCGGAAGGGGATGTCTGGGTCCATACAATGATGTCTCTGGATGTGATGGCAGAAGAGATCGCAAAGTGCGGGGAGCAGGGGGAAGAGCTGGAGGAGAGGCAGAAACTCAAATATCTCTTTGCCATACTTTGTCATGATCTCGGAAAAGCGACTACCACAACAATGGATGATGACGGGCGTATCCGGTCGATAGGGCATGAAGAGGCGGGGGTGGAACTGACCAGATCATTGATGTACCGCCTGACCAATGCACATGATTTTATCGAGAGTATTTTGCCGCTTGTTGCCCATCACCTCAAACCATCCCAATTTTATAAGGCCAATGCCGGCAACAAGGCGATACGCAAGCTCGCTACCAAAGTGAGGATCGAGGAGCTGGTGGTCGTAGCCAGAGCAGACTTCCTGGGCCGGACCACACCGGAGGCACTGCGCGGAGAGTACAGGGCGGGAGCATGGCTGCTTGAGAAAGCAGAGGCGCTGAAGGTAGCGTGCAAACCTTTGGATAACCTCATTATGGGGAGAGACCTGATCGCTCTGGGACTGACACCCTCGGCACAATTCAGCGAGATACTCGATGAGGTCTATGTGCTGCAGCTGGATGACACGCTTACTACCAAAGAAGAGGCCATAGCGTATGTAAAAGAACACTATATCAATTAAGGTGAGTGATTTTTCAATTGTTTTTCAGTCAAGGGTGTGATACACTGTCGAACGAAATATTGGTTTATATCGGTGCGTGATTACGCACCCTACGCGATATGAGAGGGAGAAGAGTAAACTTTATTCTCTACATACCCTACGAGATATCACACCACCTTGAGGAGAAGAGCAAATGATACAAAATGAGTTTATGAAAGCGATGGATTTCAGACATGCATGTAAAGCATTTGATGAGACAAAGAAAATCCCTGATGAGACGATGCGTTATATCCTGGAGGCAGGGCGAAAATCCCCTAGCTCCTTCGGCCAGGAGGGGTGGAAGTTTCTCGTGATCACCAATGAAGCACTCAAAGCAGAGCTCAGGCCTGCCTGTTGGAACCAGGTGCAGGTCACTTCCTGTTCACACCTGGTAGTGATCCTGACAGCGATAGAGGATCTCAGACCAGAGAGCGGTATCCCTGCCACGCGTTTTGGCAGACGTCCTTTGGCACCTGAAAAGATCCAGGCCTATATCGATCTCTATGGCAGCTTCCTGGCAGATACCTTCAGCAGTGATGAGAAGACCTTTGCCTGGGGTGCAAGACAGAGTTATATCGCACTGGCAAACATGATGACCGCAGCAGCCTATGAAGGGATAGACTCCTGCCCGATAGAGGGCTTTGAGAAAGAGAAGGTGGAGGAGATACTCGGAGTGGATACAAGCAGGTATCAGGTTGCGGTCCTTGTACCTTTCGGCTATCGTCTCAATTCTCAGTCCGAACAGATGCGTCGGCCTTTTGAAGAGGTTGTGGAGTTTATAGACTGAGATGTTTGAGGTTGCAGAGTATATCGGGATCATCGCTTTTACCATGAGTGGGTTCTTTGTCGCAGTACGCAGCAGACTTGATCTCCTGGGGGTATTGGTCTCTGTATTTCTCACTGCATTCGGCGGCGGGATCATACGTGATATTGTCGTAGATCAAACCCCCTACACCTTTACCCATGCCGCTCCCGGAGTGATGGTGCTTGGTATGATGACCCTGATGATCATTTTTAAATTTCACAAACGTGAAAGTATCGAGAACAGGCTGCTCTTTATCATCAGCGACTCTATCGGCCTGATCTCGTTCAGTATCACCGGTGCACTCGTAGCGATGGAAAATGCGCTTAATCTCACCGGGGTACTGGCTCTGGCTTTTGTCACGGCTGTAGGTGGAGGGATCACGAGGGATGTGATCATCAATGAAGTACCCTTTGTTTTCAAAACCGGGTTTTACGGTACGATCGCACTTTTAATAGCGATGGTACTCTACGGGCTGGATCTTTTCGGGGTACTTAACCTCTATACGCTATCGCTCTTGTTTGCAGCCGGTGTAGTGCTCAGAATCGTAGCGTATCAAAAGAAGTGGTCCATACCGCTGCGTTGACGCAAGATGAACCCACCGCTCTCTAACGGAAATCGGTGAGTTTCAGAAGGATATCATTGATCTCTTCACCTGCTTTTTTCGCAAGTTTTTCAAAATCATCTTTCGATTCACTGTAGAGCGATCTCATCTCTTTCTCTTTCTCTCTCCAGCGGTCTCCCGCTTCCATCTGTGCCAGATGTGCCTGCAGTTTGGCGATATCCAGTTCCTGGGTAGTATCGGTCGTGACTTTTTTTATAAACTCCTCTGAGGTACCTTTGATCGTTTCCAAATGCTCTCTGGCTTCCATAACGCCCAGTTTTCCCTGAAGCTTTGTTTCATCCTGCAGCTTCCGGCCTGCATCTGAGAGTTTTGTATCGATCTGCCCAAATTCATTTTTCAGATTGCCCCAAAACCCGCTGATCTCTTCACTCATCGATCCACGAAAAGATTCAACACTCTTTTCCACTTTTTCCAGTGACTCTTTTGATGTTTTGATCAATTCGTTCAACTCTTTTTCGAACATACGCTTACCCCTTTTTTACACTATTATTTAAAAAGCATCATCGCTTTCACTGCTTTTTGGAGTTTTGTTTCTCCTCTCTTTATTGTAACGAATTTTTATCTTATTTCGGTAGTTTCTAAGATCAGAGAGGAAAGCCCGGTTTAAGTCAAAACGATCTACACTGTCATTCTACATACTCAAAGGAGCAGAACAATGAAAAACAGACTTATGATTCAAACTACCAGAACGCTCCTCTTCTCTTGGCGTTAGCCTACTACTTACCTTTTTATCGATAATGATATGACTATTTAACCATTTACGTGTACTTCTTTAAGAAGTTTAGATTGAGGTGGATCGTCCTCCTTTATAGAGGCATCCACCTGTTTGTGTAAATAAGGATGGAGCATGGCACAAATAAAAATTTACGGGATCGAAGGACGCCTGAACCTCATTAAGAGACAACTCTCTGATACGATTCATGGTTGTGTCGTGGAGGCCTTGGCGTTTCCGGAAAACAAACGCTCACACAGGTTTATCCCGTTACAGGCAGAAGATATCTACTACCCGGTAGGCCGTACCTATGACTATATCATCATAGAGATCATGATGATAGAGGGAAGAAAACCCCAAACCAAAAAAAGGTTGATCCAGCTGCTTTATGAACGGATACGACAAGAGGTGAAGCTCTCAGCTTCGGATATCGAGATCTGTATCCTGGAACAGCCGGCATACCACTTCGGTTTTCGCGGTATGACAGGGGATGAAATGCTGCTGGATTACAAAGTAGAGGTATAAGATGAAACTGAAACAGATCACCTTTATCAGACATGCCAAAGTGGATATGGATTCCAGCCGGTTTATCTGCAGCAATGAACTTAGCGCATGGGAGGCAGCCTATAACAGTGCGCCGATCATCACTGATGACTTGCCGGAAGATGCACTTGTAGAAGCTATAAAGCGTGCAGACTATGTGGTAAGCAGCAGGCTCAGGCGTGCCGTTGATTCACTAGAGCTTTTGGAGGTAGAGATCAATGAAAAAAATATACTCTTCAATGAAGCCGCCATTCCTGCACTCAATGGTAGACGATTGAAGATGAAGCCTCTGCATTGGCTGATGCTGTTCCGTATCCTTTCTCTGATAGGTGTAGGGAGATGGGCAAGAACATTGAAGGAGACAAAAGCGGATGCGCAAAAAGCGGCCTATAGACTCTCAGTACTCTCTGATCAACATGATCATATCGTCTTAATGGGCCATGGCGTGATGAACTGGCTGATCCGCAACGCGTTGAAAAGAGACGGCTGGAGAAGTGAAGGCCGGGAAGTACATGGCAACTGGGGAAGTACTGTACTTGTCTACAACATTCATCATGTATAGCAATTGTTTCTACTGAAATTTAAGAATTTATTATATAATCCTAAAAAGGGGTAAAGTGGATTAATAAGAGGTGAGAGGGAGGGAACATGAATACCCATAACAGTATACAAAATTATCACACCTACTATACCGATAAGAAGAGTCTTCAGAAGTTTATCTCTGACCATGACATTGAAAACTTACCTTCACTTTTGATACAGGTTTTTTCATCCGATACAGATCATACATTTATCACTACGCTGCTTTCTGAACTGAGATCTCTTTTGCCCGATGCGGTGATCATCGGTACGACGACGGACGGTGAGATCATGAATGGTAAGGTCAGTTCGGGGAAAGTAGCTTTGAGTTTTACCCAGTTTGCACATACCACCCTTAAGCATGCAGCTGTGACCTATCATGATAATGACAGTTTTGAGAGCGGCCGACAGTTGGCAGAGAAACTGATAGGAGAAGATACCAAACTGCTGATTGCATTTGCCGATGGACTCCATACGAACGGGGAGGCATTTCTCAACGGTATTGCATCAGTAGATGATGAAGTAAGCGTTGCAGGAGGTTTGGCAGGAGATAATTTCAAGTTTGAAAACACAATGGTATTTACCAGAGACAGGATCATGGAAGAGGGAGCCGTAGCCGTTGCATTGGATAGTACACATCTTCATATCCATACCGATTACAGCTTCAATTGGCAGCCTATCGGCAATGAGCTGACAGTCACAAAGGTGGAAGAGAATCGCCTCTATACGTTAGATGATAAAAAGGTAGTGGATATCTATAGCCATTACCTGGGGATAACTCCTGAACAGTTTATGCATAAAACCGGGATCGAGTTTCCTTTGATTGTAAATCGTAAGGGTATCAATGTCGCCAGAGCCATTATCTCAAAAGAGGATGATGGCTCTGTGATCATGGCAGGAAACCTCTCTGTAGGCGATAAAGTACGTATCGGTTTCGGTGATGCAAAAGGTATACTCAATCAGTCCCGGAAAATCATAGAATCAGTGGCAGAAAAACCCTCTGAAGCGATTTTTGTCTACTCCTGTACGGCACGGAGATACTTTATGGGGAAAGAGGTAGAGACAGAAATCTTACCGCTTCAATCGATCGCTCCGGTATCCGGGTTCTTTACCTATGGGGAGTTTTTCACTTCAGAAAGGAGTGAGCTGCTCAACCAAACGATGACGATTGTTTCACTGAGCGAGCGTATCATCGACCGACAAGTAGAAGAGAGACCTGTTATAGAGTCAGGGGAAGTTCGGAATGACTACTTCAGTGCACTGGTACATCTGATCAATGTTACCAGTCAGGAGGTACAGGAGTATACCGATGAACTTCTGCAAAGCAATGCAGTCAATGAAATGCTCAAAGAGCGTTTGCAGCTTGCACTCTCAGGGAGTAATGATGGTATATGGGACTGGGATATCGTTGAGAACAGTATCTATTTCTCACCATGTTGGAAAAAGATCATAGGGTATAAGGATAATGAGTTTGCCAATGAAATGACAAATTTGGAAGAACATATACATCCGGATGACCTTGAAAAAGTACGGGAGAATATCAACAAAAACCTTTATGAGCATAGAGAGTATTGTGAAACTGTCCATAGGTTGAGACATAAAGACGGTCATTGGGTATGGGTACTTGTCAGAGGAAAGACACTCTGTAATAAAGAGGGACAACCGGTACGATTGATCGGTACGATGACAGATATCACAGAACAGAAAATGCTGCAGCTGAAAAGCCTGGAGCAGACACTGATCATTGAACAGATGAGCGAGGGGGTAATTCAAACTGATCTGGAAGGATATATCATCAGTTGGAACTCCAGTGCCGAAAAGATCTATGGATACTCCGAAAAAGAGATGGTAGATAAACATATTTCAACGATCTTTGATCCAGAACACACTCTCTCTTTTTCAACCTATCTCAACAGAGTGCAGGAAAAAGGAACCTACACGATTGAAGAGCGTTTTATCACAAAATCAGGCAAAGGGATATTTGTTTCCCTCTCTTTGTCACTGTTGAAAGATGAAAAGGGAACACCTATCGGCTTGATCAGCATCAACAAAGATATCAGCGAACAAAAAGAGGCAGAAATCCTACTGCAGGAACAGAAAAAAGCATTGCACCACCAGGCACACTATGATACATTGACTGGGTTGCCCAATAGAGTATTGTTTATGGATAGGTTGGAGCAGGCGATCATTAAAGCAAAACGCAGTGGTAAAAAAATAGCGCTATTGTTTATCGACCTGGATAAGTTTAAGCATATCAATGACTCTTTTGGTCACTTGGTCGGAGACAAAGTTTTACAGATTACAGGAGAACGTCTCCGCTCTTCGATACGTAAAGGTGATACATTGGCAAGACTGGGCGGAGATGAGTTCACGATGATCATCGAAGGGGTCAGTGAAGGGGAAGATCTCTCGACTTTAGCGCAAAAACTGTTAGAGTATATGAAAGAGCCGATTAATGTGGAAGAGTATCAGCTTTATCTCAGTCTGAGTATAGGTATCACGATCTATCCGGATGATACGCGCAATGCATTGGAACTTTTAAAGTATGCCGATACGGCAATGTACAAAGCCAAAGAGAGTGGAAGAAATACCTTTGCGTTCTATGCTTCGGAGATGACACGTCGTGCCTTGGATCGTATGATGCTCAAAACAAGTTTAAAACAGGCGATAGAGAGGGACGAGTTCGTGGTCTACTATCAACCTCAGGTGGATGTAGCTAAAAACAAAATTATTGGTCTGGAGGCTTTGGTCAGATGGAAAAATCCCCAGAACGATTTGATATTGCCCGGTGTGTTTCTCTCTCTTGCGGAAGAGACGGGCATGGTAGTAGAGATCGACAGACTTGTGATAAAAAAAGCGATCTCCCAGGTCCATCAATGGTCGAAAAAGGGGATTATATCGGGGATTATAGCACTTAATATCACGACCAAGCAATTGGAGTATCAAGACTTTGTCGAGGAGTTGAACACGACAATGGAAAGATATGAGATGGAAACTGCCGATCTGGTACTGGAGATTTCTGAAGCGCCTATGATGAAAGATATTGAATATACAACAGAAAAACTAAGAGAACTCAATGCATTAGGCGTACAAATATCCATTGATGATTTCGGTACCGGCTGTTCTTCTCTTTCACTCTTGAATCGGCTCTCTATACACCAGCTAAAGATCGATCAGGCTTTTGTCAGCGATCTTCCTGAAAAGAAAGAGAGTGTAGAGATCATCAAAGCGATTATCGCACTGGCTCAGAGTTTGCATATCGATATGATCGCGGAAGGGGTTGAGACAGAAGAACAAAAGGCACTTTTGCTCGCTTTAGGGTGTGAAAAAATGCAAGGCAACTACTTCAGTGAACCATTGCCTGCAAATGAGGTAGAGGGATTTTTAACAGCGTACCTCTAAGCGACTAAAATCTTTATTTAAGAAGATAGAGAAACTCTTCTCTTTGAGAGTAACCTGTGACCTTATGCAGGGTTTTTTCACTGGTGGCATCGATAAAGTAGATCACCGGTGTAAAGCTACTGGTGAACTGTTCGGGAAACTGTTTCTTGTCACGGTTGAGTATCAGCGGTACATACTTTTTATGCACCGCTTTGTTCACCTCCTCTTTTTGAAGTACATTGGTTTCAAACTTGCGACACCATGGACAGTAGCTGGTTGTGAGAACCAGCATAAGGTTTTTATCTGTTTTTTTTGCTTTTTGCAGCGCAACCTTGTAGTCGGTCTCATAGCCCATCATCTCTGCAAACCCCTGATCATCGGTATGGCGCATCTTGGGTTTACGTCTGTTATCATCCCTGTACTGATCGGCAAACTTGGCAAGTATATTGTCTACACTGTCTTCGACTCCCTCTTCGATCCCTTCACTGTCATTGATGTCCTCAACAACAAAATGCTCTCTATCCTGATAGGTGAGTCCAAAAACTTTCTCTCCGTCATCGAGTCGTTTTACCTCTTCACCCATCACAAGTTCGGTATGAATGACAAGGTTCTCTCCTATATAGTTGTGATAGATGATCAATGCGAGGGCACGGGGATCATAGCCTGAACTATCGATCTCCAGCTCTTTGAGGGTTTCCTGCATTGTACTTCGGATAGTGGTTTTATAGCCCTTATCGATCTTATCGGTCTGAATCTCAATGACCGGGTATACCTTTTTAATATTGTTGAGCACAAAGAAAGATTCTGCATACAGCAGAGTAGAGACAAGCAGTGAAATGGTGAAAAGAAATTTCATGATAAAACCTTTTGATTTGGTAGGGGAAATTTTATCACAAGATTTTAAAGCAATAGTAAGATTTGAAAAATTTATCAATAAGATTTATCTTTTGGTATGTTACTATAAGCATAAGAATAGAAGAAACAGAGGTAAGAGCGTGCTGGTAAACAAACTTTTTGAAACAGCGATCATCGGGGGTGGAGTAGCGGGAACTTCGCTGCTTTTTACCCTTGCAAGATATACCGATATCAAAGATATCATCATCTTTGAAAAATATGAAGAGGTCAGTCTCCTCAACTCCAACCCCAAGGCGAACTCCCAGACGCTGCATGTGGGTGACATCGAAACAAACTATACGTATGAGAAAGCGGAGAGGGTGAAAAAAGCCTCATCGATGGTCAGTAACTTCATCCATAATTTCGGGGGAGTTGAAGAGGTCGGTTTTGTCCGTGATAAAATGGTACTGGCCGTGGGTCGGGAGGAGATCGAAAGACTCAAGGAACGCTACGAACGCTTCAAGGAGCTCTATCCCTATCTCGAACTTTGGGATGAGGAGAGACTCAGGGAGATCGAGCCCAAGCTTGTCGAAGGACGGAGAGAGGAAGTTTTGGCCATGGGGGCGAGAGGGCAGATCACGACTGTGAACTTCAAGAAACTGAGCGAGCATTTCGTACAGGAGGCGATCGATACCGATAAAAATATTCAGATGCGTTACAATGAAGAGGTCACCAGGATCAGACGCCTCGAAGACGGTACCTATGAGATCACGACAGATACGACGCGGTTCAATGCCAAGAGCGTGGTGGTCAATGCAGGGTCCTACTCCCTGCTTTTTGCCCAATCGATGGGATATGGTTTACACTATGCGACACTTCCTATCGGCGGGAGTTTCTTCTTTACCAAAGAGAGACTGCTCAACAGCAAGGTCTACACCATGCAGAATCCGAAACTTCCGTTTGCCGCCGTGCATGGAGATCCGGACTGTACGGAAGGGTGGTGTACCCGCTTTGGCCCGACAGCCTTTGCCCTGCCCAAACTGGAGCGCTACCACAGCCTGCATATCAAGGACTTTCTATCTGCACTCAATATCGATAGAGATGTCACCTCCGTTTATATGGATCTGCTCAAAGACAAAACGATCAGACGCTATATTCTCAGAAATGTAGTGGAGGAGCTGCCCTGGTTGGGTAAAGATGTGTTTGTCAAAGATGCACAGAAGATCATCCCGACACTTGATGCTGATGAGATCAGGTTTGCAGAGGGGTATGGCGGTATGCGGCCGCAGATCATCGACAAGGAGAGACATGAACTGATGCTGGGAGAAGTCAAGATCGTGGATCAGGGAGCCATCTTCAATATGACACCCAGCCCGGGAGCATCCAGTTCACTTGCCATCGCCCACCAGGATGCTTTAGTGCTGTGTGAGTATCTGGGGGCTACATTTGATGAGAAGAGACATCTCTCTGAAATACAGGAGAGAGATAGTAAGTAGCAGGTAGTAGATAGTAGGTATGGTAATCTTTTCAGAGAAAAGCTTTGATTAATTAAGGTTGGGCGAAGCCCAAAAATGAAACCCTTCTCCTATCTCCTATCTCCTATCTCCTATCTCCTATCTCCTATCTCCTATCTCCTATCTACTCTCTACTCCCTCTTTCGCCTCTTCAGCCATTTTGACCTCGATGCTTTTCTGGACGTTGAGCTGCTGTTGTGCGAACCACTGTGTGGTTTCGATCTTTGGAAACGCTTCACACAGGATATCAAGTGGCGAGCTGTCCCATTTGCTTGCATTGTCTGTAATGGTCCATCCCAGTTTGTTCAGAACATAAGAGAAGATCTGGTTCATGATCTGGTAAGCGGAGCGGAGCGCTTCCTGGTCCTTGTTCTTTTCGTGTATAAGGAGGCTTTTTACCAGCTGCTTACGCAGGTCCCGGTTGTATTGCTCTTTGATACTCTCAATGATCTCTTCATGTGTCATCGTTCTTCTACCTTTCATTTTTTAGTGGCGATATTGTACTATGATAGTGTTTAACCCGAACTATTTACTGTCCGGGTTTAAAGGAGCGGAGATGAGATTTTTGAGAGTGTTGGTGTTTTTTCTGGTAGGAAACGTGTTGGCTGCTGCCTCCTCCGGTACGATCAAAGCGCCGTTCTTGTGGCATGTGAGCAAAGGCAAGACTGAGTTTTACCTCTTTGGTACGATGCATCTGGCTGATCCTTCACTGCAGGTACTTCCTGAAGGGGTGGAAAAAGCAATGGTACGGTCAGATGCCGTCTATACCGAAGTCTCTATGGAGCCTTCAGCACAGCTCAAGGCGACAAGGTTGATGCTGCGCAAGGATGGAGAGACGCTGAAGGGTACGCTTCCTCTATCACTCTATCAGAGGAGCCGGAGCTACCTCAAGTCTATCAACCCGGCACTGAAGATGCAGCCTTTTGAGAAGATGAAGCTCTGGGCATTTTCGGCAACCTTACAGTTTCTGGAAGCACAGTTGAAACATCCGGCACTCCCTGCGATCGATAGTGTGATCTATCAAAAAGCGAAAAAGGAAGGCAAAGAGGTCGGAGGGATAGAGACGGTCGAAGAGCAGCTGGCAGCGATGGAGGCACTGAGTGAGAAGGAGCAGCTCCTTATGCATGAAGCCACACTGGACTATCTGGAGCAGAACAGGGACTATGTAGAGATCATGCAACAGCTCTATCTCAACGGTGACGAGAAAGCGCTGATGGAGTACCTGACCTCCATGATGTTTCAGGAGGAGAAGTACCATGCACTCGAAGAGCGTTTCCTTCAGCTGATACTCTATGAGCGAAATAGACGGATGGCACAGCGTATCATAGAAAAAGTGAGCCAAAATCCCCCAAAGGTCTATATTTTTGCCTTTGGGACGATGCACTTTCTGGATAGGGGAAGTGTGATCGAACTGCTTAAAAAAGAGGGGTTTGAGGTTCTGAGAGTGAAATAGTTTGCTTATTTCCCATGATCTTCTGGGAACCGATAGTTGGGTTGAAGTTTTAGATCATGTACACATTACGACGGAAAGAGCGTGTGAAAGAAAATCAATAAACCTCTTTACGATGCTTCACTTTGATCACTTCTACAACCACTTCATCTTCAATGATTTCATAGATTATACGATAATTACCTACGCGTAAACGATAGTAGGGAGAAAGATTACCAACCAGTTTTTTCCCCGAGTATGGGTCATCTATAAGTACACTTTTGATCTTGTTCAGTATACGCTTTTGCCAAATTTTATCGATCTTTTTAAGATCTTTGATGACCTTGTTATCGATCTGTATCTTGTAGCTCAAGGGCACTCTCCAACTCTTCTAAACTGATGAGGTTTCTGTTTGGATCATTTTGACGTTTCAGTGCATTGTAATAATCCTCCATATCATCCAGATAGTTGTTCAGTGCTTCTTTGACAAAGAAGCTTTTGGGTCTTTGCGTACTTTTTGCCAGTCTTTCGATACGTGCTTCCATCTCTTCAGGTAGACGAACAGATAACATGATGGCTCCTTTGTATTATATGTCATACAAGTATAACATATAAAGTGGATATTGTAAAAAAATACTATCTTTTGATTCACTATATTGCTGGATTCCCACGATTTCGTGGGAATCCATAATTGACTTTAAGTTTTAGATCAAGTACATTATGACGAATAGAGAGTGTGAAAGAAAGTAAAAAGTAGGGTGTTCGTCATTCTGAACTTGCACCCCAAGGGTATTTTCTCTGGGTATTCAGAATCCCCTAAATTTCACTGTTATTCGATGAGATCCTGAATCAAGTTCAGGATGACAGTGGTAAGAACAATAGTTTTTTCACAGTCTCTTATCATCGTAACGAAAAAAATGTTGCAGTGATGCAATAATTTTCTTAGCTCTTTTTGCTATACTCCACCCAATGAACAGTGAACTATTGCAAAAGATACGAAGCCATCATCGTACGCCTGAAGGACGTGAAAAACTCTTTTACGAGTTAGCCGGGATAGAGTCTAAGATCTGGGAAGAGATCGAGTCTCAGAAGATCAGCAACTGGACAACATTTTTCAGCCAGATCGCTGAAAAAGAACAGCATAAAAGTGTGATCACAGAAGTCGATACCGGGGCAACATACAGCTATGGTGAGCTTGAAGCGGCCTCTGAAAAGATCAAAAATTTTATCCTTGCCACAACTGATGACCATCATATAGGTCTGCACTACCATAACAGCTTTGCGTTTATGGCAGCACTGATCGGTATCAACAAGGCGGGGCGTATCGCGATCCTTTTCAACAACCGTGAACCGCAGGAACGGCTGGTCAAACTGGCAGAGACGACATCGGTAAAAACTGTACTCGGTGACCCGGTAGGGGATCTGGAACACTATACGATCGGGAAGAT
The DNA here is from genome assembly GCA_047689535.1 of Candidatus Sulfurovum kebritense. Classification (GTDB taxonomy): domain Bacteria; phylum Campylobacterota; class Campylobacteria; order Campylobacterales; family Sulfurovaceae; genus Sulfurovum; species Sulfurovum kebritense. The sequence continues at coordinate 29,921 of JBEWPZ010000002.1, read as the reverse complement.
CATACAGAGTGAAGAGGCATATGATCCAAAGTACGGGATACATGCAACGACACTGGAAGATCCTGCCTTTGTCATCTTCACCAGCGGTACCAGCGGACCCAGTAAACCCGCACTCTTTTCTCACCGCCGTATGATCGGTGCAGGGGTGGCATGGGGGTTGCGTACGGGGATGGAGAGCAGCGACAGATGTTATATCTCTCTGCCGCTCTATCACGGCAATGGCTTGGCTGTTGCCTTCTCGGCAGTCATCTTCAGCGGTGCTACAGCGGTACTGCGTCCGAAGTTTTCCGTGACGCACTTCTGGGAAGATATCAACTGCTACGGATGCAGCCATATGGTCCATATCGGAGAGCTCTGGCGCTATCTGATCAGTGCAGAGAAAGGCAATACAAACCCCAATAGAACGCTTAAAGTGATCTTTGGAAACGGCTTGAATAAAAGTCTCTGGGAAGAGGTCACCAAACATTATGCTATCGAACATGTCGTTGAACATTTCGGTGCGACGGAGATGCCTGCGGGGGCACTGACCAACTGGTTCGATATCCCCGGCTACTGCGGTTACCTCCCGCCCGATGACCCTAAAGCCCAGGAGATGGTACTGGTCGATGAAACATTGAGACCTAATGCGCATAGGGGTGAAGCACTCTTTGTTGTACCGAGCGGGGAGTACCGAGGCTATATGGATGAGAGCATGGATGAGAAGAAACTGGTGCGAAACCTTTTTGAAAAAGGGGACGTGTGGTGGCGTTCGGGTGATCTGCTGGAGCGCAATGAAGAGGGGTTCTTCACGTTTATTGAACGGATGGGAGATACCTACCGCTTTAAGGGGGAGAATGTTGCCTGTGTGGATGTGGAGGAAGCGATACGAAGTGCAGGTAGGTTTGATGAGGTCGTGGTGTACGGTATCGCTCTGCCATCTATCGAGGGAAAGATCGGGATGGCCTCACTGGTAAGCAGTGAACCGTTCGGCACAGATGAGGCAAACTCCCTATATGAAAACCTGAAAGAGAAGGTAGCCCCATACGCACTTCCCTATATCCTCAGGGTACAGCAGGAAAAACACCGTACCACTTCGACATTGAAGATACAGAAAGCACAGCTGGCAGAAGAGGGGATAGAGAGGTTCAAGGAGATGCCGCACTATCTCCTGCTTGAGGATGGGTATTATCCTTTGGATGAGAAAAACTATCAGGGTATAATGGAAGGTAGGATAGTGTTGGGTATAAAGGGGAGAAAATGAGAATGGTCGCTACAAGGCTGCATACCACCAACGACAATGTCAAGATCGATGTCGATCATGTCAGAGCATGGTGCGAGTATGTACTGAACTATTGTGATCTGCTGATCGTGGTGGTTGACCGGCACTATTTTGAGGCGACGAAGGATATCCTCTACGGGTTTGGAGAGAAGATCAAACTCTTTCATATCGATCCCTGGATCAGCTATACGCAGCCGCTCAATATGATGGTAGAGAAGGCACTCTCAATGGGAGCCAAAGAGCTGCTTTTTCAGAGTATCGAAGTGACGATCTCCCTGGAAGATATGGAGCGTCTGGAGAAACATCTGGACGGCAATACCCTGGTGGTAGGTGCAAGGCTCTGTGAAAGGCATGGAGATGAAGGTGAGACCTGTAAGCTCAATGGCTGGACAACACCATGGAATACCCTGGCGATCTGGAACCTGAGCAAGCTGGCGCTGACTGGTTTCCTGAGTGTCTCAAGCGGCAACTATGAGGATGTACCCGGCGGTGTAGAGGAGGTGGTGACGATCTCGCTGCTGCAGCGTCTCAAACCCTACAGTATGAATGCCAAGGTGATACACCTGGACTCTGTGGAGTGGGATACGGAGTGGAGCTCAGAGGAGCGGCAGGCGTATCATGAGATGAAAATGGCCTCGAAGGATGAACGGGCAAAGATACAGCTGGAAGCACTCGGGATAACAGCAGGGGATGTAATATTTGTAAAGGATAGTGATGATTGATGTACTGGTTGTAGGTATCGGAGAATATGTGACGGGACTCTCAGGAGAGGGTGTCGCTAAATCGGATAAAAGTTTCGGCGTGATCGCACTGAGCCTGTTTGATATGAGAGAGCGGGGCTTGGTCGGGGAGATACACCTGGCCGGAAGAGATGCCCAGCGGTTCGACCTGATACGGGAGCATTTTGATACGAATCTAAAAACGGCTTATCCTGCTCTGGAGACATCATTTGAAGCCCATCCCAAAGAGGGGTTCAGTGATGAAGCCTATCACGAGGCCTTGAAGCAGATGCCGGAGGGTTCCTGTGTGATGGTCTTTACGCCTGATGATACTCATTTTCATATCGCCAAAGAGGCTCTGGAGGCAGGGATGCATGTGCTTGTGGCAAAACCGTTGGTAAAGACCGCAACGGAGCACATCGCACTCCAGAGACTTGCCAAAGAGAAGGGGCTTCTGCTGATGCTGGAGGTACATAAGCGTTTTGATCCGATCTATGCGGATGCCGTGGACCAGATACGTACATTCGGGGATTTCTCTCTGATGCACAGCTATATGAGCCAGCCGAAGACCCAGCTGGATACCTTTACAAGCTGGGCAGGGATCAGTTCGGATATCAGCTACTATCTCAATGCCCATCATATCGATCTGCTCTGCTGGGCGGTTCAGGATATTGCCAAGCCGGTCTCGGTCGTGGCTACGGCTTCAACGGGTGTAGCGGACAGAAAACTGGGACGGGAGGTGGAAGATACGATCACCCTTACGGTACAGTGGGAGAACCTGCAAAGCGGTGCGCTGGGCACGAGTGTCCATACCGCTTCATGGATCGCTCCGCCTTCGGATGTACACTCCCAGCAGAGATTTTTCTATATGGGGCATCAAGGTGAGGTAAGTGTCGACCAGGCGCACAGGGGATATGGGATCTCCACCGATGCGAACGGATACAAGAGTGCCAACCCGATGTTTATGAAGTACACCCCAAGAGACGGCAAATTCGCAGGACAGCAGGGGTACGGGTACCAAAGTATAGAGACCTTTGTGCTTTCAGCAGATGCGTTGGCTCAGGAACCAGAAAAGCTTGCAGGCTTCAATAAAACGCTGCCTACGATAGAGAATACCCTGAATGTCACAAAGATACTGGAAGCCGGACGCAGGAGTCTGGATGAGGGGAGAGTGATAGGTTTGTAAAAGAGCGAAGAGAAACGCTCTGAATAAGGAGCGTTTTCCTACTGCTACTCTTCCACACTCTCTTTATAATCGATCTTCGTGAGGTTCTCATAGCGTTGATACATCTCCTGTGCATGGAACTCCGCAGTCTGCAAAAAGCTTTCGGCTGCCTCACTGTTCATCCCCTCAACCATCTTGAAACGCGCTTCGTTGTACATATACTCCTTGACAGGGATCTTAGGGCCTTTGTAGTCCAGTTTCATAGGATTTTTTCCCTCTGTTTCAAGTGCCGGGTTGTATCTGAATGTCGGCCAGAGTCCGCACTCCACTGCCAGCTTTTGCTGATCCATACCGTGTTTGAGGTCATAGCCGTGGGCGATACAGTGGGAGTAGGCGATGATGATCGAGGGACCGTCATACTGTTCCGCTTCGATAAATGCTTTGAGCGTCTGCGGTTCACTCGCCCCCATCGCGACACGTGCGACATAGACATTCCCGTAAGAGATCGCCATCATCGCCAGGTCTTTGGGAAGCTGCGGCTTCCCTCCCGCGGCAAATTTCGCGACTGCACCTGTCGGGGTGGCTTTGGATTGTTGGCCGCCTGTATTGGAGTAGACCTGTGTATCGAGTACCAGGATATTGACATTTTTCCCGCTTGCCAATACATGATCCAGACCACCGTACCCTATATCATAAGCCCAGCCGTCTCCTCCGATGATCCAGACTGATTTTTTGACCAGATAGTCTGCAAGGCTGAGAAGATCTTCTGCTCTTTCATCTTCCAGCTTCTCAAGCTCTGATTTGAGTGCTTTTATACGTTCACGCTGGGCATCGATCTCTGTTTCTGTGCTCTGATCAGCATCCAGTATCGCTTCAACAAGTCTGCTCTCCAGTTTGTCTGAGAGCTGCTGCAGCAGCTCTCTGGCCTGCACCTCATGTTTGTCGATCGTCAGCTTGAAGCCCAGTCCAAACTCTGCATTGTCCTCAAAGAGCGAATTGGACCAGGCCGGACCGTGTCCCTCCTGGTTTTTGGTCCATGGAGTGGTAGGCAGATTCCCTCCGTAGATGGAGGAACACCCCGTAGCATTGGCAACGAGCATACGGTCACCGAAAAGCTGTGTCGCCAGCTTGATGTAAGGGGTCTCCCCGCATCCGGGGCAGGCTCCGGAGAATTCAAACAGGGGTTCCAGGAACTGGCTCTCTTTGACTTTGCTATGGTCAAGTTTGGCACGGTCATAGTTGGGCAGAGAGAGAAAATAGTCCCAGTTTTCGATCCCCTCCTCTTTGATAGGGTGCTGCGGGCGCATATTGATCGCTTTGAGGTTCGGATCGGTTTTGTTCTGCCCCGGGCACACCTCTACACAGAGAGAACATCCCGTACAGTCCTCCACGGCAACCTGTATCGTAAAGGACTCCTCTTCACCGAAGGTTTTTCCTTTGGCTTTGATACTTTTGAAAGGTTCAGGTGCTTCTGCAAGAGAAGCGTTATCTACGACCTTGGAGCGGATGACTGCATGGGGACAGACAAAGACACATTTGTTGCACTGGATGCAGGAGTCAGGATCCCAGACAGGCACCTCCTGGGCGATATTTCTCTTTTCGTACTGCGTGGTACCGCTCGGCCAGGTACCATCTGCGGGGATCCTGCTTACTGGAAGCTCGTCTCCTTTCCCTTCGATGAGATGTGCGGTGACATTGGCTACAAATTCGCTGACCTTTCCTTTCACGGCACGCTCCAGGGGCAGGGTACTCTCTGCACGATCAGGGATAGCGACCTCATAGAGGTGCTCCAGTGTGCTGTCGATCGCATCCAGGTTGCTTTGGACGACAGCATCCCCTTTCTTTCCATAACTTTTTTCGATGGAAGCCTTGATCTCACGGATGGCTTCATCCATCGGCAGTATCTTGGAGATGGCAAAAAAGCAGGTCTGCATGATCGTGTTGATACGCCGTCCAAGCCCGCACGCTTTGGCTACCCTGTAGGCATCAATGAGATAGAACCTGATCTCTTTTTGGATGATCTCTTCCTGGATCACACGCGGCAGTCGTTGCCATACCTCTTTGGGATCAAACGGGGAGTTCAACAGGAATACCGCACCCTTTTTGGTATGCTGCAGAATGTCGAACTTCTCCATAAAGACACTCTGGTGGCAGGCGACAAAGTCAGCTTTTTCGATCAGGTAGGTCGAGTGTATCGGAGTGGGTCCGAAACGAAGATGGGAGGTGGTCATGGAGCCTGCCTTTTTGGAGTCATAGACGAAGTAGCCCTGTGCAAAAAGATTGGTATGGGTTCCGATGATCTTGATGCTGTTTTTGTTGGCCCCGACGGTACCGTCGGACCCCAGCCCAAAGAAGATCGCTTCATAGGTCTTCTCATCAGGTATCGTGAAGGCAGGGTCCCACTCCAGCGAGGTATGGGTAAGATCATCATGGATCCCTATCGTGAAGTGCTTCTTCGGATGCGGTTTGTTGAGCTCGTCAAAGACCGCTTTGACCATGGCAGGGGTGAACTCCTTGGAGGAGAGTCCGTACCGTCCGCCTATGATATGGGGCCTTTCAAAGCCGAGCATCTCCTCTTCTAGCGCTTCGTTGATCGCCCCTACGATATCGAGGTAGAGCGGTTCTCCCAGCGATCCGGGTTCCTTGGTCCGGTCGAGTACAGCGACCCGCTTGGTTGTTTTAGGCAGGCTCTCAATGAAGTGCTTGATCGAGAATGGACGGTAGAGTCTGACCTTGAGCAGACCTGTTTTCTCACCCTTGCTATTAAGGTACTTCACACACTCCTCAGCAGCTTCCGCCCCTGAGCCCATGATCACGATGACCAACTCGGCATCATCACAACCGACATAGTCAAAAAGGTTGTAGTTTCTCCCCGTCAGTTCTGCAAATTGATCCATCGCTTTTTGCACGATATCCGGAGTCTGCTGATAATAGGTGTTGACACTTTCACGCCCCTGGAAATAGACGTCAGGATTTTGAGAGGTACCGCGTATAAAAGGGTTGTCGGGAGTAAGTGCGCGTTCCCTGTGTGCATTGACCAAGGTATGGTCGATCATGTGCTGCATGGTCTCTTCATCGATCAGGGTGACTTTATTGATCTCGTGTGAGGTACGGAAACCGTCAAAAAAATGGAGGAACGGGATACGGGATCTGAGTGTTGCAGCCTGGGCGATGAGTGCAAAATCATGGGCTTCCTGTACGGAGTTTGAAGCCAGCATGGCAAAGCCGGTCTGCCGCACCGACATCACATCGGTATGGTCCCCGAAGATCGAGAGCGCCTGGGATGCAAGTGACCGGGCTGCGATATGAAATACGGTAGAGGTCAGCTCACCGGCGATCTTGTTCATATTGGGGATCATCAGGAGCAACCCCTGCGAAGCGGTAAAGGTGGTTGTCAGTGCACCGCTCTGCAGCGCACCGTGTACCGCACCGCTGGCACCCCCTTCACTCTGCATCTCTACGACATCGGGGACTGTCCCCAGGATATTCTTCTCTCCCTGCATCGCATAGAGATCACTCAGCTCACCCATCGGGGAGGCCGGGGTGATAGGGTAGATCGCAATGATCTCATTGAGTTTGTAGGCTACCCGTGCAACCGCTTCATTCCCGTCTATCATCGCTACCGAAGGTTTCATCTGCACCCCTTTTCTGATATTGGATCATTATACCATGTATCTTTAGAGAAGAGAAAAGTCAGTATATCTACTTCTTTGGATCAGTGCTTGTAGCGATTTTGAACTTATGGGTTTATCGGCGTTTGGCGGTACCAAACTACGGATTTTTTTGCTGTAGATTTGCGTAGCCACGCACCTTTGACAGGAGTTGTCTTTTGGTGCATGGATATCACTCTACATACGCTTCTTCGTCTTATTGGTCGCTACAGCACTCAAGGGATCATCAGGCCAGTAGTGTTTTTTGTACTTGCCTCTGAGCTCCTTTTTTACCTCCTCATAGGTGTTTGTCCAGAAGCTCTCCAGGTCTTGTGTGACCTGCATGGGACGTGAGGCGGGGGAGAGCAGGTGTATCATGAGTTTGACCTTTCCATTGAGCACGGTAGGGGTGCTTTTGGTTCCGAACATCTCCTGAAGTCTTACGGACAGTACGGGCTGTGCGGGGTCGCTGTAGTTTATGGTGATGTTTGAGCCGCTGGCCACTTTGAGTTTAGGTGGGGCAAGGGTGTTGAGCTGCCGGGTCTGTTCAAAAGATAGGCGTCCCAGAAGTATAGTGTGGAGGTCCAAGCCTTGACAAGCCTTCAGCGTAGTGATACCTGCAAGGTAAGGAGCCAGCCACTTCTCCATATGCTCCAGAAGGTAGGCATCTGAAAAGTCCGGGAACGCCATGCCGTGTAGATTGAGGAAGTTCACCCTCTGCCTGAGTGCCAGAGCCTCTTTGCTCCAGTTCAGTGCTTCGAGCCCCAGTGCTTCGAGCGCTTCGATCAGTACTTCGGTGACCTCTTGGGATGAAGGATCGCTGGTCGGCAGATCTTTGAGCACTATCGCACCTACCCTTGAGACCTCCCTTGCTTCTACGCGTTGCTGTGCTTCATTCCACGTAACTTCCTCGTAGGTACGTATCTGATCACCCAGATAGGTCTCTATCTGTGAATGGGTGATGGCGATGGCCTTGTAGATGGTCGCATTGCTGTTTTTGGCATCAAGGTCTGCAATGACGAGGAAGCCTGTGCGGTAGAGCTCATCTTGCGGGTGGATGTGGGCACCTTTGCCGTTGCTTAGCAGGTAGGTACTGCTCTTGTGGTCACGCAGTTTGGCGATGCGGTCAGGGTAGGCAAAGGCGAGGAGGACTCCCAGCATCTCCAGGTTGATATCCGGTGTTTGATTTGGTTCTATATGCTTGGCACTTTTGAGCAGGTAGCGGCACTGGGTGAGGTTGAGAGTCTGTGGATCAAGCACCTTTTGCTGTTGCAGATCGTGCAGGATGCTGACACGTTCACGCAGGTCAGATGAGCCAAAAGCGTTACGGTAGATATCTTTTTGGGAGATGAGTACGGCCAGAAGTGAAGCCTCATAGGTAAGGTCAAGCCCTTTTGCCTTGAGCATCATATGTGATAGTCTCGGGTGCATAGGGTAGCGGCTCATCGCTTTGCCGTGAGGGGTGATGCTGCCGTATTCATTCAGTGCACCGAGCTCAAACAGCAGTGTTTTGGCATGGTTTATCGCAGTAGCAGGCGGCAGGTCTATCCATGAGAGTGTGGTGATGTCATCTGTGCCCCAGAGAGCAAGTTCCAGCATCATCTGGGTGAGATCGGCAGTGAGTATCTCGGGGGTATCGTGTTTCAACAGTATCTTGGACCTGTGCCAGAGGTGATACGCTTTTCCGGCACTCAGACGTCCTGCACGTCCTGCCCTTTGTGTCGCTGAGTCTTTGGAGATGAAGTGCTTTTCAAGCCTGTTCATCCCTGAGAATGGACTAAATACTGAGACATTGTGCAGTCCTGAGTCTATGACGATCTTGATACCTTCTATCGTCAGGGAGGTTTGGGCGATGTTGGTGCTCAGGACGATCTTTCTGCTCCCCTCGGGCGGTGCCTTGATGGCTCTGTCCTGCTCTGCTCTGCTCAGGTTTCCGTAGAGTGTTGAGACATAGACATCTTTGAGGGTAGTTGATCGTAGGAGCTTTTCAACTGCTTTGATCTCTCTGACACCGGGGAGAAATACCAGTATGCTCCCCTCATCAGTCTTGAGGATCTGTTGAAGCAGCCTATGGATATAAACGGGCAACTCTTTGGGAGAGAGCTGTGGTGTATCCCTTGGAAGATAGAGACGCTCTACAGGATAGGCACGTCCCTCATTCCGGATGAGAGGTGCGTCACCCAAAAGCGCTGAGATGGCAGAAGTGTTGAGGGTGGCAGACATCACGAGTATCTTTAACTCTTCGCGTAAAATGCTCTGAGACTCCAGTGCCAGAGCCAAAGAGAGATCGGCGTGCAGGGAGCGTTCATGAAACTCATCAAAGATGATCAGTGCCACATCTTCCAAAGCGGGGTCATGCTGCAGCTTGCGTGTCAGGATACCCTCTGTGACGACGAGTATCTGTGTCTCTTCGCTCTGTACTGACTCCATCTTGACCTGGTACCCGATACGTTTGCCTACTGTTTCACTCTTTCCGTCCTTTTTTGCCAGCAGTTCAGCCATACGTGCCGCTGTGGCACGCACAGCCAGACGACGGGGCTCAAGCATGATGATCTTTTTTCCTTCCAGCCAGGGTTCATCCAGAAGTGCCAAAGGAAGTACGGTACTCTTACCTGCCCCCGGAGATGCCTGCAGTACGAGTCTGGTGTGTGCTGAGAGTTTCTCTTTGACATCAGGGATGACTTGGTGAATGGGTAGGGTTTTCATGATGGCATTATACTAGACTTCTTGTAAAACCGAGTCAAATCTAATGGATAGGTTTTGAAAGAAGTCTACTTAACTCGTTCCCATCGTCCCGATGGGAATGCATACCCCAATGTCAATAACATCCATAAACTAAAACAAGATACAATATCTGATGGGAAGAAGTCGTTATCTTGTGCTTGCACTCTCTATGAGAAAATCTATGAATCTACACATCCACACTTTTTTACGTGCACGATACTCAACTGGCTTCCGATATTTACACGTCAGGAAAGTGTAGATATTGTCCTTGATAGTTTAAAGTATTTACAAAGAGAAGAAAACCTGAAACTCTATGCTTATGTGATACTTGAAAACCATATTCATTTGGTGGCAAGTAGTGAAGATATCGCTAAAAGTATGAGACACTTCAAATCTTTTACAGCCAAAGAGATATTGAAACTGCTTCAAAAAGAAAATATTACAACGATCCTAGACCAACTTGCATTCTATAAAAAAGCACATAAGACAACAGCAACTTACCAAATATGGCAGGAAGGTAGTCAACCTAAACTGATACAAACAGATGCTATGATGATTAGCAAGATAAACTACATCCATCAAAATCCAGTCAAAAGAGGCTATGTTGATGAGGCAAAACACTGGAGATATTCCAGTGCCAGGAATTATGAAGGTATTGATGGACTTATTGAGATTGAGAGCTTTTGGTGATGCGATATTCAAGTATGCATTCCCATCGGGGACGATGGGAACGAGGAGAAAGAAGTCTGCTCTATTTCCCATCGGGGACGATGGGAACGAGGGGGGAGAAATGATCAATAATGTCGGGGTTAGGGCACCCCGACCTACACTATTGAAATAGATTGATACATTAATGTCTTCCACCTTTTATGAAAAGATAGGCAACAATCACCACAAGCCATGCCGGTGCGATCGCATAGAGGGTGGACCATCCGTAGAGACTCCATAGATAGAAGACAGCAATACCCAGCATCATCAATGTAATGGCGGTCTTCTCCGATATCTTTTGACCGATTGCCAATAGAAATATCAATGGTCCCAACGCAGAGGCAAAGACGCCCCAGGCGTCAAGTACCAAAGCAAAGATCGTTTTGTTGTTCGTCAGTGCAATGATCAGGGCCGAAGCTGTGACAGTCACTGTACCGAGTTTCGCCGCTTTGTAGGTATCCAGAGGCTCTTTGGTAAAATCCCTTGTCAGTGATGCGGAACAGCTAAGCACCAAAGAGTCGGCTGTCGAGATGGTCGCAGCAAAGATCCCTGCCAGCATAATACCGACCAGATAAGGGGTCAGGGTCTGTTGTGAAAGGACAAGCAGGGCGGTTTCGGGATCAAAACTCTCTATTTCGGGAATGGCGATACGTGTGACAAGACCTACGGCGATCGTGGCTGCATAAAAGAGAATGAACCAGCTATAGTAGTAGAAGCGCATACGGTTCAGGGAGTTGACATCATCCAGTGCCATATAACGGATGAGGATATGCGGCTGACCGATGACACCGATACCTCCAAAAAGCCACCCGATGATAAATCCGCCTATACTCAGATAATCACTTTGAAGTTCTATGGGGAACCACTCCATGTATCCCGGCTGGATAGTGCCCAGGTCATGGAGCAGTGCGGAGAAACCGCCCAACTCCTCTACACTGATAACGAGAAGCATACCCATCGAGATGATCATAATGAAGGATTGCAGTGCATCGGTCCAGATCGAAGCCCGTAAGCCTCCGGCAAATGAGTAAAAGAGTATGACGAGTGCAGCGATCGATGCCCCCAGTGCCCGATCCCATCCGACGATAGTCTCGAGCGCTTTACTCCCCGCACCCAGCTGTGCAGCGGTATAGACAGTGAGAAACACAAGTGTCAATGCACCGATCACTCTTCTGAGCAGATGGTAGTCCTCTCCCTGCCAGTGTGAAATGAGCCCTCCGATACTATGAGCATGCAGCTCCTGGGACTTGATCCGTACCTGTCGATGGACACTGAGTGAAGCGATAAAGTCTCCCACTATCCATCCCACCATAAGCCAGATAGAGGGTAATCCTACCGTATAGGTATAGCCGATCATACCGATAAACATATATCCACTGTTATTGGTAGCGATAGCAGAGAGGCCTGCCAGCCATGGAGATACACTGCGTGATGCTGTCAGGTAGTCATGACTGGTGTGTTTGGAGCGATACATGGACAAGAGACCTACGATGATGAAAAGAATCATCGTTGTAAAAAAAGAAAATAAAATACTATTCATATTACAGTAACCTACACTATTCGTGAAATTAAATAACATAAGTATAGTACAATAATTACATAACATTTGTAGAAATTACACTTTTATAAGAATCATTTGTTACACTTTAAGTGTTTAGAAATATCTATATGACTTAGAAAAGGAGTAATTATTTCAACATTTAGACCCCCAGCATTAGAAGACTCCCCTGCTGTGTATGATCTTGTAGATCATTGTAAGCCGCTTGATCTAAATTCCCGTTACGCGTATATGCTTGTCTGCACACACTTTAGTGAAACCAGTATCGTCTATGAGAGTGACGGGCAGATCAAGGGATTAGTTTCGGGATATATAGATCCACGGTCAGAAAAAACCTTTTTTATCTGGCAAGTCGCCGTCCATAACTCAATGAGGGATCAGGGAATCGCAACTCAGATGTTGCAAGCTCTCATCGAGCGTGAAGCGCTGTCCCATATTGAATATATTGAAACAACTATTTCCCCATCGAACAAAGCCTCCCAAAATCTTTTTTCTCATTTCGTGTCAGAGTTGGATGCAGATATGAGTGTAGAACCCTGTTTTGATAAGGAGCTTTTTGGCGGTGAAGCGCATGAAGATGAAGAGTTATATCGTATAGGACCATTTAATAATAAAGGAGAGAAACAGTTATGAGAATATTTGAAACCATGGAATCAGAAGTAAGAGGCTATATAAGAAGCTTCCCTACGATCTTTAAAAGTTCAAAAGGTGCCATTATGACCAATGAGCAGGGTGACGAGTTTATCGACTTCTTTACCGGTGCCGGTACACTGAACTATGGACACAATAATGACTATGCGACAGAAGCAATGATCGATTATCTGCAAAATGACGGTGTGGTGCATGGCCTGGATATGGCGACAACGGCAAAAAAAGAGTTTATGCAGACCTTTCATGATACGATCCTGGCACCAAGAAACTTTGAGTATAAACTACAGTTTACCGGGCCTACCGGGACGAATGCCGTTGAGACTGCGTTAAAGCTGGCAAGAATGGTGAAGGGAAGAAGCAATATCATCTCATTTACCAACGGGTTTCACGGATTGACCCAGGGGTCACTTGCTGTCTCGGGAAACAATCACTTCAGGGATGAGAGTTATATCAGCCGGAGCAATGTCAATGTGATGCCGTATGATGGGTATTTCGATGGGGTTAATACGATCGAGTATTTGAGAAAATTTCTTTCAGATAGCAGCAGCGGTGTCGACCTCCCCGCTGCAGTGATCGTGGAGACGATACAGGGGGATGGCGGTATCAATATCGCAAGTGCCAAATGGCTTCAGGACCTGGAAGCACTCTGTCATGAGTTTGATATCCTGCTGATCATCGATGATATTC
>JBEWPZ010000002.1:2874-16701 GCA_047689535.1 Candidatus Sulfurovum kebritense | reverse complement strand
GACCTGGAAGCACTCTGTCATGAGTTTGATATCCTGCTGATCATCGATGATATTCAGGCAGGCAACGGTAGAAGCGGAGACTTTTTCTCTTTCGAGTTTGCGGGGATTACACCCGATATGGTCACGATGTCAAAGTCTATCGGTGGCGGGCTGCCTATGGCGCTACTGCTGATGAAACCGGAGCTTGACCAGTGGAAACCGGGTGAGCATACTGGAACGTTCCGGGGGAACAACCTTGCCTTTGTGGCAGCCAAAAACCTGATTGAGAACTACTGGAGCAACGATGATCTGAGCAATGCCATCAGACATAAAGAGAAGACACTGAAAGGTGAGCTGGAGAGGATCGCCAAGAAGTATGAAGAGGAGTATGATATCGATGTACGCGGAAGAGGGTTCGCCTATGCGTTCGAGGTCAAAGATGACTACTCTATCGGTAATGCTATCTCTGCGTACGCCTTTGAGGAGAACCTAATGGTTGAAACCTGTGGTAGCGAGAGTCAAGTGATCAAGTTCCTGCCGCCGCTGACCATAGATGAAGAGCTTCTAAAAGAGGGGCTTACAAGGTTTGAAAAAGCGGTAGATAGACTATTTGAAGAGAAACAAGAGACGAGAAAAGGAGCAATGTAAATGATCGTAAGAGATATCAACAGGGACATTATAGGGACAGACAAAGAGATACATGCCGAAGGCGGGCAGTGGACAAGCCGTCGTATGCTTTTGCGTAAGGATGGTATGGGGTTTTCCTTTCACGAGACCATTATCAAAGCAGGTACCGAGACACACATCCACTACCAAAACCACCTTGAAGCGGTCTATTGTGTGGCAGGGAACGGGAAGATAGAGGACCTTGCTACCGGTGAAGTGCATGAGATCTATGACGGTATCATGTATGCATTGGATAAGCATGATGACCACAATCTCTACGGCGGTACGGAAGATATGCGACTTATCTGTGTATTCAACCCTCCGATCGTAGGGACGGAACACCATGATAAGAACGGAGTTTATCCCTTGATCGAAGAAGAGGAAGCGGGTACGCCGATTTAATCGAATAGATGGACTAATCTTATAATGAACAATGAAAAAAGGTTTCACTTGCTTCATTGTTTCGTAGGAGAAGAAAGTAGATGAAACATGTTATTTTGATCAAAAAATATCAAGAGATGAAAGATGAGATAGCAGACTGTATCCCTGAAGGATCTACATTGAAAGACCTGGATGGGAACAGCGTGCTTGTTCAGACACCGGATAGGGCCAAGAAAAAAGAAGCGTTGAGATGTTGTCGTAATGCAGTAGGAAACACAAAAGAGGTACTGATACAGCCGGTGATCCACTATACGGAAACCAATAGAGGCTTTGAACTGACGGTCCCTGAAATGAGAATTTTCTTATCAAAAAAAAGGAATTGAAAGGAGTAATGATGAAAGATCTATACCCGACAAGGGGTAGCGAGGAGAAGATTTTAGAACGTATTGACCCTGTGATTCACGGAGAAGCAGAGGGGCAATATGCTTTAAACAGTGAGGAAGCAGCCTACTTTGAAACGAATGGATTGATCATTTTCCCTGAATTTTTTTCTGAAGATGAGGTGAGTACATACCTTGATGCCTTTGAGTCATTAAAAAATGATGAGAGTCTGAAAGGGTATGAAGAGTATATCACCGAACCTGACAGTGATGAACTGCGTACTATTTTTTCACAGCATATATTCAGTCCGGTATTTCATGAGTTGATCAGAGACAGACGTGTCTTGGATAAAGTAGAGCAGATCTTGGGGTCAAAAGCCTATATACACCATAGCCGCATCAATATCAAGCCTGCCTATAGAGGGAAATCATTTCCCTGGCACTCTGATTTTGAGACGTGGCATGCCGAGGATGGTCTGCCAAGATGCAGAAGTGTCTCTGCCTGGGTGATGCTGACGGATAATACACACTTCAATGGCCCACTCTATTTGATTCCGGGCAGTCATAAAAAATTTGTGGCATGTGCAGGAGAGACACCTGAAGAGCACTATAAAGAGTCTCTTAAAGAACAAAAATATGGTGTACCGAGCCTGGAGGCTATACAGTCTTTGTGCAAAAACAGTGAGATAACTGCAGCACTCGGTAAGGCAGGGACATTGGTACTGCATGATGGCAATACCATGCATGGTTCCCCTGATAATATCTCACCAACCTCCAGAACGAATGCATTTTTTGTCTATAACAGTGTAGAGAATACGCCGGTAGCACCTTTTGCAGCGAAAGGGAACAGGGCAGATTTTTTATGTTTGAAAGACTTTAAACCACTTTAAAAAACAAATGAAAGGATACTATTGGCGCGATCAATTGTTTGTAAATTTGGTGGCAGTTCTGTTGAGAATGCAACACAAATAGAAAAAGTTAAAAATATTATTGGTGATAATAAAAATCGTAAATATATTGTCGTTTCAGCACCGGGAAGAGATGAAAAACATCAGGAGAAGATCACAGACCACCTAATCAATATTGCTCTGGAGGGAGAACATCTGGCAGAGCAGAAGATCACAGCTGAGATGAGCCGGGATGCAGTCTTAGAGAAGTTCAGCAGGATCTGCAAGGAACTCGATATCGGTTGTAAAGGCGTGGTTGAAAGTTTAAAAAAAGATTTTAATACCACGTTAACAGGTGAAAGAAAAACAGCATTTTTCTCTTCCCGCGGAGAGCACTATAATGCACGTATCATAGCAGAGTATTTCAATCAGTGTGGATTAGATACACGTTTGGCCCTTCCTGAAGAGGTCGGTTTTATGGTAAGTGATGACTTTATGAGTGCAAAGGTACTGGATGAGTGCTACCAAAACCTGGAAACGCTCAAAGAGGAAGAGCGGATATGTCTGTTACCCGGATTTTATGGTATCACATCCGACGGTGATATCGCAGTGCTCTCACGTGGAGGGTCTGATCTTACCGGTGGAGAGGTGGCCTACTCCATCAATGCCTCTCTGTACGAGAATTGGAGTGATATAGACGGTGTCTATGAAGTAGATCCGCGTATCGTCAGCAGTGCGGATGTCGTACCCAGGTTGACATTTAAAGAGATACGGCTTCTCTCCTCCAAGGGGTTCAACGTCTTCCACTTTGATGCGATGATCAACTGTAAAAGACGAAATATCCCTATCAATATACGCAATACCAACAGGCCTTCGACAAGCGGTACCATGATACTTAATGAAAGGGTGCCGGCCGAAGAGGTAGTAGGGATTGCAAGACTGGATAATATGGCCTATATATATCTTGAAAAAGAGGGTCTTGGCGAAGAGATCGGCTTTACCGAGATCTTATTGGGGATCTTTAACAAATACCATATCAATACCTATCATTATCCGACAGATAAGGATGATATCGCCATACTCCTCAAAAAAAAGGATCTCACCGGACATATCAATAATCTGCGTGCTGAGATCGAAGAGCAGCTGAACCCGGATAATGTCAATGTTGTCTATGATCTGGCGATCTTAAGTATGGTGGGCATAGGGATGAAAAACAACTCTTTTGCGATCGTTGATGCGGTCTCTATTCTCAAACAGAACCATATTGATATTGAGATGATAGATCATGGGCCGGCAAAGATATCCTTTCATATCGGAGTGGCCCAACACCATGCGGATGATGCACTGAAACTTCTGCATCAGCATCTGATACTGGAGTCTGAATAATGGATGCATTGACAGCCTATCTTCTTTTTTTGACGCAAGTGACCATTGCACTGCTTGCGATCATGAACCCTTTTTATACGCTTTCTTCTTTTTTGGCTGTCACCTCAGAATATCCCACTAAGGGACTTGAGTCTCTGTCACGACGTACTGCACTCTATGCGTTCGGAATACTCTCTTTCTTTCTTCTTGCCGGAGAACTGCTTTTTGCACTGTTCGGCTTCACATTGGGGGCCTTTAAGGTCGGAGGGGGTATTCTGCTTTTTCTCATTGGTTTAAATATGATATTTGAAAAACATAGTACCAAGCAGGAGCGTGTGGAAGCAGCCGAGTCCGATACGGAGGAGCGGGATGATATCGCACTTGTGCCTCTGGCTATCCCCATGTTGTCCGGGCCGGGGACTATCACCACGGTACTTGTCTTAAAAGCAAAAGCTGAGACATGGATCTATGAGAGTGCCATATTGATTGCCATTGCTTTAGGGACGCTTCTCAGTTATTTTGTCTACAGGAACTCTAAGAAAATTCATCAACTGTTGGGAGAAATGGGGGTTTTGGCAATCGTTAAGATCATGGGTTTGATCATTATCGCAGTTTCGGTGCAAACCATTGCCAATGGGCTCAAAGAGCTCTTTATGACAGGTGGAACAGCATAACGATAGAATAAAGACCGATCTCTATATGTTGATGCATGTAAGCGTGTGTAATTCGTTCCACCTCTACTGAGATTGTGAAAGAACTACTGTTTTTCCACTGTCATCCTGAACTTGCACCCCAAGGGTATTTACTACGGGCATTCAGGATCTTATCGAATAACAGTGAATTTTAGGGGATTCTGAATCAAGTTCAGAATGACAATACCCTATTTTTTATTTTTTTTCACAGTCTCTACTGAGGTGGACGGCATAGTTGGATAGATTATCCTCTGATCTGTCCGCTTCCGTAGATCTTGAACTTATAGGTGGTAAGCCCTTCGATCCCCATAGGACCTCTGGCATGGAGTTTGTTGGTACTGATACCTACCTCTGCTCCAAAACCGAATGCCCCGCCATCTGTGAATCTTGTAGAGGCATTGACGTAGACCGCGGCAGCATCGATCGCATTCATAAACGTTTCAGCCGTGGTGATATTCTCCGTGATGATCGCCTCTGAGTGACCGGAGCTGAATCGTACGATATGCTCAATGGCACCTTCTACACCGTCAACCACTTTGATGTTAAGGATATTTGCCAGGTACTCTGTGTCATAATCCTCATCGGTGGCATCTTCTACCTCGATGATCGCCTGTGTTCTGCTGTCACCTTTGAGTTCCGTGTGTGCTGTATCGAATGCCTCTTTGAGCCTTGGCAGCATCTCCTCAGCAATACTGCTGTCCACAAGCAGTGTCTCCATGGAGTTACATACGCCGGGCCTTTGCACCTTGGCATTGATAGCGATCTTGATCGCATTCTCCCTGTCGGCATCTTTGTCGATATAGGTATGGCACTGCCCTTTGTCATGCTTGACGACACTGACCGTTGCATTTTCACTCACATGCTTGATCAGTCCTGCGCCGCCGCGAGGGATGATCAGGTCCACATACTTGTCCATCTTGATCAGCTTATCGACTCCGGCTCTGGATGCATCAGGGATCAGTGAAACAAGTGCACGTGGAAGATTATTGGCTTCCAGGACATCCTGAAGGATCTTGGCAATACTCTCATTGGAGTGTTGTGCTTCTTTACCACCCTTGAGGACACAGACGTTGGAACTCTTAAAACAGAGTGCAGCCGTATCTGAGGTTACATTGGGACGGCTCTCATAGATGATACCGATGACACCGATCGGTATAGAGACCTTTTGCATATGCAGGCCATCTTCTGTGACCCAACCGTCCAGAATACGCCCTACAGGGTCTTTCAGTGCGGCAATATCCTCTATCGCCACTGCCATCGCTTCAATTCTCTTTTCATCAAGAAGAAGTCTGTCCATCAACGCTGAAGAGAGGTTGTTCTCTTCTCCTGCTTTCATATCCAGAGCATTGGCTTTGATCAGCGCTTCTGTATTGTCTCTCAACCCTTGGGCCATCTCAAGGAGTATTCTCTTCTTCTCTGCTCCGCTAGTTGTCATCAATATACGACTGGCGTCTTTTGCTTCTTTTAAAAATGCCTCCATACTATTCCTTTATGCTTCGATGTAGGTACAACAGTAGTCAGTCACTGTTTTTACCTTCAGATCAAAGGATGAATTTGCCGCTACATTGAATGTCTCGGGGGTATGAAGTGTTTTCCACTCTTCACCCGGAAGTTTTACTTCCAGTTCACCGCTCATCATCTCCATGA
Source organism: Candidatus Sulfurovum kebritense (assembly GCA_047689535.1). Taxonomy (GTDB): domain Bacteria; phylum Campylobacterota; class Campylobacteria; order Campylobacterales; family Sulfurovaceae; genus Sulfurovum; species Sulfurovum kebritense. Next base: position 10,704 of record JBEWPZ010000002.1, on the reverse strand, counting down.
TCTCTGCTTCATTGGTATCAAAAGTATACTCTCCAGGCTGCATCACTCCCAGTGTCTGCCGTGTACCGTCTGCCAGCGTGATGGCTCTGCTTGTTACATTGCCGTCGAAGTAGACGTTTGCTTCTTTGATCATTGATATATTTTCCAGTTTAGTCATTCTATTACCTTTTTAGTTTTTTTCTTTAAGTTCTTTGGCTTTCGCATACGCATCGGCAATCGCTTCCATCATCCCGTGACGGACATTGCACCGCTCCAGTGCTGCATAGCCTGCTGCTGTTGTCCCACCCGGACTCATCACACCATCTTTTATCAATGCAGGATTTTCATTGGCGATCAGTGCTGCAAATCCTTCAAACAGACCTGCTACCAGCTCTTGAGAATCAGCACGCTTAAGACCCTGGTTTACGGCTCCGTCCGCCAACGCTTCAGCAACAAGTGATAAAAATGCAGGACCACTGCCTGCAACTCCTGTAGCGATATCCAACTCATTTTCCGTAGCGAGCCAAAGCGCTCTACCGATATTGTTGAAGATCTCCAGTGCCGTCTCTTTCAGCGCACTATCCCCTGTTACTGTGGTCATAGACTTGAGATGACTGGCACCGAGATTCGGCATCGTTCTGATAAATTTTTTAGCAGGAAGTTGTGCCCTAAGACTCTCTATCGAGGTCCCTGCCAATACTGAGAAAATAGCTTCCGCTTCCCCTGTCAGTTTCGGAGCGAGGTCAGGAAGAGAGTAGGGCTTGACTGCAAGTATAATATTCTTTCCTGTAATATCTTCCTTCTCTTCCATCACTTTGGTCGTGATCTGCGGCAGCTTTTTTTGAAGTGCGTCCAAGGTAGTCTTGTTTCTACCCAGTACTTCTATCTCGTACTTCTCTACCATGCCCTCTATCAGGGCTTTTGCCATATTCCCATTGCCGATAAATGTTAGTTTCATGCACCACCTTTTTTCTTATTTTCTTTTTTGGAATTCTCTTTAGGGATAAAGAGTGTACCCAGTGTATGATTCCCATCCATCAGATAGGATTCAGTTGCACTGAGGTCAAAGCCGTTTGCCAGGAACATCTTTCTCCCTTTTTTCATCATAAAGTCTGCTGCTTTGAGTTTAGTAACGATACCTCCGGTCGCAAATGGGTCATTGGGTGTTGCTTTCGCATCAAGTGCACCTTCTGGCAGCTCATCCAGGACCTTGAAGAGTTTGGCATCCTGGTATTTGGACGGATCCTTGTCAAAGTACCCATAGATATCACTCAGTATGATCAGCATATCTGCGTTTACCGCGTGTGCGACATGTGCGGAGAGCTGATCGTTGTCACCAAAAAGCTGTTCCGGGGTCGAGCTGATATCATTTTCATTGACAATAGGAAAGATATCGTTTGCAAGATGTGCATCGATGATCTCCTGAAACATTTTTGTCCGTTTTCTTGAGTCAAAATCATCTTCTGTGAGAAGAATCTGTGCCGTATCTATATTGAAAATATCAAACATCCGTTTATACGATGACATCAATATCGGCTGACCCGCAGCAGCAATCGCTTTTTTACCGATCTGTTTGGTTTTATCCAGTTGTAGCGCAGAGTATCCTGCACCGACAGCACCTGATGAAACAAGCACCACTTCATATTTTGATCTTAATTTCGCAATAAGATAGACGAGGTTCATCATTCGCTCTTTTGCAATCTCATTCTTTTCGGTCACTACAGCGGTACCTACCTTAATGACAATTCTTTTCATTTTCTTCTCATTCCTTCGCTTTTTATTTCTTTATTATATCAAGATACATTTTGAATCCAAGTGTTATAGCTCTTTTAAATGCAATCCTTGTATTCCCAGGTTTCCATATCGATGGTAACTGTTGGAGATACTCTGTTCAACAAAGTAGTGCATCAGTTCAATACGCCCATGTGAGACGAACGGCTCTCTGGCAATATAAATGGCCTGGTCTGCAATACGCTCAAAGGTGCTTTGTGAGATATTTTCAGGATGGAGGAATCGAATCCTCTGATAGTGCGGCATTAATTCGACCAGGGCCTCCTGACTCTCACGTGTGATCCTGTCATTTTCACTGATAAAACTTGCCTGTTTGGACTCAAGCCACAGGAACTCTGCTTGTTTCGAGTGCTCCGGCAGAGAGACATGGATATCTGCTCCGATCATTTTGATCGCCATGATTGTTGTTAGTATCTCATCAAGCTGATCCCCTTCTTCCAGTCTCAAAAGTACATTTTTGACAGGCAGGTACCGGATGATATTGGACTCACCTCTGATATGCGCATAGTCGTGTTCTTTCAGGAACTCTACCTCATGCCAGTGGGCAAAGTGACAGATATAGCGGAGCGCTGTTTCACACTCATCATGAAAGACCGTGTCTCTGGTAAGGAGTATACGCATTTGATCGATAAACGCAGTAGAGCAGGATTCATAGAGATTTGTCTCATGGTAGCTGATATCCATAAATTGACTGACATAATTGAACCCTCCCGCTTTTTTACCGCTTCCGATCGCTGATTTTCTCATACCGCCGAAAGGCTGACGCAATACAATGGCACCCGTTGTCCCCCGGTTGATATAAAGGTTTCCGGCAATGATCTCTTCTCTCCACTTGTTCTGTTCTCGCTGGTCAAGAGATTCCAACCCGGAGGTAAGACCATAGCCTGTGGCATTGACTATCTCGATCGCATGGTCGAGATCTTCTGCTTTCATGACACTCAGGACCGGGCCAAAGAGTTCGTTCATATGACAGAAGTCACCCTGTTTGGTTCCCCATCGGACGGACGGTTTGAGCATATAAGGGTTCCCCTTATCGGCAAAGTCCGGTTTGACCAGCCACTCTTCTCCCTCATCCAGGTAACTCAATGACTTTTCGAGGTTGCCGGCCGGACGATTGGAGAGGGTACCGATCTTGTTGCTGAAGTCCCATACAGAACCGGTCTGCATCGACTCCGCAGCCTCTTTTATCTGCATTTTGTAAGTCTCATCCTCGTATAGCTCTTTTTCCAGTATAAGGAGGGAGGTCGCGGAACACTTTTGTCCGGAGTTATGGAACGCAGATGCCATGACATTGCCAAGTGCCTGGTCTCTGTCTGCCATTGCTGTCACGATCGTTGCATCCTTCCCTCCGGTCTCGGCACTCAGCTGAATATCCGGACGGGACTTGATGATCCTGTATGCAGTATCTTCCCCGCCCGTAAAGATCGTAAAGTCGATATCTTTACTTGGTATCATATGTTCACCTACCATAGAACCGCGACCGGGAATAAACTGAAGGGTGTTTTTGCTTACCCCTGCATCCCAGAAACATTGACAGAGTCGATATCCACAGAGTATCGCATCCTCGGCAGGTTTGAGTATTACGGTATTTCCTGCGGCAAGTGAGGCTGCTACGCCGCCTACCGGAATAGCGATAGGGAAGTTCCACGGGCTGATCACCAGACCGACGCCTTTTCCTGCCGCTTTGACTCCTGTCAATCCGGATATCTTAGTGACACTGTAAGGGTAGAAGTTGGCAAAGTCTATCGCTTCACTGACTTCAACATCGGTTTCGGTAAAGACTTTGCCGACTTCAGCTGCTGCCACTCCGATAAGGTCTGCCCTTGCCACCCTTATCTCATGCGCTACATCCATCAGGATTTTCTGTCTCTCCTTCGGGCTCAGTTTTCTCCACCCGTCAGGATCTGCTTTTGCCGTTGCGATAGCTACTTTCATATCTTCCGGATCTGCTTGCACATAATGACCCACCGATCTGTTTTCATGGTACTGTGATTTGTCGATGACATCAATATGCGTATCTTTTTGGATGATTTTACCACCCACTACCGGATAGGCATTGAACCCGCCGACCTCACCGATATACTGCCATTTGTCACGGATCTTCTCTGCCCACTTCCTGTTGGCCGACAAAACGAAGTCCGTGTCGGGTTCATTTTCAAAGTGGTACGTGGCCGGGTCTACTTTTTCTTTGACGACCTTCTTGTTCCTGTCTTGTGTACGGTAGGGGTGCTGGTCTACCGTAGGAATCAGTGAGATGGCATCCTCATAGGTCTTGACCAGCCTCTCCCATTCCGGTGTGTCTACTTCAAGACCGAAGCTGTGTCGCAGGAAGTTCTGTTCTGCAGTATTTTCATCAAATCTGCGTACCAGGTAGGCAATCGCATTGGTAAAGGTCTCTTTCGTAGCTGTAGGTGCATAGAGAATGACATTGAGCCCCGCTTTTTTCAGGAGCTGATACGCGGCCTCACTCATCCCCTCCAACATCTCGGCACTCACATATTGCTCAACACCCCGTTCTCTTGCCAAAAGCATTCCCAACGCATGGTCAAAAAGGTTGTGAGAGGCGATACCGGTATGGACATAGGGTGCAACATCGGGATCAAGCAGATAGTCCATCGCAATTTTGTAGTTGGCATCAGCCTCTGCTTTGTGTGCATAGGTAACATTCGGCCATCCTCGCAGTGAAGCCTCAGTGAGCTCCATCTCCTGGTTGGCACCTTTTACAATACGGATTTTGATCGGTGCACCACCGTTGTCCACTCTCTCTTTTGCCCACTTGGCAAGATCTTTGATATAGATCATCGCATCGGGCAGATAGGCCTGAATCACGATACCCGCATGCAGGTCTTTGAACTCCTCTTTAGAGAGTACGTTTTTAAATGAGTCGATCGTGATCTCTATATCCCGATACTCCTCCATATCCAGGTTGACAAACTTGTAGTTCTCTTTACCCTCGTCACCTATATAAGTATTTGTCTTAGCTGCGTTATAGATCCGTTGAAGTTGGCTGGAGATTTTTTCAACATTATAATTATGAGCGTGCGGGATGATCTGAGAGAACATATTGGATATTTTCAATGAAAGATAGTCAATATCCGGGTTTTCAAGTAAACGGATATATTTCTCAACCCTTCGGTTCGCCTCTGCTTCACTGTGTACGACTTCACCGATCACATTGATATTGACCCGGGTTCCCTCTTTTTTTCTCTCCTGCATATGTTTTGAGAGTACAGGATCTTCCCCCTGTATCACGATCGAACTGATATCATTTCTGAGATATTTGATGAATAGGGGTATAGAGATAGAACTCACATAGATCCCTACATCACGAAAGAGCCAGATGAGTATCTGTTCAAATTCGGAAAAGAAGTCCGTACTTTTATACTTCTCAAAGATATGTTCAAGCTGGTCTGCGACTCTCTGTGGGTCTTTAGAACGAAAGCTTTGGTCAAGCAGTTCGATAAGAAAGATCTTGTTGACAGGATTTTTAAGCATTTTAAGCATCATCGCATGAAAATCCTGTTCCTTACCCTTACGTGTCACCTGTATCTCTTTTTGCCAATTGTAGGCAACCTCTTTGACCTCTTGAATGATATGTTCGGGTAAACTCATCGTCTCATCCTTCTATGATTTGATTCGAAGTTTTCTGTGATTAAACTCTATAATAAGACTATCATCTTTTGATATGATATTGTTGACAATATAGGTTGTAAGTGGTGTATTCGATCGGTTGAAGTATTCATCAAGTAAGTTTTTGACCTGTTTGATATCTGTACCGTCTTTAAATGTCAATAGCAGAGAACTCTCGGCAAATACAACCGTTTGCTCCTTTAAGGGTAAAGCTTTCTCTATTTTTATAAATGTCAAAAATTTCTCTTTTTCCTCGTTTGGAAGATTTAAATAATTTTTAATGTAAATAGCGTGCACTCACTCTCTCCTTTGTGTTCAAAAAATATACAATATATATGTAAAAAAATTACATACAGTGTGTCTATTTATAACATATTTACATTAAGCTGGTCTTGAGTATATGCTATAATATACATTGAAATTATAGATATAAAGGAATACCCCTTGGCACTACTCGATAATGATAAAGATATTTTGCCTCTGAGCAGTATTGCTGAACTTTTAAGTGCGAAAGTCCGTACGCTGAAAATGTATGAAGAGAAATCTCTTTTCCCGGCAAAGAAGGTAGAGGGGAGTAAAAAACTCTATTCGATCAATGATGTGAAGTTGATTGCCTTTGTACACTATCTGGCAAGTGTCAGAAAGATCAATGCCAATGGTATTAAATATATTCTGGAAATGTTACATAACAATATGGATGAAGTCAATAGAAATGAGTTCTTAAATAAAGTAGAGACAAAGCTAGAATCACTCTCCGGTAAAGATGTCTCAGATATAGAGGTGATCTGACCTGAGTTTTGTATGCTACATAATAGGTGTAAAATAATTGCATAATAAATGTATATTTTTTACATATATTATGTAAAAATTAAACATAATATCAGTGTTTTTTATTATAATCGTTTATGAGTTTGAAGTGGATGTTTTTCTCCTTATGTAAAACTTCTTTTTTGCCTCTGGCTTCAAACTCAACAGTATATCTCCCTCACCATATGTTTAGTACAATACGATTATGGTAGCATAAGATATTTATCTGGGTGAGATGAACTTTTCTGCCAACTTACCCTGTATCACCGCAGCTACTAAAATGTAAAAAGTCAGTACTGTTGTAAACACCAGACCAAAATAACTGGCCATCATTGGAAGCCAGGGAACTTTGATCGCACGTGCATAGAAAAATGTGATGATAAGACCATCATTGACTCTCTTTGCACGGAGATCGCTTAACATCGGATACCAGATGTAACTGGGCCCATGACTCAAAACTCCGCCAACGAGTGCAATAAGCCACCCTTTTAATCCGCTGTTTTCCCCCAGATAGTGAGAGATTTTTTCGGGTTGAATGTAGGCATTGATAAGTGTCATCAAAAATAGTACAACCAACAAAACGGGTAATACCGTCCTGAGCACTTCTAGGCTGTTAGAGAGTGCCTGATACGCTGATGTAGGGTCCAATACTGCGGCTAAAAGATATAGAGATCCAACAAGAAGCAGCATCACATGACCGATTCTTCTTTCTTTGCCTTTAATTGTCATTGCAGAAGCTCCAGTGTATAGACAGTACTCAATGAGATGAGTATTGAAAAAATAAAACTCAGTAGATTTCTTACCAGTGTAAATCTCACCCCGAAAAGAGAATACTCCAGCGGGAGCTGCACCACTCCGAGTGTGACAAAAGCGAGGATGAATGCTGTGATCGCATAGAGTGATATCCCTTGAGTGGACAACTCTCCGCCGATAATATAGCTGATAAATGGCTGTCCTATCGAGACAGCTCCGGTGATCGTGCCTATGAGTGTGTCATAAAGCGTGGATCCGGTAAAAAATGATTGAATCATCTCTGGTGTGATATAAGTTTGAAAAAGTCCTACAAGACCGACTACTGCGAGCAGCATAGGTGCAATGGTATAGAGTGTACGAAATGCACTGTTGAAGGCTTGGGTCAATACGGTTTTTTCTCTTTTCATATTATCAATTATAGTCAATTTATACAGATAAAAAGAGATAAATGCTTAAGAGGAGGAATAGTTGTTACGCTTCCAGGCCTCTCAGTCTTTTGATAAATCCGTTTTGGAGTATCCTGTTCGGGTCCTCCCGGTCCGCATAGTTCCAGAATGCATCCCATTTCGGATAAGCCTGCTTGAACTCCTCTGTCGTGATACGGAACTGTTTCCCCCAGTGTGGACGACCCCTGTATCTGAGCAGGATCGTGTCAATCTCTGTAAAGTACCGCTGGTACTCAGGATGCCTGTAGTAAGGGAAGTGTATCTTGGTACCGATCCAACAGCTGTCCATACCGTAAGAGGGGCTCATCCAGTAGTTGTCACCTTTTACAAAACGTACCTCTACAGGTGTATCGACAAAGATCCCTTTTTCATCGATCATCGCAATCACCTCTTTGAAGACCTTGAAGGTATCCTTGATATCAAA
>JBEWPZ010000002.1:0-2774 GCA_047689535.1 Candidatus Sulfurovum kebritense | reverse complement strand
TCAAAAGGCATCTTTTTTTCTACTACTTCCAGTTTGAAGTAGGGTTCACACTGCAGTGTGATCTTGGTGATGATCCCCAGTACACCAAGACCTACCGCATAGATCGAAAACTCCGCATCACTCTTTTCGATACGTTTCTTCTCACCGGTAGGCGTGATGATCTCGAAGGCTAGGACAAAGGAGCTGAAGATGGAGTAGTTGATCCCGCTGCCATGGTATCCTGTAGAACAGGCCCCTGCAAGGTTGTCAAAGATATTGGTACCGAGGTTGGAGAGTGAAAGCCCCTCTTTTTTTAGCTGTTTGATGAGATCAGGCATCATGATCCCCGCTTCAAAAGTGACCCGGTGTTTTGTTTTGTCTACTTCCAGCACTTTATCCATCGACTTGAGAGAAAGGAGGATACCATCTTCCTCGGGACAGAAGATATCATTGTAGGAGTCTCCGCCACCGACGACTTTGAGCTTTGCTCCGGTTTTATTTGCCTCTTTGACAAGCGTAATGATCTCTGCTTCGCTTTTGGGGTAGCGTACCTGGCTGACTCTGCAGCGACAGGTTCTTGCCCAGTTTGTTTTGATGCTTCGTAGTATTCTCATAGGCGTAAATATACAAAGAAGCCACTTAGCATAGGGTTAACGTTAAGCTTGAAAAAGTTATAACTTCTTTAGAGAACCCGGATGATGCAATCGTATGCAGAGAGTTGGTAGCTATCCTTGCAATCATGGGCATAAATGCTGCTTCAAGCGATGTATTAAATTATTCGGGATAAAAAGAGTGAGGAGTTTAGATGAGTGGACCTCTTAATGTACGGGGAGAACCGTTGGAACCATGCAGCCTCAAGCCATTGACAGGGTTTTACCGCGACGGCAGCTGTTTTTCGGATGAAAACAATCCCGGATACCATGCCGTCTGTATCTATGCCACGGAGGAGTTTCTGGCATACTCCAAAAAAGTAGGAAACGATCTCTCTACGCCGATACCTGAGTATCAGTTTGCCGGGGTGAAACCCGGACAGAGCTGGTGCCTTTCCGGACCGCGTTTTATACAGGCGTTGCGTGATGGAATGGCACCGAACATATTTATCCATGCAACACATGAACGCATGTTGGAACTGGTGGATCTTGAGACCCTTAAAAAATATGCGATAGATCTATAATGGAGGGAGGAGAGCGTGATGACCAAAGAGCGTGAAGGGGAATGGCTGATGGTAGGGTCGGCACTCTTTGAGAGCTGGTTTCCCATCTTTTCTATCTCAGCAATGGCCTATATCGGGGCATTGCATACCTATGCCTATTCACTTTTTGCTGCATTGGTGTTCTTTGTGATAATTATGTACCGTCGTGAAAGATTTGGTGAGCTTCGCAACAAACAGGCATACCCGGATCTGCTCTGGACGACATTCTGGATCACGACGCTCTTCGTGCTGCTCTTTACCGGTATGCAGTATACCACTGCGGGCAATATGGCTGTGATCATTTTTTTGCAGTTGCTTTTTTCTTTCCTTTATTTCAATGTATTCGGTAAAGAACAGATGCATGCAATGCACCTGATAGGTGCATTTTTTATGGGGGTAGGGGCAGTGGTTATTCTGCTGCCCGAAGATATGCTTTTCAATCGCGGTGATCTCCTTATCTTGATGGGTGCAGCGATTGCCCCGGTGGCGAACTTCTATCAAAAACGTGCAAGAGGATACTGCTCTGCAGAGACGGTACTGGCATTTAGAACACTGTTTGGGCTTCCTGTAGTAGCCTTGATGGCCGTAGTCCTGGAACCTGCTGTGAGTTTAGCGATGTTGAAAAAAGCCCTGCCTTATATTTTACTCATCGGCTCAGTGGTCTATGTGGGATCTAAAATGTTATGGATCGAAGCACTGCACCGTACCTCTATTACCAAAGTAAGTGCGATGATGGGATTGATGCCGGTATTTACGCTTACGTTTGCCTATTTTTATCTGGGCGAGGTACCGGAATTTCGCCAGATTGTCGGGATCATGCCGGTACTGATAGGCGGGTATCTGCTGACGCGGCCAATACCTTAAAACCAACAGTATAGGGCTTACTGATAACCTGGTGGTTTAAGGAATGACAGGCACTTCCAGATTTTTATCAAGCGTGGCATATCCTTTGCCTACCCTTGCGATCGCATCACACTCTACTTTGATCTTCTCTCTGTCCGTAATGACCTGGTCATTGAGATAGAGATGTGTGATCTCAACAATCACAGGGATAGTTTTGGAACCCGGGAGGTCAACCTCCTGTCGATAGTCACAGAAGAAAGCCACGTTAACCCCTTGTGGCATAGGAGGGTATCCCTCTATTACCTCTTGGGTAGGAATCTTGAATGCTTCCGCTTCACTCTCAGAAGGGTCCAGGTCCTTGGAGCTCAAGTGCATCGCTTCAAAATGGTTTGCATCGACGATGGTAATCACACACTTCTTTGTCTTGCGAAGATTCCTCAGTGTATCTTTTGGGGTACCGTCACTGCGGTGACCGATAGAGACGATCATTGTCGCTGGTTCAGAGGAGAGCGGCGTAAAGTAGGAGAAGGGTGCCAGGTTCAGCACCTCCCCCTGGGTGGCGATCCATGCGATAGGGCGCGGAACCACGGTATTTGCCATCAAAAAGTATCTTTCAGTTGCTGTTTTTTCATTAAAATCGATTAACATATGTTCTCCTTTAGAGTGTTTGATCTTCTATCTGCGTCAAGATGTCTTTTACACATATTTCTACCATCTCATAGACCTTTTCAAACCCTTCAAAGCCTTTGAAAAAGTAGGG
>JBEWPZ010000056.1:0-9334 GCA_047689535.1 Candidatus Sulfurovum kebritense | reverse complement strand
GGTGCGGAGATTCTTATCTATCCCACTGCGATCGGATGGTTCGATGCGGACAGCGAGGAGGAAAAAGCACGGCAGCTGGAGAGCTGGATCACGATTCAGCGCTCCCATGCCATTGCCAATGGTGTCCCGGTCCTTTCATGCAACCGTGTAGGGTTTGAGGCGGACAGCTCAGGTATCATGGAGGGGATACGTTTCTGGGGGAACTCTTTTATCGCCGGAGCCCAGGGAGAGATACTGACACAGGCGGGGAGTGAGAATGAGGAGATACTCTATGGAGATATCGACCATGCTCGCACCAAAGAGGTACGCGATATCTGGCCGTTCCTGCGTGACAGACGTATCGACGCTTACCACTGCCTGCTCAGACGCTACTGTGATGAATGATTATGGCACCTCCAAAAACCTCCAGGTACTCATAACATCATCTAGCTTTTTCTTAGGCTAGGCACTCACTTGAAGGACTAGCCATAGCTAATTCGAAAGTGAGTAACAACGCATAAGGGAAAGCTAGATATGCCCACGGGTGGGCTTTTCAAACGCAATCTTTCACAAAACATTTGCTCAACTTAGCTATGGCTAGGCTTTCTCAAATCTCTTGCAAAATCTTACATTTGCAAAGCCCATTATGTGTATCTGGAGGTTTTTGGAGGTGCCCTTTATGATAATTTGATACAATACCTGTAAATTTTACACTCGGAGAAATAAGATGTATGATGTAACCCCTGTTGAGAAAGGTGCACCTGTACACTTTAGAATGCCTGATCCGGCATTCTATGAAGCACTGGGATATGACGGTATGAAAGACCTGATGTACCGTTTTTATGATGAGATCTATGATAGTTCTATCGCCAACTTCTTCCCTCAGGATGAAGAGGAGTTTGAAAAAGTGAAAGAGAGAAATGCACGCTTTTTTATCCAACTCTGTGGTGGGCCAAAGGTGCATACAGAGTCAGAAGGGCAGGATCTCAATGAGTATATGATCCGTCTGCATGATGAGTTCTCTATCTATGAGAAAAGCCGCTATGAGTGGTTGGGATGTATGGAGACCGTACTGCGTGAAACCGATATCCCTCAGGAGCTCAAAGACAACTTCTGGAAATACCTTGAAGCATTTTCAAAACTGACCGTCAACAGCTTCAGTGATGGAAGCCATTTTTATGCTGCCTATACACAAGCGGTACAGGACAACTAATGATAGATAGGGGATAAGAGGGAGTAGATAGTAGGTGCTGAATGGCTGTCACGGACAACCTTACTATTTTCAATAAAAGCATTTGAACAAATGCTTACCGAACCTGCTACTTACTATCTACTCTCTCCTATCTAGATTTATTCTCAAACCACCACATAAAGGCAAACATCAGACCAGGCGTTTTTGCTACGGTTTCATCAAAAATAAATGATTTCGATTCTGCTGTCGGCAGGAAAATCACTTCGATCTGCTCATCATCCACACCTCCGCCTTCAGAGACTTTCATACTTTCATCTACTTCTGCATAGTAGAGCATCTGTTTACTTCCCGCAAAGCCCACTGAAGTATGAAAAGAAGTAATCTTTTCCAACTGGTCCACCGTGACGCGATAACCACACTCCTCTTCTATCTCCTCTACTGCGATATGCTTCAATGAGAGATTTTTATCTACAATCCCTGCACATAGTTCAATCGTGAGTCCAAGATTATTATTGAGATAGACTGCCGGTCTAAACTGCTGAACGAGGACAAAGGCATCCTTCGTCTTGTGGTAGATAAGTATCGCGACACTGTCATGTGCCTCTACCACCTCCCAGCTTTTTGCTATACCGTTTTGCTGATACGTAGCAAGTGATGTGGTAATGAACTTTGGGTCTTCAAGTGGTTGCAGCCTAAAAGAGGTGATCTCATTCTCCATGATCTATCCGCCTATCCTCATATTTTCTCTGTCAGATGCACTCCAGATATAGGAGCTGCTGTTCGTATCGATCAACTTGACCAGCTTCTCTTTACGCGCCTTGGCATCCTTGATGACGATCCTGTTGTACTTTTTCTTATTCAAAGAGGCACGTTTCAGATGTTTCATCGGGTTTACCCATCTTCCACGCTTCTTGAGCCCGAAATGAAGGTGTGGTCCCGTACTCCTACCGGTACTCCCCACATATCCGATAATCTGGCCTTTTTTCACATGTTGACCCCGATGTACCTTGATCCGGCTTTGGTGGGCATAGAGTGATTCATACCCTCTCGGATGTCTGATCTTCACCACCTTGCCGTATCCGCCCATCCATCCGGCATAGGTTACCTTCCCGCTATAGACTGCCAAAAGCGGTGTACCCCGTCTTGCACCAAAGTCTGTTCCATGGTGCGGACGATAACGCTTCAGGATCGGGTGCCATCTTCTCAAAGTAAACTTTGAGGTAATACGTATATGACGAAGCGGCATGCCGAGTCTTTTTGATCGATCCCTGAAGGGGACCAGGTGGATAAAGTCCCCCTCCTTACTATAGCTGGTACGTTTTGCACCTTCAAGGTGCCCATCTCCGTCTGCATCCGCATAGATAAACTTCGTTTTGCCCCGTGTGGTAAGCTGTACCACCTCTATATCAGGCATATCGTAAATATCTCCCAGTCTGGTACGCTGCTTATAGTTAAATGCTAGCTGGTCACCTTTGGCAAGTGATCTTGTATCGATCGCATTTTTAAGCACCTGCCCCACTCTTTTGGCTACTTTAGCCTGTTTGATCGTTTTGAGGGTATCCGTGTAGGGGTTTGAGTTGATCACTACATTCGCAAAATATTCATTCTCTTCATAGACTATCGGGATAATATCAAATCCGTATTCACCGTCCTTTTGCTTCTTGTAGAGATGAATCTGCATCTCTTGATTGATAGGGATCAAAGCCTGTATCAGAGTATTATCCGCTTCGATCAACTCATAATACCCAGTATTACTCTGTATCTCTGTGAGAAATTTTCGGTCATCTTTGGAGATCTGGTTCAAAAGGTCATTTGAAATATGATGCCCTTCCAGGTAGTTTGAAAAAGTTTGCCCTCTTTCCCAACTCTGATGTGTCACTTTTGCTCCAAACAGAGATGTGACAGCTAAAAGTATCATAGCAATACTTTTAGAGATTGACATGTAGTGCCTCAACGTACGTTATTATCTTTCTGTTCATGCTTCCTAATCCTCAATTTATTCGGCGTTATTATAACCGAAATAAGTTAAGGAGAGTACGCACGGCTTATGGAACTTTTACTCATTTATCTGTATAATCAAACTAATATTATCCACAAAAGGATCGCTATGCGTAAGTTCGCTCTTGTTACTCTATTTTCCCTACCGCTTTTTGCCGGCTTTTTCCCTTCTACGCTCCATACGACAGTTTCCAAGGTCGATCAGCAAGGTCTCAAACTGAAGAAAGCTTTCCCGGTCAATGGAATGAGCGGTGTCGTGATACATCGCTACGGAAAGAGTGCCCAGGCTATCACAAGTTATCTCGTTCAGACGAACAGCAACGGTTCTGCCAAAACGGTATCTCATCATGTCATCGACCATGAACAACTGCCGACGATCAAGACACCGGCAACAAGAGGAGACAAGGTGATAGGCGGTTATATGTATCAAAACGTACTGGTATTGGCTCCCGATGCAGAGACCTATACAAAAATTACCAAACAGTATCGTAAAAACTGGATACATCCCGACCTTTATGCCCTTTTCCTTTCAACGGAAGGAGAAAGTACACCGAACAGAAAAAATCTTTCCGAGTTTGCAAAAGCCTATCAGGTAGGACTTGTACTCATTGTTCGTAAGGATACGGCAGTACTTCTCGACCCTGTATCCCAAAAGATCATCAGCCAGAAAAAGTTGGGCAATTTACCAAAAAAAGGGAAATTCCCTTTCTTTTCACGTCTTGACAAGATAGAATCCGGTTGGTTCGGCCTTGAAGAGAGTAAAAAAGATTATTACAAAACGATGGAGCAGCTCTAAAGTGGAGCGCTAGCCGATCATTAGATTGTTTGATAGACTTAAAAAGGAGTTTTATGCTGGACACAAAACATATCAAAGCTTTTGAAAAGATGCTGGGCAAAGAGAATGTCTACTCTGACAAAGCACACCTTATCGCTTATTCGTACGATGCAACACGTACGCGTTTTGAACCCGATGCAGTGGTATTTCCCCGTCATGAGGAGGATGTCAGCCGTATCCTGACCTACTGTAATGAGCACGGGATTGTGATCACTCCGCGTGGTGCGGGCTCAGGGTTTACCGGCGGGGCACTTCCCACAAACGGCGGGATCACCCTCGCTATGGAAAAACATATGAACAAGATCCTCGAGATCGATATGGAAAACATGGTTGCCGTCGTACAGCCGGGTGTGGTCAATATGGATCTTCAAAAAGCGGCTGAAGAGGTTGGACTCTTCTACCCGCCTGATCCTGCCAGCGAAGCCTACTCGACACTCGGTGGAAACGTCAGCGAAAATGCCGGAGGGATGCGCGCGGCCAAGTACGGTATCACAAAAGACTATGTGATGGCACTGCGTGCCGTACGTCCCAATGGCGATATCATTCGTGCAGGAAAAAGAACGATCAAAGATGTCGCAGGATATAACATCGCAGGTATATTGATCGCCAGCGAAGGTACACTGGCCGTGATCACGGAGATCACACTGAAACTGATCCCGAAACCGAAATACACCAAAGCCTACATGGGGATCTTCCCTTCCGTAGAAGATGCGATGAACGCCGTTTTCAAATCACTCGCTGCCGGAGCCAATCCCGTAGCGATGGAGTTCATGGATGATCTCGTCGTGCAGGCGCTTAAAGAGAAGCTCAATATCGATCTGCCTGAAGATGCAGGTGGACTGCTGATCGGGGATGTTGACGGGAATGTACCTGAAGAGGTGGCGTTCCAGCTTGAAACACTGGAAAGATCCTTTAAAGAGAACGGTGCGCAGGATTTCATCGTCGCACATACTGCCGAAGAGAGAGACGAACTCTGGTTTGCCAGACGTAACGCTTCTCCCGTCATTACGATCTATGGAAGCAAAAAACTGAATGAAGATATCTCAGTACCGAGAAGTATGCTGCCTGAAGCACTCAAGCGTATCTATGAGATCGGCAGGAAATATGGGTTCAAAGTACCGTGTTTCGGTCATGCCGGTGATGGGAATATCCACGTCAACGTCATGGTAGACGGAAGTGACGAAAAACAGCTTGAAGAGGGACACCACTGTATCGAAGAGATCTTCGAGTTGGTGGTAGAGATGGGTGGTACGCTGAGTGGTGAGCACGGCATCGGTACAGCCAAAGCACCCTTTATGAATATCGCCTTCAATACTGAGGAGATACAGCTCTTTAAAGACCTCAAACATGCATTCGATCCGAACAATATCCTCAATCCGGGGAAAATGGCACTGCCAAATTAAAAAGGCGTTTGCCTTTTTAAAGCGAGGAGTAGAGCATGCGCCAGAACGAAGTGACAAGTGACCTTGGGGTGAAGAGTGATGAGTTGTGAGTTTTTAGTTTTACCGTTCGCCCTGAGCTTGTCGAAGGGGTGAGAAGCATTAAGTCAACATGAACAGGTATTGATTGAGGAGCAAAAAATGAATCACTTCATGACCAATAAAAGCATTATTTTACAATGCACCCCAAGGACACTTCTTTCAGGGCGCCTACCGACACTCTTCACTATTCACTATTCACTATTCACTAACAGGGATCTCCCATGAGATCCCTGTTAAAGCACTACTACATCTTCCTTCGGGACTTCTTCACCGACCTCTTTGATGACAAGATCGGCCACTACGCTTCCAGTCTCAGCTGGAGTACACTCTTTTCTCTCATTCCATTTCTGGTCATTATACTGTGGGTCTTTACCAGCCTGCCCCTCTTTGAATCCGTACATACACAGATCAAAGATATGATCTTTCGTAACCTTCTGCCTACACAATCCAAAGAGGTCATAGGCTACATCAATACCTTTATGGAAAACTCCTACAAGCTCGGATATATCGGGTTGCTCTATGTTGTGGTAGCCGTGATACTTTTCTTCAAAAACTATGACTATATCGTCAATGATATCTTCGGTGTGCCAAACCGAGGCGTTTTCAATGCACTCAGAACCTATGGTCTCCTTCTGATGATCATCCCTGTGATGATGGGTGCATCCTTCTATCTCTCGGCAACGATGCAGCTCTACCTGGACCGATTTAGTATCACCAGCAGCATTCAGCTGCTCTATTTTGTCCCTTTTCTGATCGTATGGATGGTCTTCTACCTCCTCTTCCAGTTCTCTGTGAATACCAGGATCACCTTCTCCGCGGCGATGATCAGCTCCTTTATCACCGCTCTTGTATGGAATCTCTCCAAAAACGGATTTATCTACTATGTGCTGCACAACAAGACCTATATGAGTATCTACGGCTCTGTCTCCACTCTCCTCTTCTTCTTTCTATGGATCTATATCTCCTGGGCGATCTTCCTGCATGGACTCAAATTCTGTGACCTGCTCAACAAGGATATAGAGATCGAACATATCTAAAGGAAAAGATATCCCGCATAAGTGAGTGCTGCCGATACCAAAAGTAGAAAAGCATACCTGTATTTTATCGAGAGAAATGCCAATAGGATATAGGCCACCATCATCTCTGTTGACAACAAATACACCTCTGTATCAGAAGGGAATTGGAACAACTGAAACAATACCTCATCCAGGACTCCACCGTATCCTACAAGATGCAGCACTATCACCAAAGGATAAAACGGGACAAAAAGCAGTGACAGGAGAGGAGAGAGCAGCTGGTAGGGCGTTGTCACCGGGAAAACAGTGTGTACGATCGGCAGCATCAGCAGAAAGACTCCCAAAGGGATCACTGCCAGTGAAAGCATATACCTGCTGCTGTTTTTTGTATACTTCAGGAGCAAAAATATCGAGAATACCCCTGCTACAGAGAACCAAAACCCCAATGAGACTACGAGTGACGGAATGAGGAGCAACACGATACCGACTACAATCCATAAAAATCTGAAGCTTAACAGCTCCATACCCAGGAGCAATACTCCCCATCCTACCAGCAGCATTGCATAAGAACGTACCAAAGAGGGAGGCGCTCCCACAAACCAGAGATAAAGTGCCAAAACAGACAGAGTGACCACGCCTACATCAATGAGTACAAAACGGTAGGGGAAATACCTCTGCTGCAACGGCCGATAGAGTAGACTTAAAAAACCATAGACGATCCCCCAGAGGATACCCAGATGAAAACCGCTCAGTGCGACAAGATGGCTTACGCCCAGCTTTCCGATCTGATCCCTGAGTTTCGCAGGCAGAGGTTCGGCAAAAAAGATTGCATGATAAAATGAGGCAAGGTGTTCTGATGGATGCTGAGCATTTACCTTCTCCAGCAGCCTCTCTTTTAAACTTTTTTCTTTGGACAACACCTCTTTGATACGGGATTTGACAAAAAAAGTTCCCAGATACCCTCTGAAACTTATCCTCTCATCGGGAAAGATCTGAAGACGCAGACGTCTATTGGCATAAGAGTTTTTGGTATAGGAGGTGGTGATAAACTGCAATCCGTTATCTGAGTGCAGCTTCAAGACCCTGTAGCTTTTTTCATGAGAGGTTTTGACCTTCTCGCTGATCACCTCTGCATAGGTATAGTAGAAGGGTTTTTGAATAAAAGAGCGATACTCCTGATAGCTTAAAGCCAGTCGCAGGATAATGATAGATGAAAGCCCCAGGAGTACCCAGACAAAGCTTTTTGTATCGTTAAATACTCTAGGTTTTTCCAGTTGCATCCACTCCTCCCCCTCTGAACGCTAAATACTAAGCTCTAAACACTCTATATCGGCGGCAGTTCGATATTCCCTTCATTCGCCGGGATATCACCCTCCTCATAGACCACCTCAAAGGCCGGTGAGTGTGAGGCATCGACAAACCGAGTAAAGCGCTTCTGGAAGACCAGGTCTACCGTACCCGTCGGTCCGTTCCTCTGCTTACCGATAATGATCTCCGCCTCCTCTTCCGATTTTTTCCTAAAGTCCGAACTGTACTCCTTGCCTTCCGCTTTGGCCTTCATCTCTTTCTCTTTCTCTTTCGCTTCACGGTAGACATCGTCACGGTAGACAAAGAGGATGATATCTGCATCCTGTTCGATCGCCCCGGACTCACGAAGGTCCGAGAGCATCGGCCGCTTGTTTTCCCTTGCTTCCAGCCCACGGTTCAACTGGGAAAGCGCTACGATCGGTATCTGCAGTTCCCTGGCAAGCTGCTTCAATCCTCTTGAGATCTCAGAGACCTCCTGCTGTCTACCCTCTTTCCCGTCACCGCTCATCAGCTGCAGGTAGTCGATGATCGCGATGGAGATCTCGGGATGTCTGGATTTGAGCTTACGCATCTTGCTTCTCACCTGGTGGATCGTCGCATGTCCACCGTCATCCACAAAGAGCTTCTTTTGGGAGATCTCATCCGTTGCAGCTGAGAGCTGTGACCACTGTTCATCATTCAGATCGCCCACCCTCAGTGACTGCAGCGGAATGGAGGTCTTGGCAGAGAGCATCCTGAGCATCAGCTGTTCCGCAGGCATCTCCAGTGAGAAGAATGCCACACCCTCGTCTCGCTCTATCGCTTTGAGCGCCATATTTAGCACCAGGGCAGTTTTCCCCATCGCCGGCCTTGCGGCGACGATGACGAGGTCCCCTTTCCCGAATCCTGAAGTTTTTTCATTGAGGTTTTGAAATCCTGTATCCGTACCGATCAGCTTGGAGTTCCCCATCGCTTTCAAACGGTTGATCTCATCAAGCATTGCCAGTGTGATCTCGTTGGATTCACGGAAATCCTCATTGCTGCTGTCCTGTGTGATCTCATAGAGCTTTTTCTCCACAAGGTTCATCACTTCATCCGCAGGAAGGTCATCTTCTATCGTCGTTTTTCTGATCTCCGTAGCCAGTGTAGCCAGTGCACGCTTGCTGGACTTTGCCTTGATCTCTGCAAGATAGGCTGCAGTGTTTGAGATCGGGTTGACCGAAAGCAGATCAAGCATCGAAACTTCATCGAACTTTCCTTTGCTCTGAAGTTTATTGCGCAGAAACTCTTCATCGATCGGCTTCTCTTCGTGTGAGAGCTCTTCCATCGCGGCAAAAAGATGCTGATGAAAAGGAAGGTAAAAGTCATGCGGCTTCAGCTTCGAAGCGATCTCTTCATAGATCTCAGGATCGAAGATGATCGCAGAGAGAACGGCGCGTTCAATGTTAAGGTTGTACATATTTTCCATCAAAATCCTTTTGATGGAAAAAGTGAGGAGTGAGGAGCGAGGAGTGAGGAGTTTATGAAAAGAAACTCCGTTTCTATT
>JBEWPZ010000088.1:0-1654 GCA_047689535.1 Candidatus Sulfurovum kebritense | reverse complement strand
AAGGAAGAATGGGGTCTGACCCCATTTGACCCCATTTATCTCAAACCCTTTTACTCCATGATACAGATAATCTATTTGCATTGTTTACTCCTTTACAGAGTGCCATATGTTTTTGAACTTATGCAGATTTGAAACAAAGAGAGGTTCGCTATGCCCAGAAAACCAAGAATAGAGATAGCCGGTTACCATCACATTGCAAACAGAGGTGTAAAACAAAGAGTAATGAAGAGAGAAAAAACAAGGAAAATGGTTTTTTGGAGACTTGAATATGGAAATCATATAAAGTAGAAAAGCAGAGAAAATCAGGTAAAATACTATAACGATAAAAAAGGAAGCACTTGAAAAATTTTTTTGGATTTATGGATGAAACAGGTGCACTTTCCAATGATCCTCAGCAACGATTCTTTGCATTTGGATTATTGAAAATTATACAGACATCATTGCTGTAGATTCAAAAAGATAGGATAGGGGAGAAAGAAACTTCATTAGGGGGTCATCGCCATATATGTTACTACCGAAGTAGCGGTCGACATCCCTAAAGAGGAAGCTAATACAGAGCAATAAATTAGTAAATAGTGAATGGTTAATAGTGAATAGTAAAGTGGAGACTATATAATATGAAACAATTAATACAATCATTCAAAACCGGAGAACTTGGACTTTTCGATGTCCCTGCACCGATCTGTCAGGAGAACGGTGTCAATGTCAGGGATAGAGCCTTTAGATGAAAAATATAGATCATAATCAATTTAAAAACTTTTTAACAGATATCAAGTAGAAGATATATAGTGCCAAATCAAAAGCGATACTTTCTGCAAACAGGTTGATGATAGAGCTTTATTTTGAGATAGGGAAAGAGATAGTAGCCAAGCAAGATACTCTTGGCTGGGGCAAATCTGTAGTAGAACAGATGTCAAAAGATCTTATAGATGAATTTGGTGAAAAGTGTAAAAGTGATGAATAAACAAGAACTCATAGATAAGCTCAACGATATCGAGTGGGAAGACTTCGAGGTGAAGCTTGCCCGTGGTGGTGTGCCCAAAAGTGTGTGGGAGAGTGTCAGTGCTTTTTCCAATACTGCCGGAGGGTGGATCGTCTTTGGGGTAGAAGAAAACAGTGCCGGCTTCACCGTCGTAGGCGTGGACAACCCATCAAAATTGGAACATGAATTTCTGAACACTCTCAATGGTGAGAAGTTCAATGTTAAAATACGTGCCAAAGCCCAAAAATACAGCTTCGACGGGAATGCAGTTTTGGCTTTTTATATCCCGCTATCGAAACAAAAACCAGTCTACTACAACAGCTTGGCCAATAGTTTTGTGCGTAGCGGGAGCGGTGACAGGAGAGCTACAAAAGAAGAGATCGATACCATGTATCGTGACCAGTCGTTTGGCACCAAAAGCTCTGAGGTGATCGACGGGTATAGCATAGCAGATCTTTCGGAGAGATCTCTCAACCAATACAAAGAGTACCTTCACACGGTTAATCCTACATCGCACTACAATAAACTGGGACTCGAAGAGTTTTTGCATAAAGTTTCTGTGCTTGTCGAAGGGAGACCCACCTATGCAGGATTGCTGTTTTTTGGCAAACGAGAGAGCATAGAACGGTATGTTGTAGACTTCAGGATAGACCTGTTTGAAATCCCCGGCAG
>JBEWPZ010000055.1:0-9764 GCA_047689535.1 Candidatus Sulfurovum kebritense | reverse complement strand
CCATCTCCATCAGAAGGCACGAATTGTTTGCATTTCTTTGTTTTATTTATATTATAACAAAATCATTAACTATTGTATTTACCTTGAGTGTTATACACTAAAAGTTTGAATATGTCAATGAGTTTATTATAATTTTTGGGAAAATATAGGAATGGGTAACACTCAAGGCCATGCCTTGAAATGTTATACCGCAGTGAAACGATTATACGAGTTCGATAATCGCCATAGGTGCTGCGTCACCTTTTCTTGTACGAGTTTTGATGATACGAGTGTAACCACCGTTTCTCTCTTTATACTCTGGAGCAATCTCTTCTACAAGTTTATTCGTTGCTTCTTTATCTTGAAGCATTGCAAATACTGCTCTGTGTGCGTTAAAATCACCAGCAGATGCTTTTGTGATCAACTTTTCGTAGTAACTTCTAAGCTCTTTTGCTTTAGGAAGTGTCGTTTCGATACGACCTTCTCTTGTCAAAGCAATAGAAAGATTCTTAAGAAGTGCCGCTCTGTGTGCAGATGTTCTGCTTAGTCTACGGTAACCATGCTTATGTCTCATGGGAATCCTTTACTGTTTTAATTGTTCTAGTTTTTTAACAAGATGTGCTCTTGTTACATCTGAAAGATCATAATCTTCACCAAATCCATGCTCTACCAGACACTCATTGATCTCATCAAGAGACTTTTTACCAAGATTTTTGATATTTTTGATCTCATTTTCACTCATGAGTACAAGTTCACCGAGATATTTAATCCCTGCTCTATCAAGTGAGTTGAACGATCTTGCACTAAGACCTAAAGAATCTACTGTCTGAAGGAAAGGCTTGAGTTCACTCTCATCACTGCTCTTTTTAATAGGAGCTGTTGAAATATCTACATCAAGTACACCATTAAAGATAGAGAGTTGCTTGTTCATCACTTCAAGTGCGTTGGTAAATGCCTCAACCGGCCCGATCTGAGCATCTGTCACGATATCAAATGTGATCTTCTCAAAACTCGGGTTATCCTCTACAAGAACAGGTTCGATCGCATAGTTTGCTTTTCTCACTGGTGTAAAGAATGCATCCAGGGCGATTGCATCCTCCGCTACTTCATCTCTAAGGTCTTCACTCGGTACATACCCGATACCTTTTGAGATAACCACTGTAAAGTTAAGTTCAGCATCTTCATTCAGTGTTGCGAGTGGGAGGTCGCCATTTACTACCTCTACCAAGTCATTGTTTAGATCTTGTGCAGTCACCTCTTTGTGGCCTGCAAAAGAGTAATTCACTTCTACTCTGTCACTCTCATCTTTAATCTTGAAACGAATGTTTTTAAGATTGATAATAAAGACCGCTACATCTTCGTGCATACCTCTAATATTGTCAAACTCGTGTGCAGCACCTTCGATCTTTACAGAAATCGGTGCATATCCGATAGAAGAACCAAGGATCAGTCTTCTAAGAGGGTGTGCAAGTGTGACTGCATATCCACTCTCAAAAGGATAGGCAGTGATCTCTGCTCTATTCTCACTGATCTCATTGACCTCTACCTCTGTTGGCATAAATGGTGCAACTTTAATTTTTCTCATTAGCTAGCCTTTACTCAGATTATTTAGAATATAGCTCGACGATTAAACGCTCTTCAACTGGAATTGAGATCTCTTCTCTTTCAGGTACTCTTGTAAAGATACCGAAGAGTTTCTCTTTATCTACGTCTACCCACTCTACCATACCAGTCTGGTTAGTAAGTTCGATAGCTCTAAGGATTTGAACATTGCTCTTGCTTTTTTCTTTAATCTCGACTTTTTGGCCTGCTGCTACTCTGAATGATGGGATATCAACTCTTTTGCCGTCAACAAGTACGTGACCATGGTTTACAAATTGTCTAGCGGATGCTCTGGTTGTAGCAAATCCCATTCTGTAAACTACGTTGTCAAGTCTTTGCTCAAGAAGTTGGATAAGAACGTTACCTGTGTTACCTTCTTTTCTGTTTGCTTCTTTGTAAAGTGCTCTAAACTGCTTTTCGCTTGTACCATACATGAACTTCGCTTTTTGCTTCTCTTGAAGTTGAAGACCGTATTCACTGATCTTTGTTCTTCTCTGTCCATGTTGTCCCGGTGCGTATGGTCTTTTTTCAAGTGCAGACTTACCAGCAAGTCTTCTTTCACCTTTTAAACCAAGATCAACACCAAGTCTTCTCTCTAATCTTTCTACCGGACCTCTATATCTAGCCATCTCTATACCTCTTATACTCTACGTTTCTTAGGTGGTCTACACCCGTTGTGTGGTAGTGGTGTAATATCTTTTAGGAAACTTACACGAATACCTTCTGTTGCACCGATCGCTTTTACCGCTGTATCTCTACCTGAACCAGGACCCTGTACTTTGATCCCTACTTCTTTGATACCGTGCTCCATTGCTTTGCTCATTGCATCTTGAACTGCTTCAGTTGCTGCAAATGGTGTAGATTTTTTAGAACCTTTGAACCCAAGTGCTCCTGCAGAACTCCAAGAGATCACATTACCCATCTCATCTGTTACTGTAATCACTGTATTGTTGAATGTAGCAGCTACGTATACTACACCTTTAGCAATACTCTTTTTTGCTTTTTTCTTAGCCATACTTCGCTACTCCTTACGCTGCACCGACAGTTTTACGCTTACCTTTTCTAGTACGCGCATTTGTCTTTGTTTTTTGACCACGAACAGGCAGTCCTCTTCTGTGTCTAAGACCTCTGTAGTTTCCTAGGTCCATTAATGCTTTGATGTCTAGAGTTACTTTCTTTCTAAGATCCCCTTCTACCATCAAGTTTTCTTGAATGTAGTTACGGATGACTGCAGCTTGTGCATCTGTCAGCTCATGAACTCTAGTGTTATAATCGATCTCTGTTGCATCAAGAATCTTTCTTGAAGTTGTAAGACCGATACCATAAATGTAAGTAAGTGCATACTCCATTCTTTTCTTCTGTGGTAAATCAACACCTGCAATACGTGCCATGTTTATCCTTGTCTCTGTTTATGTTTTGGATTTTTACAAATCACGCGTACAATACCCTTGCGCTTGATAACTTTACAGTCATCGCACATTTTCTTCACCGATGGTCTAACCTTCATTGGTTACTCCTGTTTTTATATAAGTACGACGCTTTATGTTGAGTCACTTCAATCATGAAGTCCTCTTGCGTTGCCGTTTTGCACCTGGAGTGCTTCTCTGCACCCTTTATATTGCGTGGATTACTGAAGTTCATAATCCAATTCTTGAGTAAACGGTGCGAATTAATCAAAAATTCTTCACGCAGTTTCCTATCTGCCTAATGGTAATAGGGAGGAGGATTATACCCAAACTAGTATTAATTTTTTCTTATATGTACACCTCTTCTGATAAAGCTTCTGTCTACTCTCTTTCTTAGTTACTGATTACCCTGTTTTTGCCTTCTTCTTTTGCCTGATACAGATTTTTGTCAGCTCTTGCTATCATGACATCCACCATTTCTGGGACCAGATAATGTGTCACCCCAAAACTACATGTCACTGGCTGCGATATATCAAAATCGGTACTTTCGATCTTTCTACGAAGTTTTTCTGCCAACAGCTCTGCACTCTCAAGATGTGTATCCGGCAGTAAGATCAAAAACTCTTCTCCGCCCCATCTACCAACGATATCTGTTTTCCTGGTTGAGTTCTCCAATATAGCTGCAAGCTTATGCAGTACTTTATCCCCAGTTTCATGGCCATAGTTGTCATTGATCTTTTTAAAGTTATCTATATCCAGATAGATCAGAGACAGTACACTTCCGGTACGCTGGATACGATCCGTCTCATATTCTACAGCTGCGGTAAAAGCACTGCGATTATAGAGGCCGGTTAACGTATCATAGCTGGCCATTTCATTGATTCTTTTCATCTTATCTAAAAGCAGATAGAGAAGCGTCACGATACTCAATACTCCTAATGTACTGATAAGCCACATCAGAAGTGCCTCATCTTGCATCTTAAAAATGATATTAGACTCTTCATAGTTGATCAGATAAGCTGCGCCCTCTTCACCTGCTATATTGGTAATCGGCAGAAATACAACAATATACCCACTCTTGTACACTGCAAAACTCTCATTACGCATCATACGCTTCGATACTTCCTCACTAATCTCCAGATTTATCTTATAAATTTTTGATCTTTGATTGTTTACATGCTTATCTTTTTCATGAAGGTAGGCATCGTTGATCACGCTGGCTTTATAGTTCTTCTGCTCGCTTTTCCACACTTTACGTTCGACAATGGAACGCTTCACAACAAAGTCGATTTTACTCTTCAGCGTCTCTTCTATGTCTTCCTTCAAGGCTTTGAACGAGAGCGAAGTTTCAACCGTACCCAGATAAGTGTGATCTTCATCAAAGAGAGGGTAGACATAACGAAAACCATTATAAATACGTCCCTCTTCAAATCCCTCGACATACGCTTTATCCCGGTTTGCAAGCATCAGTGAGTGGCGTACTCCGACAAGACTATCACCATACTTCCCTACTTCATGGAAACGCAGAAAACTGCGCTGATCAGGAAGATGAAAATGTAACTGTTTAAGATTGATAGACTGAAGGCTTTCATAGGTTGGCAATAGCTTGTGATAAAGTTTTTGCCGTATCTTTTGTTGTACAGATACATCTTTATCGGTTGCTTCCCTGAATAGCGCAATCACTTCTGGAGTATTGATGATTTGATCATAGAGCAGTCTACTTACTTTGGCATAGGTATGCCGTGTACTCACATAGACATCATGAAACACATCGATCTTTCTCTCATAAATTAAATGACTTTTTTCATAATACATTTTATATATCACAAAAGTGGCTATCGTTTCAAAAAAGATAAATGCCAAAAAGATTATCAATAGGATTTTATACTTAGTGATTTTATGATACATATATCTATTATATAGTGTACGGGATTAAAACTAGAGAGAAAATGTAGAAAAGTGCGACTTCCGGTGAGAATCCAGAAGCCTGTAACAATTATTTGTATCTGAATGTGATACGGCCTTTGTCAAGGCTGTATGGTGTGAGTTCAACTTTTACTTTATCACCAGGTAGGATTTTGATATAGTGCATTCTCATCTTTCCTGCAATGTGACAAAGGATCACGTGACCATTGTCAAGCTCTACTTTGAAAGTTGCATTTGGCAGCGCCTCAACTACTTTACCGTCAATCTCAATTACGTCATCTTTAGCCATTGTATTCCTTTACTTTTCTGCTAAAAGAGCACCAAGGGTGCGTGGGCATCCCGCTGAGGGGAACCCAGTGTTAACGAAACTTATTGGACTTTGCTCAATAAGTGTCAAATTAAATCAAAACCTTACGCCTCTGTAAGTATCACCGCTTTACCGTCAACAACTGCCACTTGATGTTCATAATGGCTGGTATGTAGTCCATCTTCACTTAAAACAGACCAATTATCATCCAGAAGAACTGGCGTGCCTGACTTATGACACACCATCGGCTCCAGGCAGAATACCATACCGTTTTTGATCTTTGGTCCCTGGTTAGGCTTACCATCCAGGTAGTTGGGGATATTAGGCTCATCATGCGGCTTCGTACCGATACCATGACCACAGTAGTCTCTGAGTGGTATAAATCCACGCTCAGAGATGAAGTCCTCAAGGATCTTAGAGAGTTCCTTGAAGCGCATACCCGGTTTGATACTCTCTATCGCGTGATAGAGTGCATCTTTCGAGCAAGCGATCAGTGCTTCATCTTCTGCACTGATCTTGCCGACTGGCATAGTGATCGCAGCATCACCGTAATACCCATCAAGTTTTGTACCGATATCCAATCCCAGGATGTCGCCCTCTTTGATCACAGTATCATCAGGAACACCATGGATACATACTTCATTCAGAGAGGTACATACAGAGCCGGTAAACCCATACAGTCCCTTAAATGAAGGTACCGCACCATGATCACGAATAAACTTTTCGCCCATCTCATCGATCTGCTTGAGGGTCATACCCGGTGTGATATTTTCTTGGAGATATTGAAGTGTTTTTCCAACGATCTCGCCAGCCTTTCTAAGCTTGGCGATCTCATCCGGTTTTCTAAGTGCAATAGCCATTATAAACCTACATTACCCAGTGTATCATATTGATTCATGGTTCTTTGTGCTTCGATCTTTCTCATGGTATCGAGTGCAACCTGTACGATGATCAATACAGCAACCCCACCGAAGTAGAAGCTCGCACCCAGGCCGGATACGATGGCAAAAGGTACCGTTGAAACGATCGCAAGATATACAGCTCCCGAACCGGTCAATCTACTTGCTACCTCATTCAAGAACTCTTTCGTGTGTTCACCCGGTCTAACACCCGGGATAAATCCACCCTGTCTTTTGAGGTTATCAGCGATATCTTTCGCACTGAACGCGATCGATGCATAGAAAAATGCAAAGAACATCACGAGAATGAATGTTGCGATATTAAAGACCAAACCACCCGGTGCCAATGCATCGGCAACCGCTGTTGCGATCTCCGAACTGCTGGACTGCAACATGGTAAGCGGAAACATCAATACAGCAGAAGCAAAGATCGGAGGAATAACTCCTGAAAGGTTCACTTTTACCGGAATATAGTTCATCACTCTTTTTGACTGGTTTTGCATAATCGTTTTTCTTGAGTAAGAGATCGGTACTCTTCTCTCTCCTAGTTCCACATAGATGATCGCAAGTACTGTGATAATCATAATTCCAAGGATACCGAGTACCATAAGGAAGTTCATCTCACCTGCATTGACTGCTCTTACTGTATTGGAGATACCTGATGGCAACCCTGAAACAATACCGGCAAAAATGATCAATGAGATACCGTTACCGATACCTTTCTGTGTAATCTGCTCACCGAACCACATCAACAGCATTGTACCTGCCAACATAGAGAAGGTAGTAATCACCGTAAACATAAGAGGGTCGATCATCACGGCACTCTGTCCTGCACGTCCTGTCATACTCTGAAGCCCCATCGATACACCGATCGCTTGAACAACAGTAATAAAAATAGTGAAATAACGAATGATCTGCATATACTTTTGCATACCGTCACGCTCTTTTTTCATCTGTCCAAGTGCCGGGAAAGTAGCTGCGAGAAGTTCCATTACGATAGAAGCAGTAATGTAGGGCATGATACCCAAGGAGATAATACTTAAACGTTCAACCGCACCACCGGAGAACATACTTAACATTCCGAAGCCGGTGCCGGCATTGGCGTCAAAGAACTCTTTGATCACGCCAAGGTCGACCCCCGGTGTAGGAACATAGGCTAAAACTCTGTACGCAAAAAGAAATCCTAAAGTGATTAGGATTTTTTGAGTTAAAGCGTTACCCATGATTATTTTCCGCTTGTTGTTACAGCGTCATCTTTGATCTTAGCTGCGAGATCTTTCGCACCTGTACCGATCAGCTTTACTCTAGTAGCAGACTTTGGTAGTCTGTATACTGACTTGATGCTTTCTATTGTGATCTCATCAAGCTCTGCGACCTTTGTGTTCTTTGTCACATTGATCACATGTGGTTTTACCACGTTAGAGCTGAATCCAACTTTTGGAAGTCTCTTCGCAAGTGGCATTTGACCACCTTCGAAGTTTCTCTTCGCTTTATAACCAGATCTTGCTTTTTGACCTTTGTTACCACGTCCTGCTGTTTTACCAGTTCCAGAACCCTGACCACGACCTACTCTTTTTCTATTTTTTGTAGAT
This sequence comes from Candidatus Sulfurovum kebritense, assembly GCA_047689535.1. Taxonomy (GTDB): domain Bacteria; phylum Campylobacterota; class Campylobacteria; order Campylobacterales; family Sulfurovaceae; genus Sulfurovum; species Sulfurovum kebritense. The sequence goes on along the minus strand of JBEWPZ010000055.1, from coordinate 2,053 downwards.
CCCGGTGCTGGTTGTAAATTATGTAGACCCATACTTTACCCCTTACGCTTTGATTCTAGTAAGTGCTTCAACTGTCGCTCTTACCAAGTTGTTAGGGTTGTTAGACCCGATAGATTTTGTCAAGATATCTTTGTATCCTGCAAGTTCAAGTACCGGTCTAGCTGCACCACCGGCGATCACACCCGTACCTTCACTAGCTGGCTTAAGCAAGATTCTACTTGCGTTGAACTTATGCTCGATATCGTGAGCAATTGTAGTTCCCTTGATATTTACTTTTACAAGATTTTTGTGTGCATCGTCAACCGCTTTTTTGATCGCATCAGGAACTTCTTTCGCTTTACCGAATCCGTATCCTACTGTACCGTTCTTGTCACCGATTACTACAAGAGCAGTAAATCTAAATCTTCTACCACCCTTAACAACCTTAACAACACGTCCGATGTTAACGATTACTTCTTCAAATTCTTTTTCTACAGTTTCTTGTTGCATCGCTTATCCTTAAAACTTAATTCCGGCTTCTCTGAGTGCATCAGCAAATGACGCAACAACACCGTGGTAGAGGTAACCATTTCTGTCAAACACAACAGAATCAATGTTTTTTGCTGCAAGTGTTTTCGCCATTTCAGCTGCTACCTGCTTTACATCTTCTCTGTTTGCTTTAAGACCCATCTTCTTACCATCAGCTGTAGCCAATGTTGCACCAGCGTTATCATCGATCGCTTGTGCATAGAAGTGCTTGTTTGACTTAAAGACTGTAAGTCTTGGAAGTTCTGCAGTTCCGAAGATCTTACCTCTTACTCTTGCTTTTCTCTGAGCACGTAGTCTATTTTTTCTTTTTTGAATACTTTTTAACATCTACCGCTCCTTACTTACCAGCTGCTTTACCAGCTTTTCTGATGATCTGCTCATCAGTATACTTCACACCTTTACCTTTGTATGGCTCTGGTGGTCTGAACTCTCTGATCTCAGCTGCTGCTTGACCTACAGCTTGTTTATCAGTACCTTTTACAGTAATAATGTTCTTCTCAACAGTGATCTCAAGTCCTTCCGGAATTGGGAAGTCGATCGGGTGAGAGTGACCTAGTTGCAGGTTCAACACTTTACCCTGTACCGCTGCTCTGTAACCAACACCGTTGATCTCTAGTGACTTACTGTAACCTTTATCAAGTCCGATCACAATATTGTTAAAGAGTGATCTGTATGTACCCCAGTAAGCTGAAGATTGTTGATCATCATCTATTCTGTCAAATACTACATCAGCACCGTCAATACTTACATTTACTCTTCCGTAAGTCTCAAGTCTCTTTTCAAGATTGCCTTTTTTAGCCACGATACATGTACCGTCTAGTGATACCTCGATACCACTTGCAACAGTTACCGGCTTTTTTCCTACTCTTGACATCTCTACTCCTTACCAAATACTACAGATTACTTCGCCGCCGATTCCACGTTTGAACGCTTCATCGTTTGCAAGTATACCCTGGCTAGTCGATACTACCAAAGTCCCGTAACCGTTTTTGAATGTTTTGATCTCATCTTTACCTTTGTGGATACGACGTCCAGGTTTAGAGATCTTTTTAAGTTCGTTGATAACGCTTTTTTCATTGTCGTCATACTTCAACACAACATCGATTGTCTTTTTATTACCATCTTCTTTTACTGTAAAGCTCTCAAGGTAACCTTTGTCCACCAAGATCTGTACAGTTGCTTCAATCATATTTGAGTGAAGAAGGGTTGTTACATCTAGTCTTCTTTGTGCAGCATTTCTGATACGAGTCAGAGAATCTGCCATTATATCTGTCATCATTTCTACTTACTCCTTACCAGCTTGCTTTACGTAAACCAGGGATCAGACCCTCGTTACCCATTTTTCTTAAACACACACGACAAAGACCAAAATCTTTGTATACAGAGTGTGGTCTACCACAAATATTACATCTTGTGTATGCTCTTGATGAGAACTTTGCTTTTCTCTTCTGTTTTGCAATCATAGATTTCTTAGCCATTAGTTTCTCCCTTTAGCGAAAGGCATACCAAGCTTTTCTAAAAGCGT
>JBEWPZ010000020.1:0-38004 GCA_047689535.1 Candidatus Sulfurovum kebritense | reverse complement strand
TAGGATAAACCATGAACAACACTATAAAACTCTCTATGGCAGCATCAATGCTGTTGACACTCAATACGTATGCATCCGAGCTTGAACCGATCACAATTGTTTCTGCGAATAAGTCAGCACAAAGTATCGAAAATACCACTTCAAATGTTTCTGTCATCACTGCCGAGGAGATAGAGGCGAATGGATATCAGACTGTAGCTGAAGCGCTTAGCAGAGTAGCCGGCATAACGTTTTCTCAGAGTGGAGGGATGGGAACACAGACCTCTCTGTTTTTGAGAGGGATGAAAACTGAAAAGATATTGGTACTGCTTGACGGTATTTCTTTAAACAATCCCAGCTCTACTGACGGACAAGCATTTTTTGAGCACATCTCTCTTGACAATATAGAGCAGATCGAAGTGATTAAAGGAGGAACCAGCAGTATCTGGGGTGCAGATGCCAGTGCCGGAGTAATCAATATTATTACCAAAAAAGCACCAGAGGGTGTACACGGAGATATCGGTATTACATATGGCTCATATGATACGAAAAAAATATCATCAAGTTTCTCTTACAATAAAAATAATTTTGATGCTATGATCAGTATATCAAAAATAGATACGGATGGTTTCAGTGCAAAAACACCGCGTAATGCAGAAGCTGATGGCTATGAGAACCTCTCAACACTGTTAAAACTGGGATATCGTTTCAATGAAAACCATAAAGTGACTTTAACAGGTAATGATATTGATGCAAATACCGAATATGATGGGACGTACTCTACGCTTGGAGCCAATGATCCTGTCGCTAATATAGATATGGAACAAAGAGATTACGCTTTGAACTACTTTTATACTTTAGGCAGTTATAAAAGCCAGTTAAAATTGGCTCAGAGCAAATCTGAAAGATTGGATACAAGTGATTCTTCATACGGGGATTCATTAATAAAGTACAATGCAAAGCAGAAATTAATTTCCTGGATAAACAGTTACCAGCAGGATAATACACATGTTTTACTTGGTTTAGAGGCGAAACAGACCAAAGGGTACTACCAGTACAATAGCGGTGCTGCTACAGAAAATAACTTTAATGATAAAGCAATTTTTCTGAGTCTGAATCATGAACTGAACGGATTTTTAGGCGGAAAGACAATTCTTGAGGGAAGTATACGTCAGGACTTCTTTGATGTATTTGACGATAAATTCTCTTACAAAGCAGGTCTCAAACATTTTCATCAAAATATTGAAGGATTGACTTCCGGTATAAATGTTTATAGGTCTACAGATGCACCGAACTCTTATCAGGTTGCCAATACTCTCTCTGGAGAAACACTCTCTCCGGATACTACAGAAGGCTATGACGTGACACTTCAGTACAGAGATCTTTCTGTGACCTACTTCTCTAATGTTATCGATAACAAAATAGCTTACGATGCGATAAACTGGGGATATGTCAATAATACGGGAAAAGAGAAAATGAGGGGGATGGAAGTAGAGGCTTCGCATTCATTTGATCATGCAGGTATGATGATAGGTGCCAACTATACACACCTCTTCAAATATGTAGATGAAAGTGGACAGAACTTGGATAAAAGAGCGAAAGATGTCTTGAATGTAACTATAGACAAATACCTCAGTGATGTTTCACATGTTGGCGTAACTATGCAGTATATCGGGGATAGAGAAGAGTTTGGAGAGAGTACAGGTAATTACACTCTGTGGAACCTGAACTATGATAGAGAGCTAAGTGAAAACTTCAAACTGACACTCAACGCGAAAAATATCTTTGATAAAGCGTACCAGTCTGTCTCTGGCTATGCGACAGAGGGTAGATCTCTTTACGCGAAGATCAGATACAGCTTTTAGATGAAATCCCATTTGAAGTCTCTGAATTATTGTCTTTGTCATCTGATACTGGATCGGAGTCCGGCATGACAAGTTTTTGTCATCCTGAACTCGCACCCAAGGGTATTTCCTACAGGCATTCAGGATCTAAGCATTTTGGGACATTAAAAGTCTATGGATTCCGGATCAAGTCCGGAATGACGGTATTTTTCAGAGGACTCATTTTAGATTCATCTCTTCACACAAATAGGTTATAATCACTTATGCTAAAACTTATCCCGCAATGGTTTATCAGATATAAGTTTTTCAACTCACTGCTTTTGGGATTGAGCGTGGGGGCGATCTTTACGATCTATACGCCCCTTGAGCCCTCGGTCTACTCCCTTGGAGGCGTGGTACTCGCAGCAGGGATGCTGCTGATCGCCAGGCTCTACAGCTATATATTGAATGCAGAGTGGTTCTTTCGTATCTCTCTGTTTGTAGAGATCATTCTGCTGCTGATCATGTGCTATTTTCTATTCGACCCCTATACCTATCAGACCGCATTGATCGTCTATGTGGGATATCAGGCGACCTTTGTCTTCGGGAACTATCTGGTACGGGTGGAGACACTCCTGTTGGGTGAAGACAGACTCCTGACCCGGCTTGATACGGCAAAACAGATGGGGTATCTGCTGGGAATGGCAGGGTCATACCTCTTTTATCGACTGCTTGATCAGGTGGGGGTTGTAGAGAATCAACCCCAGGTCTATTATCTGCATTTTTTGCTTATCGCAGTCGAAGCGCTTGTCATCTTCCTGATCATTAAAAGCTTTCAAAGGTCTTGATATGCCCAAGAAGTTCACGATACACTATGCCTGCGCAAGTCTGATCCCCAAACGAACTTCTCACGTCACGGCGATCAGTGTGTGTGATATTGCAACTAAAAAACTGATCACTTTTTCCATGGAGGATTCACAAAGAACGCTTGGTATCCAGAGTGCTCCAAAAGAGCTTGAAACTCATCTGCTTAAACAGTTTTTTACATTTGTCTCTGACCATTGGGATGCGCTCTGGATACACTGGCATATGGATAGCGTAGAGTATGGTTTTGAGGTACTGAAAGAGCGCTATGAGATGTTATGGGGTGAGCCGGCACCCGGATTTGTTTCCACCGTCAATCTGCCAGACAAGATATATGAATATTACGAAAAGAGCTGCCGTAGATATCCGAAGATGTATCAACTCTTTCAAGAGAACGAAATCGATGACCAAGCGATACTCTCAGGCAGAGAGGAGGCCGAACTCTTCGCAAGAGCAGCGTATATACAGATCAAACACTCCTCCAGTGCAAAAGCAAAGGCTTTGGCTAAAGTGTATGATAAGCTTCAGGACCAAAGCCTGGTGGCTCCATGCAGCAAGCGAGATATAACATTATGGATAGCGGGAGTTCTGATCATTTTTGCAGCGATAGTCTATATCGCACTCAAGGGGGTATAAGTATGGAGATAGGGATGGCGTTTATCATAAAAAAGATCATCGCCTGGCTGCTGATGCCGATGCCGATAGGGATGATGATGCTTTTCACTGCGCTGTGGCTGCATCATCGCGGTAGAAGCAGAAGGGCGAAACAACTCTTAGTGGGGACGGTGCTTTGGTTTGGCGTGGTCACCCATGCGCAGATAAGCAGCCTGCTGTTGTTGCCTCTGGAGTCTCAGTATGAAAAGATCGGGCAGGTTCCGGCAGAAGTAGAGTATATTCTGCTTCTAGGCGGGGACAAAGAGAGGCGTGCCTGGGAAGCGGTACGGTTGTATCATAGGCTTAAAGGTGCCAAGATCGTCACTTCAGGGTATTCGATGCATGGTAAGGATTCAGATGCCTACAAAGCCTCAAAACTGCTGATAGAAGCAGGAGTCGACCCTGAAGATATCATAATGCAGGAAGATGTCAAAGATACGAAAGAGGAGGCAGTGAAGATGAAAGAGCGGGTAGGTGACAGACCCTTTCTGCTTGTCACTTCAGCCTATCATATGCCTAGAAGTATGCTCCTGTTTCAGCAAGAGGGACTCACTCCTATCGCAGCAGCGGGAGACTTCAATGATCGCAGTGAAGACAGTATCTGGTCGCTGTTTCAGGCAAGACACCTGCAAAAGACAGAGAGAGCGTTTCATGAGTATATCGGATTGCTCTGGAGCCATCTGAGAGGAGCGGTATAGTTTATGAGATATAGTGAATGGTTTGAAGCACATGCCAAAAAGCATCGCGCCATTGTAGAAAAACTCGGGCATCTCAGTGATGAGGAGCTGATACGCTATTTCAGGTTTGAAAATATGGTAAAGATGGAGCCGGAGTTCTGTCCGCTGTATCAAACAGGAAAACAGTGCCATGAGATGGAGGAACTAAATTGCTATCTCTGCGCCTGTCCCAACTTCAGGTTTGATGATGAAGGGCTGCAAGAAGTAGAAGGTAAAACCCTCTTTTCCAGCTGTGCAATAGAGGCGAAAGAGGGGAAACAGTTTATCTCCAAAGAGGCGATACACCAGGACTGCACCGGGTGTACGATACCGCACAGGGAAGCCTATATCCGGAAACACTTCTCAAGGGATTGGCGTGAGATCATGAAGCACTCGGATAAATCCTCCTCAAGCGGGCAGTAATCGGAATGCACTATGACCGGTACGGGTGTCTTATTTTCAAAAACTTACCTCTTTTTAGGCTTTTATGAGGGCAGAGTTTGTCAAGCTCAGCTTAACAAAGTATAATACAAAAACTAATTTATTTTGTATATTTAGGAGAGTTTTATGGCTATCAATACAGTAGCAGATATGAACGAATTTAAAGCGCTTGTCGCAGATGTAGAAGCACAGGAAGGGTACAGAAAACCTATCGCATTCGGTATCGCAAGAGTAGACAGAGGACAGAAAAATGCGGAGAAGATCCTCCAGGCAAACTTTGGTCTGATCAACTGGGAAGAGAACTTCGGTTCAGCAGCAGTCTTTATCAAATCACTGCAGGAAGCCAAGTGTGAAGTAGACTTCAGCGGCAGTGAATTTGTTGCAACGATCAACGAAACGTTTGTCAGCAATGCAATGGCTGCATTTGCTCCGCTTGTCGCAGAGGCAACAGGTGATGCACACAAAAATATCCAGGTGATCAAAACACTGAATCAGATGGGTGATATTGGTAAAGAGTTTAGAATCGTATTTCTGTTTGAAGATGCAACACCGGCATCGGTAGAGGCGGTTTACCTGAAACTCTATGCACTTTCACTCAGTAAAGTACCGCTTAGAGGGATCAACCTTAACGGTGCGTTCGGTATCCTCAGCAATGTGGCATGGGTAGGTAACACACCGTATGAGCTTGACTACCTGAGAGAGAATGAGATCGAGATGAAGCTTAAGGGTACCTACCCTTCAGTGGACAGCGTAGACAAGTTCCCAAGATACCTTCAGCATGTGATCCCTGCGGACAATACACGTATCCTCGAGGCGTCCAAAGTGCGTATGGGTGCACAGCTTGCAGCAGGTACGACAGTGATGCCGGGTGCTTCATACATCAACTTTAATGCAGGTACACTCGGTCCTGTAATGGTAGAGGGACGTATCTCCAGTTCTGCAGTTGTTGGTTCCGGTTCAGATGTAGGTGGTGGTGCAAGTATCCTCGGTGTACTTTCGGGAACAGATGGGAACCCTATCAGTATCGGTGAGAATACACTACTCGGTGCGAACTCTACCTGTGGTATCCCTCTAGGTGATGCATGTATCATTGATGGTGGTCTTGCGATCTTCGCAGGGACGAAAGTGAAGATCGCTCCAGCCGAAGTAGAGAAGATCAATGCAGCGAATCCGGGTGCGAACCTTGAATCTAAAACAACATTCAGAGCAGACGAGCTTCAGGGACTTAATGGTCTCCACTTCAGACAAGACTCAACAACCGGTGAGATCATTGTCAGAAGAAGTACAAGAGAAGTGAAGCTTAACGAAGCGCTGCACTAAGCCTTTTCAGCCCCATCTTGGGGGTGAATATATAGAAGAGTTCAAAAGATTGGGTTCTTCTATGTAATACCACGAATGAATTCACTATATTAACCTTTCAGGTATTTACCCGGGTTGGTGATAATTAAGAGGATAAAATGATGGATGAAGATAGAATTGTAGAGAAAGTGTGTCTTCTGGCACTCTTCAAAAAGCGTCCGGATGAGACACTGAAAGATATCCAGGCGATGCTTGTAGATACGGGAATGTTTGATATGAAAGAGTGTAAGCGAGTCTTCAAAGCGTTGAAAACAGAAAAGTATATCTCAGAGACGAATGAACTTACACTCAAAGGTATTACCGAAGCCAAAGATGCCGAGGAGATGTTTAAACAGCAATGAGAGTAGATAAGTGGTTAAGTGCAGTCAATGTTGTAAAACGTCGTACGATCGCAACCGATATGCTCAAATCCGGTGTGGTTTATGTAAACGGTATGCAGGCCAAAGCTTCAAAAAATGTTGCCATAGGTGATAAGATCACCATCGAGTACCTTAAAGGACCAAAGTCTTATGAGGTATTACAGATACCTACCACAAAGACGATCCCTAAGTCCCAGAAAGACGAGTACGTTAAAGAACTTTAACTCTTTAGAGTGAGGAATTAGGAAGTAGGAGTGAGGAATTGTGGTATGCTTTTCTAGTGAAAAGCTTTTTCTCTGTCATTCCCGACTTGATCGGGAATCTAGACGTATATGAAGTGAAGTGCATTGATCTCCGGATCATCAAAGTGTATATCATTAGCTATAAGTCCGGGAATGATAAAATATAGTGTGTAGGTACACAGTTAAATGGGGTAAATATGAGTAACAGAAAACAGTTTGAAAAGCTATTTAACAATGAATTGAGTGAAGCGGATGCCCGCCAGTTTCTGGTAGATCTTTACCAGAAAGGCGAGAGTGCGGAGGATATCGCTGATGCTGCAGCGGTAATGCGTGCGCACTCTATCAAGGTACCATTGAGTGATGAACTGAGGGAAAGAGCAATAGATATCGTCGGGACCGGCGGTGATCAGAGCGGAAGTTTCAATATCTCCACAACAACCTCTCTGCTTCTGGCTGCTATGGGACATGTGGTTGCAAAGCACGGAAATCGCAGTGTAACCTCAAAGTCCGGCTCTACAGATGTACTTGAAGCATTGGGTCTGAAGTTGGAGATGACACCGGAAAACAAGATCAAGATGCTTGAAGAGACAGGATTCTGCTTTTTCCCGGCAACGGACCATCATCCGGCGATGAAATATATCATGCCGATCAGAAAGTCCATCCCGCACCGTACTATTTTCAATATCCTCGGACCGCTCACCAATCCGGCAGGTGCCCAGAAGTATCTTCTTGGTGTTTTTGATCCGAGTTTTGTGCGCAGGATCGCTGAAGCACTGGCACAGCTTGATGCGAAAAGGGCCTTTGTCGTGAGTTCTCAGGATGGTATGGATGAGATCGGACTGGCAACCAATACGAATTTTGCCTATCTTGAGTCCGGACGGATCATTGAAGGGGAGATCAACCCTGAGATCTACGGCATTAAAAAAGCACCCAAAGAGGCGATACTCGGTGGAGATGCTGTCCATAACGCACAGATCACCAGAGATATTTTTGCCGGGGTAGAAAAGGGTCCAAAGAGAGATATCGTGGTACTGAATGCTGCTTTCTCACTCTTTGTTGACGGCAAGGTGCGTGATGTCCGTGAGGCGATAGCACAGGTAGAAACGATACTTGACAGTGGTACGGCCAAAGAACATCTGGTACGTATGGCAAAGATCAGTGAACAGCTCAGCAGCAAGTAGCAGAGCGTAAGGAGCAGAGAGTAGTGAAAGAGATTGTCGCTTCGCTTGAAGCGTTGGAAAATATTGTTGAGTATCTCAATGAAGTGTTGCCTTCTAATGCCGTAGTATTTCTGCGTGGTGATCTTGCCGCAGGAAAGACGACCCTGACACAGGCAATCGCAAAAGAGAGAGGGATAGAGGGGGATGTGACCTCGCCAACCTTTTCTCTGCAACACTGTTACGGAGAAGACCTTTACCATTATGATCTCTATCGGCTGGAGGATGAGGAGTTTATGCAGATGGGACTTTTTGAAGAGTTTGATAAGCCCGGCTGGCATATGGTAGAGTGGGGGAGCGATACGCTTAAATCCTTTTTAGAGTCTGCGGGATATCATGTCGCTATGATTGAGATAGAACCTGCCGGGGATGCCAGAAGATACAGGATATATTACTAATGCATACGCTTGAAGCAAAAAACCTTGCAAAGACGATCAAAAAGACCAAGATCGTGCATGACATATCACTGACAGTCAAGAGTAAAGAGGTGGTTGGGCTTTTAGGACCTAACGGGGCCGGAAAGACCACATCCTTCTATATGGTATGCGGACTTACCGGTACTACCGAAGGAGAAGTTTTTCTGGATGGTGAGAATATCACCGGTCTGCCTCTAAGTGCCAGAGCAAAACTTGGTATCGGTTACCTCCCGCAGGAGTCCAGTATCTTTAAAGATCTGACCGTAGAAGAGAACCTGCTGATTGCTGCAGAAGCACTGGGTATGGAGAAAGAGAAGATGCAGCCCCGTATTGAAAAACTGCTTGAGATCTTCAATATAGAACCGATAAGAAACCGTCTGGGGATACGTCTGAGCGGGGGAGAGAGAAGACGTGTAGAGATCGCCAGGGCTTTAGTTGGCGAACCGAAGTTCTTACTGCTTGACGAACCCTTTGCCGGGGTTGACCCGATCGCGGTACTGGATATCCAAAATATTATCAAACAGCTTGTAGAACTTGATATGGGTATCCTGATCACAGACCACAATGTCCGTGAGACCCTGGGGATCTGTGACAGAGCGTATGTCATGAGAAGCGGTGAGATGCTTGCCTGTGGTACAAGCGAGGAGATCATGCATGATGAGAATGTAAGAAAATACTATCTGGGTGAACACTTTACATTTTAGCATGTAGGGTGCGTAATCACGCACCTTTATTAGAAACATTTTTGGTGCGTGATTACGCACCCTACGCGAAGATGAAAGGGCTTTTAGTTTGAAATTATCTGAAATAAAACAGCTATTAGATAATGAATTTCAAGCTAGAAACTCAATTTCTGAACTCAGCTACGAAAAACCTGATCCTCTCTTTATTGCACAAAAATACCAAGATGAATCGATCGCACTGATCTGCGCACTCTTTGCCTATGGTAATGCCCATTTGATCATCAAGTTTTTGGAAAGCCTCGATTTTAATCTGCTTGATGAGTGTGAGGAGGAGATAAGAAAACGCCTTGCCTCACACTACTACCGTTTTCAAAAAAGTGAAGATGTGATCGCCCTTTTTATCGCATTGAAGCGATTGCGCGACAGAGAGAGTCTGGAAAATATCTTCTATCAAGGGTATCGAAAAGAGGCTAACCTTTTGGATGGGCTCTGGGCTTTGATTAAAGCGATAAGAGAATCCTATCCGCTTGAGAGTTACGGATACAATTTTTTGGTGGGTAAACGGCCTAAGAAGCTCTCCTCTACAGGGAGTTATAAGCGCTATATGATGTATCTTAGGTGGATGGTACGTAAGGATAGTTTGGATATGGGACTTTGGTCCAAAATAGATAAAAAAGATCTTATCATGCCACTGGATACCCATAGTTTTAATGTCTCAAAGAAGATAGGGCTTTTGAAGAGAAAAAGTTGTGATATGAAAGCGGCTATCGAATTGACAGAGGGACTACGGAAATTTGATCCGACTGATCCGATAAAATATGATTTCGCACTTTATCGATTGGGACAGGAAAAATTGGTATAGGGAGGGAAACTCATTTTTAAAGTCTCCCTACAAAGAAAGATCATAGGCTTCAATAAAACAGTGTGAATGGTTACACACCACTGTAAAATCTCTAAATAGAACGTGACATGAGCCTGTTTACGAGGCAAATTTAAGTTCAAAAAAGGTATAATCCACGCAATATTTTACGTAAAGAGGATGTTTCATGGAAGGTATTTTTACTTACATAGGGCTTGTTGTTGACCACCATCATAACCCGACAATGTTTTTTATACTACAGTCATTAATCGTAACAGCTATCATACTGTTCATTGCTAAGAAAGCTACAAAAAGTCTAAGAGCAGTACCGGGTGGTACGCAGAATGTAATGGAGTCATACCTGGGTGGTGTCATCTCTATGGGTACAGATGTACTGGGTGAAGAGAATGCCAGAAAGTACCTTCCATTGATCGCAACGTTAGGTCTGTTTATTTTTACTTCGAACATGATCGGTATTATCCCAGGTTTTGAGTCCCCGACTTCAAATATCAATATTACGTTGACACTTGCGTTGATCGTTTTCTTCTACTATAACTTTGAAGGTATCAGAAAGAACGGTGTGATTCACTACTTTGCACACTTTGCAGGTCCGGTAAAGATTCTTGCACCATTGATGTTCCCGATCGAGATCATTTCACACCTTTCTCGTATTATCTCTCTCAGCTTCCGTTTGTTCGGTAGTATTAGAGGGGATGATATGTTCCTATGGGTACTTTTGATGTTAACACCATGGATCGTACCTTTGGCTCCGTTCTTCCTTCTTACGGTAATGGGTGTACTTCAGACATTTGTATTTATGATCCTTACTTTTGTGTACCTTGCAGGTGCAGTAGCGATCGAAGAAGACCACTAAGAATCCTCTTACAATGAGACTAAAAGAGAAACCTCTCGGTTTCATTATCAATTTTTTTCTAGGCATTGCATGGGCATCGGTGCTCATCGGTGTCGTCACTCCGTTTCTTTCTATTTTTCATTTTAGTCTGTTTGACACGCTTATTGCTGCAGTGATCGGTGCACTACCCGGATTGATAGCTATCTTGTTACTTGAACATATTATTACGATCAAAGAGAAACATTATGAACTCAAGAAGCAGACCAGGCTTTTGGAACAACTTTTAGAAAAGTTCGATACGCAAACGACAAAAGAGTAGCAATGCTCTCTTATGCCATTACCGATCCCTCTACGCTCTCTTTTGATCATCTGGATAGCTATTTGTCACATATCAAAGGTAGCGCCGATATGGTACTTTTCCGGGACAAAGAAAACAGAGACTACAGTGATCATGCCAAGATATTTATAGAAGCTGCCAGACGATATCGCTTTGATAAAGTGCTTTTGCATAACGACATCACCCTGGCAAAAGCGTTAAAGGCAGACGGGGTACATCTGAGCAGTGACCGTAGAGAGGAGATCCCGCTTGCCAAAGCAGAGGGGTTGTTTGTGATTATCAGTGCACACAGCCTGAATGAGATAGAAAGTGCTGAAGCGTTGGGGGCGGATATGGTCACATTCAGTCCGATCTTCACTACACCTGGCAAAGGAGAGCCTGTCGGATTGGAAAAATTGGCTCAAGTGAGCAGTGCTGTTAATATTCCTGTGATAGCATTAGGCGGTATTTTGACACAAGAGCAGATCAATGCATGCCGTGAGGCGGGAGCAGAAGGGTTTGCTTCAATACGCTATTTCAAATAAACAATTAGGACGGTCAATGGAAGAGGTAAAAGATTATCAGATCAAAGAGCTAAAAAAACGTATCTTGATTTCAAATCTCAAGGCGTGGATTATCGGTATTATATTGATTGCCGAGATTGCATTTTTTACGATGTATTTTTCCAAGTCAGGTATGTTCGGTGAACCTGTGATAGGCGATAACAAGGTTGCAGTAATTCATTTTGATGAACTCATTACAGAGAAGTATACGACCAAAGTGATGGAGAAGATGGATAAGATCCGTAAAGACGATAGCTACAAAGAGGTACTCTTTGTGATGGGATCTCCGGGAGGTTCTCCGACAGCCAGCGAGGAGCTCAGCGAGTATTTGAAAGCGTATCAAAAAGATAAGAATGTGACGATGTATGTCGGTAGCATTGCTGCAAGCGGGGGGGGGTACTATATTGCCTCGGCGATCAAGCCCCTTTATGCCAATAAGAATGCTATCGTAGGTTCTATCGGAGTGATCATGCCGCACTACAATATTGGAGAGTTGGCAGAAAAGATCGGGATAGAAGAGGACAACCTTGCAGCAGGAAAGTACAAACAGCCGATCTCTTTTTTTAAGAAAGTCGAGGGGGAAGATAAAAAGTATATCGAAGATCATCTTCTCCTCCCGACCTATGAGAACTTTATCAATGCAGTGGTAACAAACAGAGGGCTTAGCAAAGCGCGGCTTCTGCCGTTTACCGAAGGTAAGATCTATATAGCCAATGCGCCTGAGATACAAGGGGTGTTGGTAGATAAGATCACATCACTCTATCAGCTCAAAAAAGAGATGCGTCAGAGACTTGGTAAGAAAACAGTCAAGTTTGAGACGATAAATCTCAAAGATAAACCATCTTTCTTCCCCAAAGTAGAGGTTGATATGGGGGTTGAAAAACTCCTCAACCAGCTCAGCTTCAGACAGTAAAATGCTTCAGAGAGGGCCATTTGCCTCTCTCGTAAACTCCCTCAAATAAGCAAATGGGTATAATAATTACGATTATAAATATGAACTATCTTTATAAGGAATTTCCTGATGTTTGAAACCGTGATCGGTCTTGAAGTACACGTACAACTTAATACTAAAACGAAACTTTTCTGTTCCTGTGCAACCAGTTTTGCAGAACACCAAAACGCAAATACCTGTCCTACCTGTTTGGCGCTTCCCGGTGCACTGCCGGTGGTGAATAAAGAAGCAGCAATGAAAGCAATGCGTTTAGGCTATGCGATCAATGCAGATGTCCAGCACAGTTCGAATTTTGATAGAAAGTCATACTTCTACCCGGATAGCCCAATGGCGTATCAGATCACACAATTGCATAATGCGATTGTACAAAATGGTGAGCTCTTTATAGACCTTGAAGACGGCACGCAAAAGCGAGTAGGGATCACACAGGCACACCTTGAAGCCGATGCAGGGAAAAATATGCATGAGGGTAATCACTCAAAAGTGGATCTCAACCGTGCAGGCACCCCGCTGCTTGAGATCGTATCGGAACCGGATATGAGAAGTGCGGATGAAGCAGTAGCATATCTTAAAAAACTGCATGCAACGGTACGCTATCTTGATATCTCGGATGCGAATATGCAGGAGGGATCATTCCGATGTGACGTAAACGTCTCCATCCGTCCAAAGGGACAGAAGGAGTTTGGGACAAGGGTAGAGATCAAAAATATCAACTCATTCAAATTCGTTGCGGCAGCGATCGCATATGAGGTACAGCGTCAGACTGAAGCCTATGAAGATGGTGTCTATGACCAGGAGGTATTCCAGGAGACGAGACTCTGGAATGTCGATGAAGGTGTGACAAAATCAATGAGAGGAAAAGAGGAAGCTGCAGACTATCGTTACTTCCCGGATCCGGACCTTCGTCCTCTTGTTGTAACCGAGGAGATGGTTGCAGAGGCAAAAGAGATCCCAGAGATGCCGGATGAGAAGGCAACGCGGTATATCGAGGAGCTTGGCATCAAAAAATATGATGCACTTGTGATCACTGCACAAAAAGAGATGGCATACTACTTTGAAGAGATGCTTGCATGCGGGGCAAATCCTAAAATGGCAGTAACCTGGCTTACTTCTGAGCTTCTGGGACGTTTGAACAAAGCAGGCTTCAGTATAGAGAACTCTCCGGTTGATGCAAAAACATTGGGTACCCTGGTTTCCAAGATTGCGGATGATACCGTTTCGGGAAAAGGTGCCAAAGAGGTATTGGACTTCATGATGGAGAATGAGAGCCGTGATGTAGATGCGATCATCGATCAACTTGGCTTGGCACAGGTCAGTGATGACGGAGCGATCCTTGCAATCATCGATGAGATACTTGCAGCCAATGAAGAAAAAGTCGCTGAATACAAATCAGGAAAAGAGAAGCTCTTTGGGTTCTTTGTAGGACAAACGATGAAAGCGAGTAAAGGTACGGCAAATCCGGCTAAGGTGAATGAACTGCTTAAAGAGAGGCTAAGCCAGTAAAACACGGTACCGTTTTACGGTACCAAAAAGGGGATGTTAATGCATGACTTGATACTGAAACTTTCCCATATGATCGATCGTTCGGTCCGATATCAAAAAACAAAATCTTTTTTTAGATCACTTCTTACAGACACAAATTATCCCTATAAAAAGTACTTTGACTGGTTTATGATAGGGTTGATCATGACGTCGATCATGATACTTATCCTCAGTAAATCGGGGAAACTACCTGAATGGTTAATAGAGGTGGATCTCTACTTTATTACTGCGATCTTCGCCATGGAGTATCTGTTGAGAATCTGGGTGAGCCAGGATATACATAAACATATCATTGCTACCAGTAAAATGAAAAATCCTAGCAAAAAAGAGTATTATCTGGTACCGTTGAAAAAAAGGATAGCATATCTTTTATCCTTGCCGGCACTGATCGATCTGATCGCTATCTTTCCAAAATTTCGTATCATAAGACTTCTGAAACTTTATCACTATATGCATGGTACTTCAAGTCTTTTTAAAGCGCTGACTCGAAAACGCTTTGAGTTTATCTTTTTAGGCTATATGCTTTTGGGTGTTACCTTCTCTTTCGGTACGGTTTTTTATATCCTGGAGTATGGGGTAAATGAGAGTCTCGGAAGTTATCTTGATGCGATCTATTGGGCTTTGGTGACCATTTCAACGGTAGGGTACGGGGATATCTCTCCTGTGACCGATACGGGTAAGATCATCTCAATGTTCGGGATCGTTTTCGGTATTGCCATGATCTCATTTGTTACCTCTGTCATGGTTTCGGCATTTTCAGAGCGATTTGATGAGTTGCGTAATGCGGATAATATCAACCTGGTTTCCAAAATAAACAGAGCGGTGATCATCAACGGTTATGGGCATCTTGGCATGACGATTGCCAGAAAACTGCAGTCACGGAGTGTCTATGAACCGGTGATCATTGAAGATGAAGAGGATAAGGTCACACGTGCCATGGAAGATGGGTATAAAGTGATTCGTGCGGATGGTTCAAGTGCCAAACTCGTCACAGATCTCTATAGAGGGAAAAATATTGAAGCAATGTTGACTCTGACAAGTTCTGATATTGACAATATCTATTTTATCTTGAATGCAAAGTCGGTCAACGCTGATGTAGTTATCTATGCACGGATGAACCAACACAATCTCAGAAGGCAATACTATGCAACAGGGGTGAATGCGATATTGGAGCCTTATGATGTGGTTGACTCCAAAGCATTAGGCTATCTTAAGCGTCATCATGAAGAGAATAAAAAAGGTATTATCTTCTTTGGCTATACACATAAGAGCAAACATCTTTGTCAAATGCTTCGGAAGGCAGATATAGAGGTGACGATCTATGAGACTGAGAGTGAACGCTATGAGGGTGCAAAACGTGACGGTTTTGTCAATGTTGTGCAGGTTGATGAGGAGCAGCAGGAGTACCTTGAACATATCAAAATGCTAAAGGGCTATATCGTGGTATGTGCTATGAGAGAGGATGCATTTAATGTCTACTATGCGATTTCACTCAGATCAGGTGGCTTCGAAGATGAGATCGTGGCACTCTCTGACAGTAAAGAGGATAACCGGAAGTTGATCCTGGCGGGTGTCAGTAAAATATTTGACATGTATGAAGAGAGTGCAGAACGTTTTATTGAGTTAATTGAGAAAAAGGAGAAGAGGTAAATGAAGTTAGCAGTAATCGGTGCAGGAAAATGGGGACAAGCCCTCTATCATGCATTTTCGGAGAAGAATGAGGTGGTGATCACTTCACGGACTCCCAAAGATATCCCTCATTTCGTATCTATTGAAGAGGCACTGAAACATGAGTATCTAGTGATCGCTATACCTGCACAGGCTGTACGTGGATGGATGGAAGAGAACTTCGTGGATAAGGGACAGAAGATTCTTGTGGCGGCAAAAGGGATTGAGACGGCAACAGGGTCTTTTCTGAATGAAATTTATGGCGAGTTTGTAGAGAGTGACAGATTGGCATTTATTTCAGGTCCCTCTTTTGCCGCAGAAGTGAAACAGTCGCTGCCGACTGCACTGGTGATCAGCTCCACCAATTTAGCGTTGGCAGAAACTTATGCTGAGGCACTCCCTGAGTACATTAAAGGGTATGTCAATGATGATGTCACAGGTGAAGAGGTGGCGGGAGCCTATAAAAATGTGATTGCGATTGCCGGAGGTGTATCTGACGGGTTAGAGTTGGGCAACAATGCCAGGGCCGCACTGATATCTCGCGGGCTTGTGGAGATGACACGTTTTGGAGAGGCTTTTGGTGCGAAAACAGAAACCTTTTTATCATTGGGAGGTGCAGGGGACCTGTTTTTGACAGCGAGTTCCACCCTCTCCCGTAATTACCGTGTAGGCGTAGGATTGGCCCAGGGAAAAAAGATCGAAGATATTCTTGAGGAGCTCGGAGAAGTGGCTGAAGGGGTACCGACGGCTAAAGCACTCTACCTTTTAGCAAAGCAGAAAGATATCTATCTTCCGATCGCCTCAGAGGTATATGCAATGCTCGAAGAGGGCAAAGATCCACGACAAAGTGTGAAAGACCTATTGGGATAGCCTATTTTTTTGGTAAACTTGAAAGAGAGGTTCTGCGTTTTGAGCGTATAAATGTAAAAAAGGTTGGTATCGTATGCTGTATAGAGTGATCATGATGTTGTTTATTGTCTCTTTGATACTGAGTGCCGAAGAGATCGAACTGCCTGCACACGATATCAAGATCACAGGAAACAGCACCCATGAGACGGATCGACTCTATGAGGTTCTCAATGTCCAATCTAAAAGTATCTGGCAGTTTTGGAAAGAAGATAGACCAAAGATTTATGATAAATTGATACCGACGTTGGATCAGTCCCTGCAGAACTTTTATGACTCTGAGGGGTTTTATGATGCAGAGTTTGAGATCAAAGAGACCAACACCACGCTTTATTTAAATATCATAGAAAATGATCCGGTACGTATCGATGAGATCAATGTGACCAGTGACTATGATATCTCTTCTTATATCACATTTGCCAAGAAGGAGCGCTTTAGGGCCCAAAAATTTATCGATATCAAAAACAGTATCATAGAAGCAATGCTTGATGCGGGATACTGTAGTTATGACCTTGATACCAAAGCCTATGTTGACCTTGAAGCAGATACCGTAAATTTACGGTATCAGTTGAAAAAAGGGGAGATCTGTCACTTTGAGAAGAGCTATATCAAAGGGTTAGAGAGTATAGACGAGGAGGTTGTACTCTCCCGTATCGTAGCAACGGAGGGGAGTAGGTTTGATCCTAAGCGTATCAAGGAGAGCTATGCCAACCTCTATCAGCTGGATGTGTTTGATAACGTGATGATCAACTATGACCGTAAACTCTACAATAAGATCCCTCTGGATATCACCCTGAAAGAGACGGAGAAGCCCTACCATACAGAACTTGGTCTGGGGTTTGATACTTATCTTGGAGCACGGGCGCATGGTACCCTGGTGAAGAAGAACTTTATGGGTAATGCGCAAAAGTTGACGCTCAAGGCGCAATGGTCGCAAAAAGAGTATCTCGGCAGCCTTGAT
This sequence comes from Candidatus Sulfurovum kebritense, assembly GCA_047689535.1. Lineage (GTDB taxonomy): Bacteria > Campylobacterota > Campylobacteria > Campylobacterales > Sulfurovaceae > Sulfurovum > Sulfurovum kebritense. The sequence continues at coordinate 20,631 of JBEWPZ010000020.1, read as the reverse complement.
TTTTTTAAACCGGCCCTCTTTGATATGTGGGACTATTCGATCGACTTTATGTCAAAAGCCGGATACTCCAACCTTGAGTATCCCGGTTTTACAGAAGTGAAGAGTTATCTAAAGGCCTGTGTAGGCCATGAACGCGGTCGGGTGAGATGGAGAAGCGGCCTTGTAGTGGAAAATATCGATATTGAACTTCTGGACAACCTAAAAGAGAGTGAGACGCTGAAACAAGCTGTCAATGACGGTAATTTTCTACTTTTTTATCCCTATATCGATCTGGTCTATGATGCAAGAGATGATAGATTAAACCCTACAGAGGGATACTACCTTGCATCTTACCTGGAGTATGGACTTCCCTACAGTACGGATGCAAGCACCTATTTGAAGATGCGGCTAGAGGGAAGATATATTTACAGTATGGATAAACTTATCCTCGCAGCAGTGGCCAAAACAGGTGTGGTAGATCAGATCGATCGTGAAGTACCCGAATCCAAACTCTTCTTCGCAGGGGGATCCTACTTTAACCGTGCCTATGGGTTTCGGGAGATGGGGGTGATCCTCTCTCCTACCAAAGATTCCATAGAGGGGGCTTCTACGATGCTCAATCTCTCTTTGGAGGCTGACTATCCTGTTTGGGGTGATATTTATGGTGCGGTCTTTACAGATAACACGATGCTCAATGAAGAGAGTTATGATTATTCGGGTGATATCATCACATCAGCAGGTGTAGGTGTGCGCTATATGACGCCGATAGGCCCGTTTAAACTTGATGTGGGATTTAATGTCAATGATCCCTCACAGTATGGTATCTCATTTCAGGTAGGGCAGTCATTTTGAGAAGGGTGAAAGCGTACTGCGGGGAGGCACTCAATGTCGAGTCATAGAAAAATACTTCTGGGAAGTTTTATTTTTGTTATCGTGTTACTTACAGGCCTGTGGGTTGCTGTCAATACCCCGGTAGTCGTCAAGGAAGTCGCCAAACGTTTTGCCCCGAATTACGGAATCACCTACAGGGATATTTCCGGGAATGTACTTGACGGTGTTACGATACACTCCCCTAAGCATGAGGGGATGCCGCTTGCCCAAAAACTCACGTTACGATGGAACCCTGTTGCTTTACTACAAAAAAAGCTCTCATTTACTAAAGTGGTATTAGATGAGGGAAATGTGACGAATATCGAGAGATTGATCGACAGCTTTGGGAAGAGTACCAAAGAAGAGAGTGACTCCTCCTTCTCCTTTGAAGTAGGGATGGAAGAGGTGGATATCTCTTTGTTACCCTTTGTGCGCAAAGATATCTCTGTCTCAAAGTTCACTCTCTCTGCCACTATGTTATCGTATGCTACGGATGAACTGGAGATAGAAGATCTGGCACTGCTTCTTGATTCGAATGTCACGGAGATCAAGCTTCAAGGGAGTTATGAGGATAGGGAACTGGAGGTCACTTCAGTGGATATCAAAAGGGTAGATCTTCCGACACTTCAAAGGTTCATAGCTGGACTTGAAAAAAAAGAACAAACTCCTAAAACTACTACTAAAGAAACGGAAGAAGTATTTTATCTGCCCAAATCTGTACAGATTGATAAACTCTACCTAAATGCCAAACCTACGATAGTTGACCCATTACAAATACAAAAATTCAATCTTGAAGGCAGTAAGATCATGGTAAACCTTCAAGAACTGTTAGTAGAGGATGGAAGTATATTTCTGGATACACAGAGTAATCTGAGCACCATTGTATTTAAAGGTGAGGTTGATGAGAATACTCTTGTGGGTAAAGTTGCTATGACCCCGCATAAAAGACTTTTTGAGCTTTCAGGACTGCCTTTGAGGAAAGGGGCATTTGGCGACATTGTGATAGACCTTTTTGCAACCCCATCAAAGATTCAAGCCAATGTGGAAGCAAGTCTCACACAGATATTGACCGGGAGAAAGGGTGAATTTAATATCGATATAGACTCTTTTGTCTCGAAAGTAGCGTACCATATCAAAGAAGAGAAACTTACTTCAGACTCATATGCGATCATCTCTACCCCCTATGCAGAAAATATTTCATTAAGTAACCAGTTGACGATGGATCAAAAGTTTACCTATCACGGGGAGATCTATGCTAAGGAGGTTTACGGACTGGAGGCGAACCTCACAGAAGTGCTCCACGATCTCAACGTAACGTATCAGGGAGATGAAAAGCGCTTAGATGCCACACTGAGTTCAGACACTTTGGAAGGTAGTTTTGTTATGCAAAACTATAAACAAGGTACTTTAGAGCTAAAAACGAATCGGGCGGTTAAAGTAAAAAACATTACAACGCTTCCTGAAGCGTTGGAGGAGACTGAAGCTCAGATCACACTCAAACTGCCTTTTGATCTTGTTCAAAACAGCATGCTTCAAGGTAACGCACAACTCAGATCAAACCTCGTCAATATCGATACAGATATCATTTTGAGTAACACCATACAGGTCAATAATAGTGTGACGCTACCCGATAACTCACTATTACGATCCATAGATCCAAAAATCAAATGGGATCAGCTCACTTCTGCAGAGTTGGATATCACAGTTGAAGGTAATGAATCGACCATAGATTTAAAAACCCAAGCGTTGACGCTTCAGGCAATCTATCAGATGAAAGATCAGACGATTCAGGGAAATTTGAAGAGTCAGCCTCTGCGTGCAACATTTGATGCAAATCTCACTAAAGAGATCAAAATCAATGCTGAGATAGGTTCATTACGCTCCCTGGGAAGCTTTATCTCGTCCTATTATAGAGTTGATAAGATGCCTGTGATGGAAGGAAGTGCGACGATTGCTGTCTCTATCAATAAAGATCAAAGGGTAGATCTTTCGCTTCGCTCTCCTTTGATGGTCTATAATGCAGATAGAGAAAATGCCCATAACTTGAGTGATATGGATATCGATATCACACTGGAAGATAGGCAGATGACACTTCAGCGTTATCAGCTTACTTATAATAAACAGCGACTCTATGCAACAAAGCCTTCACTGATCCAGCTGAAAGGGGATGAAGTGCATCTCTCCCCTGTGTGGGTGAACGATACCCTTCAGATAGTAGGAAACTATGATATTAAGAAAAATGAGGGGAACATTACTGCCGATGCAGACAAGTTAAAACTAGAGCATGAGTGGGCGGATGTTGTCTCGGATATCAATATAGAGGCAACAGCTGACGGCAACCATACGGATGTTAAGGGAGAGATCGTTCTACAGGGTGGGAATATCCATTATGATATCAATCAGCAAACCTACGTTTCCGATAGTGATATTATTATCGTAGATCATAATCAAAAAGAGCAATCTGCTACGTTTATGGATCAATTGAGTATGGCGGTCAATATCGAGAGCAAAAAACCTCTGCGTTTCAAACAGACAGATATCAATATTCAAGCACAACCGAGTTTGACCCTTTTTAAAGCGGTGAATGAACCTCTCATGGTATTGGGTTCCATAGAACTGCTTGAAGGGGGTACCTATCTCTTTCAAAACAAGAGATTTACGCTGGAGAAAAGTTTTATCTACTTTACTGGTGCAGTGAACAAACCGCTTTTAGAGATAAAGGCACAACACCAGGCACTGAATCATCTGATTACCATTACAGTGACAGGTACGCCGGAAGCACCCAATATCAACTTCTCATCAAGTCCGAACCTTACAAGAGAACAGATACTCTCAGTATTGCTTTTTGATTCTGAAGGAGGGGGTGATGCCTATAGCGGTGAAGAAATGATGAAGATGATGGGGGGTGCCATGGCAAAATCTGCCTTGGTCAATGCCGGGGTGAAGATCGATCACTTGGTACTTGGTGAAGGGAACAGTGTCGAAGTAGGTAAAAAGCTTACCAAGGACATTATGATTATCTATATCAACGATGAGATCCCCAGAGTAGAGTTGAAATATAGACACAGTCCCAGCTTTGAGAGTGTAGTCGGAGCCAGTGGAGAGTCGAGCTCTTATGACATTATCTATACCAAAGATTTTTAGGCGGTTGCTTTAGACGCTCAGAAGTTGGTACTTGTTTAAGTCGATACGTTGTAAAATTCAAGAAAGGTATTAATGTTGAAAAAGCTAAACCTGTCGTGAGGCAGGGACAGAAAGTTATGGGTCTTCTTTTATCAGAAGAAGATCGCCAGACTACCAATGGAATCTACCTCTTTTAGGGGCTATTCTACTTTTAACTTTTTACCCAAAGATTTGAATGTCTATATGAAAGTGAATGTTGAGTCATTTGAGTCATTTGAGTGAGGATACAGATCACTTAGATCAATAAAGTAGAACACTAAAGGAGTGATATGAAGATATCAAAAAATAAAAGTGCACTGGGGCTACTGCTTACCGTAGTAATGGTAGCTTTTTTTATACTCTCATATACCGGATATGATACATATAAACAGTATGAACGTGAACAAAACAGTGCGAACCTTCCCTTATTTATAAAACAGATCGAGTCGGTTTTGGATACGATGGAGTTTGAAAGACTCAATAGTACTATCTATCTGGTGACAAAAGATGAAAGTGATGCGAAGAAGCTTCTGAAAAGTAGAAGTGATGTCGATCTCGCATTAAAAAATCTTCAACGTTATATTAAAGATACGCAATTTCATCTATACAACCGGCAAATTCAAAATATTAATCGTGAGTTACAGCAGACAAGACGGGCAGTTGATAGTGCTGGAGCCAATTATCAAGAGATTCTCATTGAAGCGTACCATAATAATGTATCAGGATATATCCTGGAGATACTAGAAGGTCTGCATGAGATGCTGCCATCCAAGAAATCAGAAAGTTATTTCAGAGTCTATCTGGAGACCTCCAAGCTCAAAGAGAGTACGGTACTTGAGAATACACTGGTCTCTTATGCACTACTCACATCACAAAAAATGGATACCGACGATGTGAGGTTATGGGAAAAGTTAATCAAACAAGACAAACTCCCTGACTATCGTGTACTGGAAGATAAAAAGGTCGCTTCAAAACTTCTTTCATTGCTTTCCGCTGATGACTATAGGGATATCCTGGCGAAAGAGCGTGAAATGATCATGTTCGAATCCAACAGGGGTGGCTACGCGGTCTCTCTGCTGGGATGGCTGAATCAAATCGGCATAAAGATAGATTACTTTACCCAGGTACAGTCAGTGTTACGTACAGAGATTGATAAGAGAGATGAGACGGGGAAATGGTTGGCCGCGGGATATGCAATCAGCGCATTGATACTATTGTTTGTACTGGTGATACTTTTTCTCAAGTTTTTCAAACTTCTGAAGGATAGACATCTTTTTGAAGAGACGGTAAAAGATATTGAACTTGTGTTAAATGATGATCAGCAGAAAGAGCTTCGCCGTTTGATCGACAGTGGCAAGATGGACCACATTTATAAGTTTCTGATCAAAACGATCAAAGATGCCAACCAGACGAAAGATCTCTTTTTGGCGAGTATGTCCCATGAGATACGTACGCCACTTAACGGAATCCTTGGATTTACGCAGTTACTGAAAGAGACTGAAGCGACAGATGAGCAGAGAGAGTTTATTGCAACGATTGAGAGAAGTTCCGAACATCTTCTTTCGATCGTGAATGATATTTTAGATCTCTCCAAGATCAAAGCACAGAAAATTGAGCTTGAAAATATCGCATTTGACCCAATAGAGAATTTTGAGTCTGCTGTTGAGTCCTATGCAGCGAAAGCTGCGGCAGAAAATATAGACTTTAATATTTTTCTGGATCCGGAACTTCCAACGAAACTTATCGGGGATCCGACTAAGATATCCCAAATCATTGTTAACCTGGTGAGTAATGCACTGAAGTTTACCTCTCAAAATGGTGAAGTCAATGTTATGATCAAAAAATTGGCAGAAGATAATCATGAGGTAAAAGTAAAATTTGCTGTCAGTGATACCGGTATCGGTATCTCCAAAGAGCAACAAAAGAGAATTTTTGAGGCATTTGGTCAAGCCGATGTCAGTACCAGTAGAAAATATGGGGGAACAGGTTTAGGTCTCTCTATTTCAGGAAGACTGGTAGAGTTTATGGGGGGTAAACTGGAGATAGAGAGTGTCGTGGATGAAGGGTCGACATTTCATTTTACATTGCGTATGCCAAAACCGGCAGATGCTGCTCGAAGAGTGGTTGAGAATATGAGCGGAATGACTATCGGTATCCTTAACCCGCATATCGATGAAAAATATTTCAGAAATAAAAATCTGGAAGCATATATCGCATATACCGGAGCGAAAGTGGTGCATTATACTGATGAGAGATTGTTACGTATCAAGAAAAGCCGTTCAGAACTTCCTGATATTCTCTTTGTTGATCATAAATATCGGCAGAGAGAGGATGAGATCAAACAATTCTTAGGCGTTGATACGAAAGTTGTTGTTATCTCGACCGGTGATCAGAAAAGAGCACTCAAGCGCTATGGTCCTCTTGTTGATAAGATCCTCTACAAACCTGTGAACTTTACGAAGACACTTAAAGCGTTAAGTGATAAAGAGGAGATCACTGATGCAAAGAGAAATATCTCATTTAAGAACCTGCATATTTTAGTGGCAGAAGATAATACGATCAATCAGAAGCTGATCACCAATGTACTTAATAGGCTGGGTATTGAAGTAAGTATCGTCAATAATGGGCAGGAGGCCCTTGAAAGTCGTAAAGAAAACAGTTATGATATGATCTTTATGGATATTGAAATGCCTATCATGGGTGGAATGGAAGCAACGGCAAATATTCTAAACTATGAGAGGAGTAATCATCAACAGCATATTCCGATCATTGCCTTAACTGCCAATGCACTCTCCGGAGACCGTGAAAAATATATGGGTGCGGGTATGGACGGTTATCTGGCAAAACCGATTGAACTTACGACACTCAGAGAGCTTCTGATGGAGTATTTTGAAGACAAGATCGTAGAAATGGCACTCCACTAAGATGATCTAAAGGGAGCGTTTTTAACGCTTCTATGAGAGTCTGCCCTTAAACTCTTCATAGCCAAACTCCTTAATCACATCTATCGTGCCATTGATTCGTTCTATCGCAATGCTGGGAAGTTTGATCCCGTTGAAGGTAGTGGCTTTTACCATTGTATAATGCATCTGGTCTTCGAAAATAATTTTATCACCGATCTGTAAGGGTCTATCGAAACTATAGTCTCCCATAATATCTCCGGCAAGACAAGTGTTGCCTCCCAAACGATAGGTATAAGTCTTTTCGCCGGCTTCTCCTGCTCCTCTCACATCTGCACGGTAGGGCATAATGATCGTATCGGGCATGTGTGCTTCAGCAGAACTGTCCAGTATTGCTATATCGATGTCGTTATGGACGATATCAAGTACGGTGGTGATCAATGGACCGGTTTGCCATCCTACAGCTTCTCCAGGCTCCAGGTAGACCTCTACACCGTAACGTGATTTAAACGCGTTGATAAGTCTGACCAGTTTGTCTATATCGTACCCTTCCCGTGTGATATGGTGTCCTCCACCGAAGTTGATCCATTGCATCTGAGGAATATATTTTCCGAACTTCTTTTCAAAGGCATGCAGTACCTCTTCCAATGCATCACTATCCTCTTCGCAAAGGGCATGAAAATGGAGTCCATCACACTGCTTCAGTATGCATTCATCCAGGTTCTCCAGCGTGGTGCCCAGTCTGGAGTAAAGTCCGCAGGGGTTATAGATCTCCTTGGGGGCTTGCGAACATTCGGGATTGACACGCAGTCCCAAAGAGAGGGAAGGGTTGATCTCTTTGGCTCTCGATGCAAAGCGTTTGAACTGTGCAGGCGAATTAAAGACCAGATGGTGAGAAATAGCAGCGATCTTTTCGATCTCTTCCTCTTTGAAGGCGGGGGAGTAGGTATGTACCTCTCTCCTGAACTCCTCATCCGCCAGCTTCGCCTCATGGAGTCCAGAGGCGCAACACCCGTCAAGATAGATACGAATGGTATCGAAGCTTTTCCAGAGAGCATACCCTTTCAGGGCAAGAAGGATTTTCGCACCGCTTTGATCTTTGACACGCTGTAAGATCTCCAGGTTTTTGACCAGCTTTTCCTCTTCAAGCAACCAGCATGGAGAGGGAAGTGAGTGATATTTTGTCTCTATTTCTTTCATGAGAAATTATATCAAATAAATTTGTTATAATGAGGAAAAATAAAACAAATAAAAAGGATCCAAATGGCGGAGAGTGGGGTACAGGCTAGAAGAGCTGATCTAGCGTTTAATGAAAGTGCGATTAAACTGGCAGTAGGTATGATTGATAATTTAACGACACCGATAGAGGTATTATACTATCTACTGGATCATAGACGGCTCAATTCATTTGTTTTGATACTGTTTTCGGCAGAAGAGATTGATACGCATACGATTTTAGAGAAGGAGAAGCGAGACACGGATCTACTTTTTTGTCTTGGTGAAGCGCATAATGTGCATGCACTGTTGTGTCAGGAGACTAAGGTAGATGGGGGATATATGTTTGCAGATCGTCTCGTGAGAAGATTGACACAGGAAAAGGCTAGTGCTATCTGTTGTACGGTACTGGAAGTGAGATCAACAAACTATCAGATTAAAGATATTATTTTTAGAGGACTGGAGACCTATATGAAGGCGAAACAGGAAGGACCGGATGGCGAAATTGTTGTGAAGAGTATCAATTAAAGAGCTAAGAGCGTCTATCTTAGCCTCATTTAAGAGAGTTTAAGGTAAAATCGCGTCCATTATATACCGCATACAGGTAAATTTAACTAAGGATATTCGGAATGAAAAGAACATACCAACCACACAACACACCAAGAAAGAGAACACACGGTTTCAGAACAAGAATGAAAACTAAAAACGGTAGAAAAGTGATCAATGCAAGAAGAGCAAAAGGCAGAAAAAGACTAGCTGTATAAGTTTCAGGGTAGTCACATTAGTTCGATCAAACATTTTACTAGGATAAAAACTAGTAAAGAGTTCTCAGGAGTGTATCATCGCTCCAGTTGCAGCTGGCATACCCCTTACTTTGTGCTTTTCTTTAAAAAAAGAAGTGATCACAAAGTAGGTTTTGTTGCCAGTAAAAAAATAGGAAATGCAGTTCAACGTAATAGAGCGAAGCGTCTACTAAGGGCACATTTCATAGAAAATATTGACCTTCTTACCGCTGGTAGTTATGTACTTGTAGCGAAGCCGGCGATTTTAGAGGCTGACTTTAAAAAGACCAGCAAAACGTATCTACATGCACTGAAAAAGTGCGCTGCATTAAAATAATTACATTATAATAGCTATTCAATTTTTTTTAACACAAGGGTATCACTTTGGAACAGCCAGATCTTCAAAAACGACTTCTTTTAGCACTAGCACTTTCATTTATCGTATTTATCGGTTATAGTTATCTCTTCCCTCCGCAAGCAACTGTTACAAAAGAACAGACGCAAACAGCACAGAACTCACCGCAAACTCCGGCATTAGAGAAGAGTATAACAGCTGCTGCACCTGCAGGAGAGACAAAAAAGACTGCAATGAATGCACCACAAAGCAGTGCCACTGCCATTGCAACCATCAAGTCAGACGAGTTCATCATTACAGTTGACGAGTTTGGACGTTTGGGACAAATGGAGTTATTGAAGGCAAAGTATCGTACAGAAGATGGTAAAAATCTCAAGATATTAGCTGGCGATAAAGTGAAACCTTTGGAAGTAAGATTCTCTGATACAAAGATCAATGAAGAGGCATTTGCTACACCATATATCAATAGAGGTGCGCCTGAAGTAGATGTGACAACCGGTGCGAAGACAGTGACCTTGGTTCAGGAACTCGCTTCACTGACAGTGACTAAGAAGATCACCTTTAAACGAAGTGGTGAATATAAAGTCGACATAAGCACTTCGACGGCGACACCATACTTTATCACTCCGGGGTACAGACCTGTAGCCGACCAGTCCATGTATATGCTTGTCAGAGGTGCATTGATCAAAGGTGCAGACGATATTATCACGACGATTGAAGATGGTGATGCAGAAGGTCATGAAACATTTAAAAATGCGAAGATCGCTTCAGCTTTTGATCGATACTATGCATCACTCTTTTATGATTTTGATCAAGGGATGAGTATATCTATCCTGCAGGTAGGTGAGGGTGATCCTTTGGTTTTTGTCAAGAGTGACGGTAGTGCCTCTTTTACCGGCTATATCGGACCAAAAGAGTATAAGGTACTTCATGCGATCAATCCCGAATTGACGGATGCGATCGAGTTTGGTTGGTTCAGTTTCCTCGCTACACCGTTTTTCAAAGTACTGCTCTGGATCAATGCGTATGTAGGAAACTGGGGTTGGGCGATTATTATCTTTACGATCCTTATCAAACTGATCCTTTTCCCACTTTCATACAAGGGTATGATGTCTATGCAAAAGCTGAAAGACCTTGCGCCTAAGATGAAAGACCTTAAAGAGAAGTATGGGAAAGATCCTGCTAAAATGAATGCTCAGATGATGGAGCTGTATAAAAAACATGGGGCAAACCCTATGGGCGGGTGTCTTCCACTGCTTCTTCAGATCCCTGTTTTCTTTGCACTCTATCGTGTACTGCTGAATGCGGATGAACTTCAGGGTGCTGAGTGGATCTTGTGGATCAATGACCTTGCAGTCATGGACCCATATTTTATACTCCCGGTACTGATGGGGGTATCTATGTGGTATCAACAAAAAATCACACCTGCAAACTTTACAGATCCGATGCAAGAGAAGATCTTTAAATGGTTCCCGGTGATTATGACGGTATTCTTTGTATATTTCCCTGCAGGACTTGTACTCTACTGGTTGGTAAACAATATCTTTACGATCGGTCAACAATACTATATTAACAATGCCTATGCAAAGCAAAAAGAAATGGCAAAAGAAGCACATAGTAAAAAATAGGAGTGCTGATGAAAAAAATCAAAGCACCTACATTGGAAGATGCTTACGAAAAAGCTGCTAAAGAACTGGCTTGCTCAATCACTGATCTTAAGTATGAAGTGATACAGCATCCCTCTTCAGGTATCTTCGGACTTTTCAAAAAAGAGGCGATAATTGTTGCTACCTGCAAGTATGCCCAGCCTGTACCTCAAACGGAATCTCCAGTGAACACAGAAAAGCCTTCTGTTGACACTCAAGTACCCAAAGGGAGTGTTACACCGAGTAGACCTGAAGTTACTGACGAAGAGAAGCAACCCAGTGTAGAAGAAGATGAAATCGTAGAGAGCTTTTTTACTCCCGAGTACCTTGATGAAGAGGAGGTATATGAGATCGAAGAAGAGGTTGTCGTATATGATGAACTTGCACTCCTGATCGAGTCACAATTGAAAGAGTTAATGGAGCTTTCCTGTTTTGATATCGATGTGGTAGAGGTTGATGTCAGAGACAATACGGCATTGATCTTTATTGATGGTGAAGATGCCGCTCTCTTGATAGGTAAGGAAGGGTACCGTTATAATGCACTCTCCTATATGCTTTTCAACTGGCTGCATACAAAGTATGAACTCTTCATTAAGCTTGAGATCGCAGCATTTGTAACGACCCAGGAAGAGATGATCCGCAATATGCTGAAGCCTGTGATTGAAAATGTACAACAGCAGGGAAAAGGAAAAACACGTTTTCTGGATGGTATTTTGGTACAAATAGCACTGGAACAGTTGAGAGAAGCTTTCCCTGAAAAATATGTCGCCGTAAAAACGAGCCGTGACGGCAGAAAATTTGTCGTCATTAATGACTTCAATAAAAAATAGTATGCCATGAATGAGACTATTTCTGCGATCGCTACAGCCCATGGCGTCTCATCGATATCGATTATTCGCATAAGCGGTGCGGAGGCTCTTTCCATTGCCAAGAGGGTTTCCAAACGACAGGATATTATACCAAGACATGCACACCTGACTTCACTATATAATGCAGAAGATGCTCTGATCGATCAAGCGATTATGATCTATTTTGCTTCACCCAACAGTTTTACAGGTGAAGATATTGTTGAGTTCCAGTGTCATGGCGGTATGATCGTTGCCGAAGAGATACTCAGTACTGTGGTGGCATATGGTGCCAGATTGGCAGAAGCGGGTGAGTTTTCCAAACGTGCTTTTTTGAATGGAAAGATCGATCTAACGGAAGCTGAGGCGATCTCCAAACTGATCGAAGCGAAAAGTGTTGATGCCGCAAAAGTCCTTGCAAAGCAGATGAAAGGGGAGCTCAAAGCGTTTGTCGATGAGAGTAGAGATGCCTTGTTGAAGTCTTTGGCCTACTCAGAGGTGATGATAGACTACGCTGAAGATGACATTCCTGAGGATATTTTTGAGAACATACGTACCCAGCTCGATACTCTGAGCACACAGATCTCGCGTATCGTTGATGCCAGTCATCGTAGAAGAGGGCTGATCGAAGGATTCAGGGTAGCGATCATCGGTAAGCCCAATGTAGGTAAAAGTTCACTGCTCAATGCACTGCTTAGCTATGAGAGAGCGATCGTAAGTGATATTGCCGGAACGACACGGGATACGATCGAAGAGCAGGTACGTATCGGGTCACATATTATCCGTTTGGTGGATACAGCCGGTATACGTGAATCAGAAGATACGATAGAGAAGATCGGGATAGAGCGTTCCCTCTCATCTGTCGAAGATGCCGATGTGATTATCGCTCTTTTTGACAGCGCAAGAGTCTTTGACCATGAAGATGAGAAGATACTCTCGATGTTGGAAAGCCTGGAGGATAAACATCTCATCGTTGCACTCAACAAGTGTGACCTGGAGAAAAAACTCGATAGTACGATTTTGACTTCTTATGATCCGATAGAGGTCAGTGCAAAAAAAGGTTTTATTCGTTTAACAGAAAGGCTTGAAACCCTCTTTGACTCGATAGGAGAGGGAGAGGAGATCATGCTGGTCTCTGCCCGTCAAATCGAAGCAGTGAACCATGCAAAAGCGGCGATAGAGGAGGCAAAGATGCCTCTGGAGTCCGGAGAGTTGGAGTTCTTCTCTTATCACCTGCAAGAAGCAGTGAAGGCGATATCTTCTATCTCCAAACCCTATGACAGTGAAGAGATACTCGATAAGATGTTTGGGGAATTTTGTTTAGGAAAGTAGTGTGGAAAAGTTATTCGAAGAGATGAGAAGATATACGAGTCAGGTAGAAGACCTTGAAGTATATTGTTTTCTTCTCTTGCTACTTTTTACCCTTTGGTTTATTCGCAATACATTGAAGTACTATTACGGTGAGAAAAAGAAGGTAAAAACACTGCATCGTTTCGCCAAAGAGGGAGAAGCAGATTCGCAGTTTCAACTGGCTAAGCGATATCAGAAGGGTTATGCGGTGAAAAAGTCCTGTAACCGCGCAGCTTTCTGGTTTCAAAAGGCTGCGTATTCGGGTGATGAAGAGGCGAAAGAGCATTTGAAGTCATTTTTAGAAAAACGTAACAGTTCGGGTAATGATAAAAAGTGTTAAGCAGGAAATTGCAAGTCCTAATTTAAATTTAGTATAATCACACTACAAGATCATCAAAGGGTATAATGCATGAAGAAACATTTATCAGTTGTCACAGTCATTTTGTTTTCTCTATGGCTAGTAGGGTGTGTGCCTACAGACGTTCGTAAGCCATACTACAAAGCGGGTACACAGGAAAACGTGTGGGGTACCTATGATCCGGAAAACGTAGATATGTCGGATATCGATGAAAACCTGACAGAAACAGAGACACTTATAAGAGAGAATATGTCTGATGAGAGGGTACCTCGTATTGAATTCCCTGTGGATGAATACCGTTCTCTTGCACGTTCGGGAAAAGGTACGATCAAAGGGAAAATATATCTTACCAACAGTTATAGCGGGAACAAGGTCTTAGGTGCCGGTACAAGACTCTATCTCAACCCGATGACCTCCTACTCCAACCAATGGTATGAAGTGAGTTATATCGGTGGACAGAAGATGCAAAAAGCAGACTCACGACTCTTTAATTACCTTAGATTTACTGCGGCAAACAACGATGGAAGCTTTGCTTTTTACGGCGTGCCTTCAGGTAGGTATTTCCTGATAGGAACGGTGAAGTGCGGTGAAGAGTGTGGTTACGCTACAACAAAAAGTATCCGCTTGTCGACAAAGGTTGAAGTATACGGTAATCAGGTGAAAGTGAAAGACCTCACCAGAAGATTAGATTAGTTTTACTCAAAAAGCCTACCCTCTGAGGGGGTAAGCTGCCTGAAGTGCCAATATGGCTGAAGCACTCAGTCGAAAGAGGGGTAAGCTTCCTTGAGCCTCTGATAGAGTTCATCCGGAGTGATCGTATTATCTTTCTCCAGAAATCCCTGCATAATTACATTATCCTCTTTTCCGTTCCATAGCTTGATGTAGGTTCCCTCTTTGTATCCATGATCCTGTCTGAACTGATTGAGGATGTTTTTACCGACATAAAGTTGATAGAGCGCATCAAGGTTCAGTCCCGACTGTATCGCTACATCGATGAAGGATTCCATCATTTTTGTCGTACTCTCATTGCAGAAGATCACTCGGATAAGCTCCTCAACCGTAGCGATCTGTTCATAGTGGTTTTTTTCTGTCGGGTGGATCTCGGCATCAAAAGAGTCAAAATTCGGCAAAGCATTGATATCTTTGGCCAGTTTTTCGATACTGCCAAGCTTTTTGATCTTATAATCTTCCAGTCCCTCAGACATGATAAAGTGCCAGATGTCTACGGCTTCGATCTTGATATTTGCATAATCAGGTTCTGCATCGATATTTTTCCAGTGTTTCCATGGATAGGATTCGATCAACTCTGCACACTCCAGATAGGTACACCGCTTCCAGTCGATCAATTTGCCGTTTTTTGTGATGCCTTCTTCCCATCCCTCACCATTGGTCGCATCGTTGAGTTGCTGTTGAAGCTTAAGCATTTGAAGTATTTTGTCCATTTATACCCTTTTCAATTCGTTGCTGTTATTCTATCTATTAACCCCTTATTTAGCACTTTTAGAGTAGAATATTACCCTTATTTCAACGCCTTAAGGACACTAAAAAATGTCACAACCTATTGAAAATCTAGATGAAGTTTTAAAAGCGCATAAGCTGAGCCAGCCAGAGTACGAAGAGATCATTCGTATCCTTGATGGTCGCCACCCGAATATCGTAGAGATCGGTATCTTCTCTGCGATGTGGTCTGAGCACTGTTCCTACAAATCAAGTACAAAGTACCTCAGAGGTTTCCCTACGGAGGCACCATGGGTGATCCAGGGACCGGGGGAAAATGCCGGTGTTATCGATATCGGTGAGGGGATGGCAGCGGTATTTAAGATGGAGAGCCATAACCACCCGTCATTCATTGAACCGTTTCAGGGGGCAGCAACCGGTGTAGGGGGTATCTTGCGTGATGTCTTTACGATGGGTGCAAGACCTGTAGCAAACCTTAATGCTTTGCGTTTCGGTAATGTTAACGGAGACAGTGAAAATGCGAAGTATCAAAGACACCTTGTACGTGGTGTTGTAGATGGTATCGGAAGTTACGGTAACTGTATGGGAGTACCGACGATCGGTGGTGAAGTGAGCTTTGATGAGAGCTACAACGGAAACATCCTTGTCAATGCATTCTCTCTTGGTCTGGTAAAGTCTGACGAGATCTTCCTGGGAGTTGCATCCGGTGTAGGCAACTCTGTCATGTATGTCGGGTCAAAAACAGGTCGTGACGGTCTTGGTGGAGCGGTGATGAGTAGTGACAGCTTTACTGAAGAGTCAAAATCACTTCGTCCGACAGTGCAGGTTGGTGACCCGTTTACCGAAAAACTTCTGCTTGAGGCATGTTTGGAGCTCTTTAAGACAGATCACGTCGTCGGTATCCAGGATATGGGTGCAGCGGGTCTGACTTCATCTGCATTTGAGATGGCAGGTAAGACGGGTGCGGGATTGATCATGAATCTTGATCAGGTTCCTGCACGTGAAGAGGGTATGATGCCATATGACTTTATGCTTTCCGAGTCCCAGGAGCGTATGCTGATCTGTGCAAAAAAAGGTAGCGAACAGGCGATCATCGATATCTTTGAGAAGTGGGATCTTGACGTTGCCGTAATCGGTGAAGTGACTGATACCGGAAGAATGGAGCTCTTCTGGCATGGTGAAAAGTGTGCCGATATGCCGATCGCACCGGTAAGTGAAGAGGCACCGGTACTTGACAGACCGACGGCTAGACCTGCCTATCTTGATGAAGTCAATGCCAAGTCTGTTGAGAGTTTCCCTGCTGTAGATGACCAGGAAGCTTATGAGAAGATCTTCAGTTCACTGGAAGTAGTGGATAAAGCATGGGTATACAACCAGTATGACTCTATGGTGCAGACAAATACGACGAAACACCCGGGAAGTCTTGATGCCTCTTCCATTCGTATCAAAGAGAACGGCAAAGCCTTGGCAATGAGCAGTGACTGTAACCCGAGATACTGTTATGTTGACCCAAAGAGAGGTGCAGCATTGGCAGTCGTAGAGTCTGGGCGTAACGTTGCGATGAGCGGGGCAAGACCACTCTCTATTACAGACTGTCTGAACTACGGTAACCCTGAAAACCCGGAAGTGATGTGGCAGTTTGCAGAAGGGTGTGAAGGGATTAAAGAGGCATGTGCAGCACTCAGCACTCCGGTAGTAAGCGGTAACGTATCACTTTACAACGAAACAAACGGAGTATCGGTATTCCCTACGCCATCGATTGCAATGGTAGGGCTGAACGAAGATCAAGACAGAGTACTTTCTTCAGCATTCAAAGAAGAGGGAAGCGAGATCCTTCTGGTAGGTGAGACAAAAGGCGAGTTCGGCGGATCACTCTATATCAAAGCACTTCACGGAGAGACAGTAGGTACGATCCCTGAATTGGACTATGAGTCAGAGTTGGCACTTTGGGAGCTCGTAATCGAAGCGAACAAAAAAGGTCTGCTCAAGTCAGCAAAAGATGTCAACGTAGGTGGTATCGCTACAGCACTTACCAAGATGGCAGCAGTCTCGGGTCTGGGTGTAGAAACGGATATCAATGTAGAAAACAGCAGAGATATCTTTGATGAGTCACAAAGCAGAGCGATCCTGGAAGTGGCGTCAGCTGACCTGGAGGCAATTGTAAGAATGGCAACCGAACTCGGTGTGAAGGTAACCCATATCGGTAAAGTCGGTGGAGAGAAGGTACGTGTAAACAATGTAGAACTTTCTATGGATAGCGTAAAAGATATCTACTTCAATACATTTGCTAGAACAATTGAACAGGATCTGTAAGTAAGTCTATGAAGATGAACAAATTTTTAACCTTCTTTTTGGTTGCAGTGAGCTTCGGAAACATCTCTTATGCAGAGTCGCAGGGAGAGCTGCTTTTCGATCAAAAGTGTGCAGCATGTCACAGTAAGACTTTTCCGAAAGATATGAATACAGTCGTAGCTCCCGCAGTGATGGGAGTCATGAGACATGTCAAGATGGACTATCCGAAGAAAGCCGATGCCGTGGCCTTTATCAAAGACTATGCATTGAATCCGAGCCGGGAGAAAGCGATTTGTATGGCTCAGAAGATAAAAAGATTCGGGCTTATGCCGTCTCAAAAAGGCAATGTAACGGAAGAAGAACTTGAAGTGATCGCTTCCTGGATGTTCGATAACTTCCCTCCAAAAGATTTTAGAGGGATGGGGATGGGAAATAGATTTAAATAGATCATTTTCTTCCCTGATTACAGATTAAATCTCGTTCCCAACGTCCCCGTTGGGAATGCGCTGTGAGTGAAACGAGGAAGTACCCTTGGGGTGCATACTTCAGTTTTAACATTTAAATTAATCTCATTCCCAACGTCCCCGTTGGGAATGCATACTTCAGTTTTGTAGGATGTAAAAGTTTTTCCTGTTCTTAAAATTGATGTATGCATTTCTGACTTTAGTCGGGAATGAGAGGTTCTATTCTGCTTTTTTGCTGAAGAGAGTGATGACTGTGTTACCGTTACATTTCACTAGGATAAAAAGCAGAAAGAAAACCATAGAAGATCAGTTTGTGTATAGATCAAAAAGAGAAAAAGAGAGAAGGTTGTAATATGAGAGCACTATTAAGCGTAAGTGATAAAGCTGGGATCGTAGAGTTTGCACAGGGATTGGAAAAGCTTGGTTGGGAGATCATCTCAACAGGCGGAACCTACAAGAAATTGAGTGAAGCGGGCGTAAAGGTCATCGAGATCGATGAAGTCACGAAATTCCCTGAGTGTTTTGAAGGGCGTGTTAAAACACTGAACCCGTATGTACATGGCGGTATCCTTCACAAAAGAGGGGACGAGGCACATGTCGCACAGGCAAAAGAGCTTGGTGTGGAAGGGATCGATCTTGTATGTGTAAACCTCTACCCGTTCAAGGCTACGATCGAGAGAACAGAAGATTTTGATGAAATTATAGAAAACATCGATATCGGCGGACCTACGATGGTGCGTTCTGCGGCAAAGAATTTCAATGACGTCTACATTGTAACAGATGCAGGTGATTATAATACTGTACTTACAGCACTTGCAAGTGGTGAAGATACTTATGAGTTCAGACGTGATTTGATGATCAAAGCGTACGAGCATACTGCAGCGTATGACGGGATGATCGCAAACTACATGAACAAACGTTTCAATAACGGTATGGGAGCGCACCAGTTTATCACAGGTAAAAAAGTATTTGATACACGTTACGGGGAAAACCCGCACCAAAAAGGTGCACTTTACGAATTTGATAACCACTTCACTGAGAACTTCAAACAGGTCAAAGGTGAGGCAAGCTTCAACAATATCAACGACGTGAACGGTGCGCTCAAGATCGCTTCAAGCTTCGGTGACGAGCCGGCAGTATGTATTGTAAAACACGGTAACCCGTGTGGTTTTGCGATCAAAGGTGACCTTCTTGAGTCATATACTGAAGCACTGAAGTGTGACCCTGTCTCTGCATTCGGTGGGGTTGTGGCAGTAAACGGTGTAGTGACAAAAGAGTTGGCTGAAAAGATGAACGAGATCTTCCTTGAGGTTGTGATGGCGCCGGACTTTACACCTGAAGCGCTTGAAGTATTTGCCGTGAAAAAACGTTTGAAACTCTTCAGCCAGGGTGGTGGAACGACACTGAAAATGTCCAAAGATGCACAGGATTTCAAACACGTTGATGGCGGATTTGTCTTCCAGGACAGTGACATCGTCAACACAGACGAAGTACACAACGCTGAACTCAAAAGCAGCAACACTGCATCAGCTCAAGAGATGAAAGACCTTGAGATCGCGTGGAAAGTTGCAGCGCTTACGAAGTCGAACTGTGTGGTCTATGTCAAAAACTCTGCGATGGTAGCCGTAGGTATGGGGATGACATCACGTGTTGATGCAGCGCAGTGTGCATTGAAGAAGGCTAAAGAGATGGATCTTGATGTAAGCGGTGCAGCGATGGCATCTGAAGCATTCTTCCCGTTCAGAGACTCTGTAGATGCAGCGGCAGCAGCAGGTGTCAAAGCGATCCTGGAGCCGGGCGGTTCAGTACGTGACGACGAAGTGATCGAGGCAGCGAACGAGCACGGTATCGCACTCTATTTCTCAGGTGTAAGACACTTTTTGCACTAAAAAGCGAATGCTTTTTAGTGAGATAGGAGATAGTAAGTAGCAGGTAGCAGGTGGGATGTTCCTTATCTGGATACTGCTCCGTTCGCACTGAGCTTGTCGAAGGGTGAGAAGCGTGATGCAAACAATAACTTCAAAACGGCATCTAACGGTTATGTCGGGGCAGGGGGTACCCCGACCTACATGAAGGGAAAATCATGGATAAATTATTGATCGTATGGAGTTCAGGTGACGCTGAAGTAGCCAAAAAGATGGTACTGCTCTACAGCTCTGTGATCCTTCCGCGCGGATACTGGGAGAGGGCCCACTTGATGATATGGGGACCTTCTATCAAACTGCTGGCTGAGAATCAAGAGCTGCAAATGATGCTTGCCAAAGTAAAAGAGACAGGCGTAGAGCTCTCCTGCTGCGTAGTGTGCAGCGATGAGTACGGTGTGACCGAGAAGCTTGAAGCGATGGGTGTGGAAGCGATCCATACGGGTGAGCTGATGACCGAAGCACTCAAAACGGACTGGAAGGTAGTTACATTTTAAAGTATTTTTTCTACATTGTAAGTCTATTTTCATTTCAATAGTGTAAACTCAAACTATTCGTATAAGAGGGGGAAACTTATGAAAAAAATTTGTTTGTATATTATTTTTTTACCATTAACGCTTGTTGCTGATCTTGCGATTATTACATCAACATCAGAAGGTAATCAAACAGAATATTATCAAAAAGGTAAATTTGCTTCATACTCTAATGATAAAATAATGAGTATTGATATAAATACAAATACAATAGTTATTATTCTTAAAAACAAAAAAATATATGCAAAAACGACTATAGAAGAGGTGAAAAGGGTTAATGATCAGCTGAAACAGGAAATGAAAGCTAATTTGAAGGAAATTGGTATGATTGAGGAAGAGATAGAAGCTTTGATAAATCCAAAGAAACCTGATGAAATGAAGAGTAAATATATTGGCGAAGAAAACATTGCAGGTTATAGTTGTGAAAAATATCTAAGAGAAATAAAATATGGCTCAATTCATATGATTGTAGAAGTTTGTTTAAGTGATGTACTATCAGA
>JBEWPZ010000087.1:0-1704 GCA_047689535.1 Candidatus Sulfurovum kebritense | reverse complement strand
TAACCTTCATCGTGCCTTCTTGAAGGACTTCCATCGGGTCATACTGCTCATAGCGTCTGCTATCATCTGTGCCTGCCGAAGGATCATATACAGCGACACCGGCAACGGTTCCACTGTCGTATCTGTCCGCGACACCATCTGTTGAACCGTTAAACTCAACCGGTTGTCCGAACAGAACCTCTTCGTTGGCTATCAACGATTTGCTTTTTTCTGGAGTTCCTGCACTTATCTTTCCTGGAGTCTTAGCCATAATTAATCACCTATTTGCGTCCTAAAAATTCGGGGTTGGTCGCCTTTTCACGCTTATCCTGAAGGGATTCCCTCTGATGACTAGCGTCTGCGACCATCCTGTTATCGCCTACGGGCTTTGAGTTCTGTTCTTTTACGCTATCTAGTAAGTTCTCATATTTGACCTCAACGTACCCGTCTGATTTATTTTCTAACGATACATCTGCTACCTTCTCAATGAAGTCCTTCTTCAACTCAATAAGAGATTTGTCATACTCAGGTTCATACTCGTCATCTATGTTCTTGGTTTCGTGTATGACCTCGACTTTGGCGTCAATTGCGTCAAGAATATCCTCTTCTTTATCTTCAAGTAGCTCCTGCACTTCGTCCTGAGTCAATTTGTCATCATCTTCCTCGGTATCTTCGTCCTCTAAATCCTTGATTCTGTGCATAAGCTCATCAACTTTGTCTTGAGCGTCGTTTATGATGTCTTCCTGATCGTCGTTTTTAGGTTCCAAGTCCAATTCTTTATCTCCAATTGTGAGTTTCATATTATCACTCTCGTTGTTGATATTTTTTAGGGAGATATTTTCTCCGCTATCCTGTTCAGTCTCTAGGGCATCTCTGTGGTTTTCCAAATGTGATTCAGCCTGATTCCGTAACTCACTGGTACTTATACTATCTGTAATTGGTTTGATTTGACTTACCCGTGCAAAAGCATTGCGTAAGTGTGATAAATCGAGATTTACATCTTTAGTTCCGCCACCGCCCGGTCCGTGGTGGGGCAAATGACGGGCGTTCTTGTTTTCCGTATCACCGTTCTCATAAGCTGGTTCGATTATCGCAAAGCTAGAATCGGGTAAATCATTGACATAAGCTGTCGTCCATTCCGCATCTTCTTTTGCTTGCACCATATCACCATCCATACGTAGTTTTACTTCCGGCCCAGCTCGCCCTCTGTCAACTACAGCCAAGTGATTTAACCGGAAGTTTTTCTGCACTCTGTCATATTGGTCTCCCCGGTATTCGCCAGGTTCGTCATATATATCGACTTTACGTCCTATCGATACCTGTTCTTTACCGCCTTGTATTGCTTCGATTAACTTATCATTAAATATCGTTACTTTATTCCATACCGAGATTTGCTCGCTATCGAGTTCTTTTACGCTTGGCTTATCATGGAGCGTCCCCTTGCTGTGCTCGCTCAAAGAATCGATGTTTAAGGGGTCTGACGGGTGGTCATCAGTGACGGGCTTGCCCTTAGTAGAGTCAAGCCAAGTAGTATCGCTTAACTCATCTGGCGGTAGTAACTCCCGCACAATCTCACCGTTATCATCTCGATACGGCAACACCTGCGAGCGGGTTAACTCAACATCGGCAGTTAGTGTATCTTCGTCTTCGTCATATTCGTAACTATCAATTCGTCCAGAATCTATTCTTAACTTTTTGTCCATAGAATCATTCCTATTTCGCCAT
>JBEWPZ010000086.1:0-1768 GCA_047689535.1 Candidatus Sulfurovum kebritense | reverse complement strand
AACTTTTCGGCCAATTACCTCAATAACATTCTTCTCTTGGATGATATCTGATATAGTTAACGTTCCCGGCTGTCCACCACCACCGCCAAAATAAGATTGTTTTTTGTTTACATAGTTCTGGATTGATAAGTACGCCCACAAAAGATGAGATCTTATCTTCTCATTTCTGATTGCTGCTATGTGTTGAAAGAATGTACTTAAAACAAGTAGGCTGCGGTGAAAGTAGAAATTGTCTACTTTTGTGATGCCTGCATGTTGCCTGGGTACGTACATATCACCAAATCGTGTTCCTCGAAACATTAACAGATCACTGGGTACATTTTCCGCGGTAATTTGGCGAGCGACTTTTTCAATAAGCTTATAATCCTCTTTCATTGGTTTCCGAGAGAGTTTTTTGCCATTTCGCGACTCATATATTTTAACCAAAGACCGCTTGACTTCACCGGTAGAGGTAAATACTTGCTGAAATTCATGCTTCTTGCTTACAGCGAGGCAATGCGGACATGCCAAGACACCGCGCATATTCTCTTTTTCATCTACCAAGATATCCCAGAATACAAGTTCTTTCATACAGTTGGGACAAAAATAGTGATCGGACCAGACAGCATACTGAAGAGTTCCTATTGAACTATCCAGGGAACACTGATAGGTCCAACCTACCTCGGCTTCTACGTCTTGCACGAGACGCTCCCAAAACGAGCGTAGAGCTTCTGATGATATTGGTCTGCAATAATTATGGGCTATGAAGGTTGCATATGGGCTTAAGTCAGCAAGGATGGAATTGCGACCAAGAGAAGAAGCGGCGATCCCAGTCATGCCTGTGCCACAAAAAAGGTCTGCAACAATATCGTGAGGCTCTGTAAAATGTCTAATGTACCGTTGAATGGCCTTGTAAGGTACCTTTGTGTGATAGGAATGAGCCTGATAGATGGGGTCATTCTTGCCCTCGGTTACATCCGCCGCAAACGGCTCTCGCCGATAATCATCCATCTCCCGGTCATATGGCTTCCCATAGTGCTCGATGAAATCCTTTATGAAGGGATTCGGACAGGCCGTGTAGTAAGGCGGATCGGACAGAGCCAGGATGTCCTCGTCCTCGCCAATGGGAAACCCCTCGATCTTTCGGAACTCAGGGTCCTTGAGTTTCTCGCGGAGCTTCTCCAGGAAATATTCTCGACGCTTCTCATCCTTTTCAAATGTCATGCCGAGGCATTCCACTGGTTTATTTTTTTCTTCCTGGAGCCGCTCCTCATAGGATTTCTCAAAGAGGTCTTTTTGATCTTCCGCAAACAACCTATCTGAGGTCCTCGATGCCTTCTTACGTTTTGCCATAACTTAGGTCTCTTTCATGGAATTTGGTCACATGAGCACTGGGCACAATATGATCATAAAATGATATTATGATTATGTTAATGAGATTGTGATCATGTTTTTTCCCACTTTGCATCCCTTCCGGCCTTGATGCATGCAATTTTTCTTTTGTCTCTAAGTTCTTTAAGCGCCCTATTAATTGTAGGCCGACTCACTCCTGGGCATGCACGTTCGATATCCCCAATCTAAAATTGATGTGGCAAACGACTGCTTTTTGAGGTATTCGGAATTCAGAGATGTCATTTTTTTACTCCAGCACGATCCTCGCTTTGCCGGGCTCCTTGCCTTTGGTGAGCTCATCCAGGTAGTCATCGAATCTTTTTTTCATCTCAGTCGGCGTTGCCGGTGAACCGCCGGAGAGCAAGGCAGACCGCAGGTCCGAGGTCTTGATGGGCAC
>JBEWPZ010000085.1:0-1778 GCA_047689535.1 Candidatus Sulfurovum kebritense | reverse complement strand
TAAATATATTATTTTTTTCTGATACTAACAGATATATATAAGAGTATTGATTTAACATATCTTCTACCTTCACCTAACGGCTGTTTTTCGCTCCCACGATTTCGTGGGAGTGTATACGGCAACTTCATCTACCAACACCTCTCAATATCCAATAGACCGTTTACACCTTCATAATCTCTCGCACTGGAGTATCTCCAATGCTTTGCCTCATCCACATATCCGCGCTTGAGGGGATTGTTATGGATATAGTCGATATATCGCAGCATCATACTTTCTGATTGTATCAGTTTTGGTTTGATACCCTCCTGCCACAATTGATACTCCCTGTCCTTCTTATGGGCTTTTTTATAAAATCTCAGTTGATCGAGTATCGTGGTGACATTTTTTTCTGTAAGAAGTTTGATAAGTGTTCTTGCAGTATGTGCTTTAAATCTTGCCATACTCTGAGAGATATCATTGCTTTTGGCGATGAGATGTAGATGGTTTTCGAGTACCACATAGGCATGGACAGTGAGATTGTCACTCTTTTGTAGATACTTGAGTGAATCGATAATGATATCTACACTCTCCTGATTGGTAAAAATCGGTATCCAGTTAAGTACCGTACAGGTTATAAAGTGCGGATGTGTAGGTTCATATATCTTATATCTGTTTCTTCCCATGGGTGATTATAGCACGATTCATTCATCTTTGTATGCAGGTTCTCCTATACACTCCCACGAAATCGTGGGAGTTTCCACCTTTAAAAAAGATAAAAAGAAGAGACTATTTCATGCTATTCTCCTCTTTTATCTGATGAAACATCAAATACCTCTCAGGGTCATATTGTTGTTTGTTCTTATAAAGAGAATGAGCCAGTAAAATGATCTTTCTCATCACCGCCATCTGAGCTACCATTTTAGGCTTGCCACGATCAACCAGTCTCTCATAGATCATTTTCATCTCTTCGTTATACCTGACTGCTATCATCGTAGGCATAAAGAGGATATCCCTGATGAGTGAGAGTCCCTGTTTGGAGATACGTTCTTTATGCTGTACTGATGTACCTGAGCTTTTCTGTATCGGGTCAAGTCCACAGAGTGCTGTAAGTTGTTGTCTGGAAGCATTGGGGTATCGTAAAAAAAGATAGAGCAGAATAATCGCACTTTTTTCTCCTATCCCTTTGATAGAGATGATATTGTTATAGGCTTCGAGGTATTCTGGATTGCCTTGAATGATCTCCATGATCTTCTCTATCACCTCTACCTGTTCTTTTTGCAGTTGGGTGATCTTACGTTTTACTTTCTTGAGTACATAACCATCTTCCAGGTTATAGGTGGATGCTTCAAGGTAATTGGCTTTACGTCTCTCTTCTTTGATCAGTGATTGATAATACTTGATCAAAGAACGTATCTGATGGGCTTTTACATCTCTCGAAGGTACTTTAATCTCTCCCTCTTTAGCCAATATATGCATCTGTGAGAGCATACGGGCATCCAGTTTGTCTGTCTTGCTTCTATTCTTGATTACTTTGGAGAATGAAGCACTTTGGTAGGCACCTACTTTAAAACATTTGATGGATTTACTTTGACAGTAATGCTCCAAGATAGCTGAATAGCTTCCTGTTGACTCATAGATAAATACGATATTTTCTATGGATTTCCTGTATCTCTTTTTTAATTTGGAGTATAGCGTTTTTAGCCCTTCAGGACTATTCTCTATCTCGATATCCATTTCACTTTTGGGTATGAAAACTTGCAGGGTTGATTTGGCTACATCTATTCCGATATAATTGTCCA
>JBEWPZ010000054.1:0-10611 GCA_047689535.1 Candidatus Sulfurovum kebritense | reverse complement strand
TAGAGAACATTACGCCGCTCTCGCCGATGTCGCTTCGTACCATCTTCATCACCACAACACTCAAATGGACCTTCAGATAGTCAAAACCGTGCAGATATTTGTAGTGAATGGAACGATCGGTGAAGTTGGAAGCTAGGCACTTTTTATAGCTCTCGATCAGCTCTTCATAGCTACGGATATTCAAAAAGGTTTCATTCTGTCCGGCAAAAGAGGCAGTCGGAGAGTCTTCCGCAGTGGCCGAGCTTCGTACTGCAAAACTCACCTTATCGCCATACTCCTCCTTGAGCGCTTCATACCCTTCCCTGATCTCCTGCTCTATCGTTTCGGGAAGCTTGCAGTTATAGACGATCTCTCTGCACTTTCGACCTTTCTTTTGCAGGGAAAGGACATCTTTGGGATCCAGGTCGCTCAGTTCTGCTTCAAGCCGCTCCCAGGCATGGTTAAAGGTGAGTATCTCATCATATGCTTCTGCGGTGACGGCAAATCCGTTGGGGACAAGTATCCCCTCTGCTGTAAGGTGACGATACATCTCACCCAAAGAGGCATTCTTACCACCGACAAGCTCCACATCATCCATCCCCAGTTCTTCAAACCACTTGATATATCCTGACATAGTCTATCCTTTCAGCTTTTAACTCGAATATACAATAGAATCACCGCAATAATAGATATTAATTCCGTGAATTTGATTGCATAGTTCGTACTAAACTATTGTACAGAGAAAAAAATTAAAAACCAATCTTCTTTGACATCCTGTGATCTTTTGGGCTACAATAAATAAAATTGAAAGGAGTTATGATGGCTATCGTACAATCCTTTGGTGCAGCAGAGACGGTCACCGGGTCTTGTCACCTGTTACAGCTGCAAAACGGTATCAACCTTCTCATAGATTGTGGAATGTTCCAGGGGTTGGTGGAAGATGACAACCTAAAGCCTTTTAAGTTTGATCCGTCTGAAGTCGATTTTCTCTTGATCACACATGGTCACCTTGATCATGTCGGACGTATCCCCAAGCTTGTCAAAGAGGGCTTCAATGGAACCATCATCACACACAACGCTACAATGGACCTGGCTGAAGTAGTATTAATGGACAGTGCCAAGATCCAGGAAGAGAGCTATAAAACTGCTTACCGAAAAGCCCAGCGTATCGGTGAAGAGAAAAGCGTTCCCAAGCCGCTCTATGAAAAGGATGATGTACGGCTGGTCTACCAACTTCCTATCAGAGAAGCAACCTATGATCAACCACTCTCTTTAGGAGAGGACATCACTGTAACCTTCAAAAATGCCGGACATATTTTAGGTTCTGCAGTCATCGTGATCACATTTCCAGAAGATGGAGCACAAAAGAGTGTTGCCTTCAGCGGTGATCTTGGCAACAGGTACGACCTCGTGTTACCTGCTCCTGATATCGTTGAGGAGGCTGACGCACTCTTCATCGAATCCACGTACGGAGACAGAAATCATAAAGGGATTGAAGAGAGTGACGAGGAGCTTGGGTCCGTCATCAAAGAGACGATCAACAGTGAAGGAAATGTCCTTATCCCCTCGTTTGCCATAGACCGTACACAAGATATCCTCTGTATGCTCAAACAGATGTATGATAGTGGTGAGCTTCCCGTATGTAAGATCTACCTTGACTCTCCGATGGCGATACGTGCGACAGAGATCTACAAGGAGTATCATGAGGAACTCAGTGAGTGTTGCAACGCATTTTTGAAACGTGACGGCAGTATCTTCGGTTTTCCCTATCTTGACTATACCCTGCATGTCTATGAATCCATGAAGATCAATGAAGAGGAGTCGCGCTGTATCATCATCGCCGGTGCGGGGATGTGCAATGGGGGACGTATCCTTCAGCACTTCAAACACCGGTTGTGGAATGAAAACAATGCCCTGGTCTTCGTAGGCTACCAGGTCGAAGGGACACTGGGAAGAAAGATCATTGACGGGGAAAAGAAGATCAGGGTCTATAATGAAGATATCATTGTCAAGGCTGCAGTGCATACGATCAACGGATTTTCCGCCCATGCGGATCAAAATGAACTGATCGAATGGATGCAAAGCTTTAAGAGGCTGGAGAAGATATTCCTCATCCACGGAGAGCGTGACAAACAGGAGATCTTTCAGAAGGAGATACACAAACGGATGAATAAAAAAGCACACATCGTCAAGTATGGCGAAAAGATAGGTATCTAAAATGCCGTGATAGGCACCCGGTAGGGCTGGTACTTGTGATGGAAGCGGATAAATGGGTACAATTAGATAAAGGTACCCTGAGAAGGAGGGAAATATGAATATCGCATTCTTTGAGATCAAAGAGGAGGAGAAAGCGTTTTTCGAATCCAGGCTTACCGGGCACAGACTCTTCTTTTTTGAAGGTACGATACAGCAGGAGCTCACCAAGACCGAAACGTTTGATATCGTCTCGCTTTTTATAGACTCGCGGATAGAGGATGATCTGCTTTCGCTCCTTCCCAATCTCAAGTACCTCCAGACCCGTTCCACAGGGTTTGAGCATGTGAAGTGCCAAGCACTCTACTCCAGAGAGATGAGAGTCAGTAATGTCTCAGGATATGCCGGGCCGGCTGTAGCTGAATTCGCTTTCTCTCTGCTGCTCAATATCTCCCGTCAAACACATACGGCGCTCACCCGGTCAGAACAAGGCAATGGAGCCTACCTTGATCTCAAAGGATTTGAACTGCAGGATAAGACTATCGCCATACTGGGACTTGGTACGATCGGTATCCACATGGCAAAGATCGCCAAGGGGTTTGGCATGCACCTCATGGGGTACACACGTACCCATAGACCGGTTTATGATGAGATCGGTATCCAGCTGACCACACTGGAAGAGGTGCTGAAAAAAGCGGATATACTGATGCTGGCGCTGCCCCTCACTCCTGCCACGACAGATCTCATCAACACAGAGAACAGTCCACTGATCAAACCCGAAGCGGTCATCATCAATGTTGCACGGTGCGAAGTGATCGAGCCATGCCTCTATCACATACTCCCCAATCGTATCGCCTCAGATGTCTGTAGTGACATTGCCCTGGCAAAAAAAGAGAACTTTTTCTACACACCGCACATGGCGTACTATACCAAAGAGGCACTGCAAAGGATACAGGAGATCTCACTGAAAAACATGCAACAGTTCATTGCAGGAGAAACACCGCAAAACTGTCTCAAGTTAATGTGTGCAAAGGAGTACGGTCATGCATGACTCAAAAGCCAACCAAGCCAGTTCCCATTTTCTCTACCATAATGAAGCCAGAGGGGTCAGGCTGCAGCTGGACTATCTCAAAGCAGAAGTCAAAATGCGAGAACACCATATCAAGCATACCATTGTCGTATTCGGAAGTGCACGTGTCATCGAGCCTGAGCATGCAGTACAGATACAGCAGAAGGCGCAGAAAGCACTTGAAGAGGATCCCGACTCCACAGAGCTTCAGTCCACACTGAAAAAAGCCGATAAAATCGTGGAAAAGAGTATCTACTATGCAGAAGCCAGGGCATTTGGAAAACTGGTCGGAGAGAGCGGAAAAGGACCCGATGATGCCAGGGTCACCCTGATGACCGGCGGAGGACCCGGTATTATGGAGGCAGCCAACCGCGGGGCAGAAGAGGCAGGTGCCCTCTCCATTGGGCTCAATATCGAACTCCCCTTTGAACAGGAACCCAACCCCTATATCACTCCTGACCTCGATTTCTATTTCCACTACTTTGCCATACGTAAGCTTCATTTTGTACACCGTGCCAGAGCACTTGTGATCTTTCCCGGAGGCTTTGGTACCCTTGATGAACTGTTTGAGGTATTGACACTGATTCAGACACATAAGAGTAAGCCGATACCGGTCATACTGATATGCAAGGAGTATTGGAACAGGCTTGTCAATTTTGAGATGCTTACGGAAGAGGAGATGATCTCTCACAAGGATCTGGAGCTGATAGAGTTTGCCGACACTGCCTCCGATGCTTGGAACAGGATCCTGCAGTGGTATATCGACCAGGGTGACCCGCTTTTTTAGCAGCCACCTCTACCCGTCATTTGTTTCAAAATGATAGTCAATCTATACAGCACGGTAACCCCGATGCTACTATGTTATAATTTCATCAATTTTAATGAAGGGTTAACTTAGTGGACGTATCAGCAAACAAAACACAGAAATTCATTCTCAAACTCTTTCCGGAGATCATGGTCAAAGGTGACTCTGCAAAAAAACAGATGGTAGGACAACTCTACAACAACCTTCAGGCACTGCTCAATCCCTTGAGTGAAACCATGCATATCAAGAAGTTCAGCGACAAGATCGAAGTGGTCACACCTATCGCATTGGTCGAAGAGGTCAGACAGATACTTCTGGATACTCCGGGGATCGACCAGGTACTTGAGGCACTGCAGTTTGACGCGATGGAGAACCTTGATCAGATCAAAACCAAAGTCGGTGAAGTTGTGGCAGAGGGTCTCAATGACAAAAGCTTTGTTGTACGGGCAAAACGTACAGGAAAACACCCCTTCAACTCCTCGGAGATGGAGCGTACGGTCGGCGGATATCTCCTCTCACACTCCCAGGCAAGAAAGGTGGACCTTCACCACCCCGAGATCACTGTGCGTATCGAACTGATCAATAACCAGCTCAATATCATCACCGACAAACATATGGGGCTGGGCGGCTACCCTATCGGTACACAGGGAGATATCCTCTCGCTGATGTCAGGAGGGTTTGACTCTACCGTTGCCAGCTACCTGACGATGAAGCGCGGGATCAAAACCCACTTTATCTTCTTCAACCTCGGCGGGGCTGCGCATGAGATCGGGGTCAAACAGGTCGCACTCTATCTCTGGAACAAGTTCGGTGCCTCCCACCGTGTGAAGTTCGTCTCCGTGCCGTTTGATACGGTAGTAGAAGAGATCTTCCGCTCCACGGCAGAGACCTATATGGGTGTGACGCTCAAACGCCTGATGCTGATGGCGGCAGAGAAGATCGCCGATGAGATGGAGATAGATGCACTGCTCACCGGAGAGAGTGTGGCACAGGTCAGCAGCCAGACCCTGCGTAACCTGGCGCTTATCGACCAGGTGACCAACAAGCTGGTCCTGCGCCCGCTCTCAACGATGAACAAACCTGAGATCATCGATATCGCAAGCAGGATAGGTACCCGTTACTTCGCCGAGAATATGCCCGAATACTGCGGTGTCATCTCCAAAAACCCGATCACACACGGTTCCTACAAGCGTATGGAGAGAGAGGCAAAACGCTTTGACTATACGATACTCGACCAGGCAGTAGAAAATGCACAGACGATCTGGGTGGACGAGATCATCGATGATGTGACGCAGAGCGCCCCGGTAGAGGTGGTCAACATGCCGGATCCTGAAAAAAATGTGATCATCGATATCCGTTCCGGAGAGGAGTGTATCTCCACACCGTGCGACTGTATCAAGATCCCGTTCCACAAACTCAAAACCGAGTTTAAAAAACTCCCTAAAGACAAAGAGTACCTGCTCTACTGCGAAAAAGGGGTTATGAGCCAGCTGCATGCGCAGTACCTGCGTGATGAAGACAAAGAGGAGAATGTCAAGGTCTACCGCCCTCGCTGAGTTTTGACCTGATCTCTTCAGCCGACATCGGTTTGTCTATGTAGTATCCCTGTACATAGGTACAGTGGTGTTCCCTCAGGAACTCCAACTCTTCTCTGGTCTCCACACCTTCTGCAACCGTATCGATATTCAGGGTTCTTGCCAAAGCCAGCATCGCCTCTACGATCGCTACATCTTCCTTCTCTTGCGGAATATTCTTGATAAAGGACTGGTCGATTTTTATCTTATTGACCGGAAGGCGTTTCAGGTAAGCCAAAGAGGAGTAGCCTGTACCGAAATCATCCATTGCGATCTCTATACCCATAGCACTGAGCTCCTGCAGTCTAGAGATGAACGCTTCGGGCTTCCGCATCAACTGCGCTTCGGTCACCTCAATCTCCAGCCACTCAGGCTTGAAATCACTCTCTTTCATACACTGTTGCAGTATCTCGACAAAGTGCTCACTTCTCAAGAGCCTTAAAGAGAGGTTTAGCGATAAGATACCGGGATTCAGCCCCTCCTGGTACCATTCGGATACCTGCGTCATGGCCGTATGCATCACCCACTGGTCTATTTCGATGATCAATCCGGACTCTTCAGCGATCGAGATGAACTTCTCAGCGGATACCACACCTATCTCTTTATGGTGCCAGCGTATCAATGCCTCTAACCCCACATGCTCCATAGTATCTGTATTGACTTGCGGCAGATAGAGCAGAGAAAACTCATTGTTTTGAAGTGCTTCTCTCAGGTTGGTCTGTATCACCACGCGTTCCATCGCAAGTTCTGTCAGCTCATAGGAGTAAAACTGATAGTTGCTCCGCCCCTCTTCTTTTGCCGTATACATCGCTGCATCCGCATACCTGATCAGATCATCGGCTCTGTCACTGTCCTGAGGGTAGAAGCTGATACCGATACTGCAGGAGATATAGAGTGCATGGCCTTCTATCTGTAGAGGCTGCGTCAATGTCTCCTGGATATGTTTTGCCAAGACAGCCGCATCACCCATCTTTTCGATATCTTTCATAATGATCGTAAACTCATCTCCCCCCAACCGCGCGAGGGTATCCCTCTGCCGTGTCGTTGCCTTGAGACGCTCAGAGACAACCACCAGTACCCTGTCCCCGACCTGGTGTCCCAGGGAATCATTGATCTGTTTGAAGTTATCCAGGTCGATAAAGAAAAGTGCCAGCTGTTTATCCGATTTTTTTGTATCATCGATCTCTTCCTGCAGTCTGTAATTAAAATATTGCCTGTTGGGTAGATCAGTCAGGGCATCATGGTTCGCCCGATACTCCAGGATATCTTTCTGCTCCAGCAGTTGCTGCTGTGTCTCTTTTTTATCCGTGATATCCTTCCATACCACATAGATCACTTTACGCTCATCCAGGTCGATCGGGGTCATGGTCACTTCGACATAAAACTCCTCACCTGTCGACTTTTTTAACATCCATTCAAACTCATGTATCTTTTTATGACGCGCAAGTTCTATCATCTCCGCAGCTTTTTTATAAGAGTCACGGCCATCGGGCTGACGTGGTGGTGAGAACTTCGAAAGAGGCAGGTTCAACACTTCCTTCTTGGAGTCATACTCTAGCATCTCCACGATCTTCTGATTGCACCGTACCAACCTCCCCTTCTCCAGGATCAGAATACCGTCCGAGGACTTCTCATAGAGTGTCTCGAAGATATCTTTCTGTTTTGCAAGTTTCTTCGTCTTTGACTGGATCTCTTTTTTCAAACGACCAGCATAGGCATCACTGTCGGCACGCATTCTGGCAACCAGGATACCAATGATCAGTAAAAAGATCAGATAGACGATGATCGATCCGGCAAGCATATCCTGAAAACCTTCATACATCGCGGTAAAATATCCTCGGTCCCTGATCTGGATATTGAGTACCCCTCTTACATCACCGACCCGGTATCCAAGTCCGGTCATATAATTCTCTCTGATGAGAGGAAGTACCTCCTCTCTTTTCCCGTGGCACTTGATACACGATTGGCGGATTCGTAACGGCTTGACATAATGATAGGCATCTTCCTGCTTGAGAAAGATCTCATTTTGTTCCGGATGTTCTTCGAAGTAGCGAATCATCTCCAGTTCGAACGGGTTTGCCATATTCTTTGGGTTGCGCGGTCGGTCGGAGACACTTCTGATCGAGACCTCTTCTTTCACCTCTTTGGAGAAACGGTCGCTGATCCTGGAAAGACTTTTTACGGGCAGTAGTTCAAGTGTCGTTTCGTTGATATCAATGTGTCCCTGATCGAGGATATCCTGATAGGTGATACGGAAGGCATCGATAAATTCGGAAAGGGTACGGATCTCACTCTCCAGTATCGTTTTTTGGGTAAATTTCATCTGGTGATCATACTCATAGACCTTATAGCCCAGCATACCTAACACCAAAAATGACAAAACGATAAACATATTAATATTTTTCATGATGGTACCTACATAAACTTATTGTATCATATTTTAATCACTTATAATATCACCGACTATTGAGAACATTTCGCGCTACCCCTATCTTTATTGCAAAAAACCTGCTATAATTCCGAACTTTTATGCAAGAGTGTACTGAACTCTATTTTTGAGATAACGATGATTTATCTCCTCTATTCCTCGCTAACAGACGCGACACAGTTTGGTATCAACTGCAGAAAACAGGTTTTTACACCTCTTGATACTATTTTATTTAAATACCAAGATACAGCAATCACCGACAATATAATACAAAGAAGAACTATGAAATTTTCAGATTTTAACCTCAAAGAGAGTATCCAGGCTGCTATTGCAGAAGCAGGATTTACAGAACCAAGCCCCGTACAGAAAGAGGGTATCCCCCTAGTCCTTGAAGGACATGATATGATCGCTCAGGCGCAAACAGGTACAGGTAAAACCGCTGCGTTTGGTCTGCCGATCATGAGTATGATGAAGGCTGACGGAAGTATCGAAGGGCTTGTTATCGTCCCTACCCGTGAGCTTGCGATGCAGGTAAGTGACGAACTTTACCGTTTTGGTAAAAATGCAGGGCTTAAAACCGCTACCGTCTATGGTGGTACAGCGTACGGTAAACAGATAGACCGTATCAGACAGGCTTCGATCGTTGTCGCGACTCCGGGACGTCTTCAGGACCTTCTTGAGAGCGGAAAGATCAAGATTAACCCGCATTTTGTGGTACTTGATGAAGCGGATGAGATGCTCGATATGGGATTCCTTGATGAGATCAAGAACATTTTCAAATTCCTCCCGAAAGAGCGCCAGACACTGATGTTCTCAGCAACGATGCCAAAGGCGATCCGTAAACTGGCTGAAGAGATCCTTGAAAGCCCTAAAACCGTCTCTATCACCAAAGCGGAGACGACCAACACGAAGATCACCCAGCAGTACTACGTCGTCAAAGAGAGCGAAAGAGATGATGCGCTGGTAAGACTGATCGACTTCAAAAATCCGACGAAGTGTATCATCTTCTGCCGTATGAAAAAAGAGGTAGACAGACTTGTCGCACACATGACAGCACAAGGCTTCAAAGTAAGCGGTCTGCATGGTGACATGGAACAGAAACAGAGAGAGGTAACGATCCGTGCCTTCAAACAGGGCGGAATCGATATCTTTATCGCTACCGATGTTGCCGCTCGTGGTCTGGATGTCAATGATGTGACCCATGTCTTCAACTACCATATCCCGTTTGATTCCGAGTCATACGTACACCGTATCGGTCGTACAGGACGTGGAGGTAAATCGGGTGAAGCGATCACGCTGGTAAGCCCGAGCGAACTGCGTACGATCAAACGTATCGAAAAAGATGTCGGGACACAGATGAGTACCGAGATCATCCCTACACGTATCGAAGTACAGGATGCCAAGGCAAATGAGCTGATCGGAAAGATCGCTGATACCAGAGTGACAGAGAGTGCGATCAACCTGGTCAAGACACTACAGCACGACCTTGATATCGTCACGATCGCCCACCTCCTTGCATCAATGATCCAGGAGGAGAATTCGGTGAAAGGTAAAGACAAGATCGGTCTGAACCATGAAGAGATCGCAAAAGCGCTAGAGAGAGCAAAAGAGCAAAAAGGTAATAGTAAAAACCGCGGCCGCAGAGGCGGCGGAAGACACCGCAGCAGTCACGGCGACAACAGAAGCCGCAGCCGAAACCGTAGCGGAAGCGGACGCGACAGCCGCAACGGCGGACGCGGAAGCCACAGAGCGTAATTGCCCTATTCTCCCTCATCCCCGGGGTTATACCCGGGGCTCCATCACACTACGCAATTCCCAAAAACCTTAAAATATATGCCGTTCACCCTGAGCCTGTCAAAGGGTTTGAGAGACCGTATTTCGACAAGCGCAATACGAACGGAACACATAAGATTCCTAAGACCGAAACCTCCACTTCTTGAAATAGCCAGACATTTTATGTATACTACTAATACTTCAAACAAGGGGATAGAGGACATTGTCTCACAGAGAGTACAAGCACAATGTTCCTCTAATAAATAGTTAAACTATAAAATGAAGGAACACAATGAGTACAAACGAATGGAATGCTGACAATTATAATAAACATGCCGATTTTGTATCAAATTTAGCATTTCCGGTTGTTGACCTTCTCAATCCAAAAGAAAATGAAAGAATCTTAGATTTGGGTTGCGGAGATGGAACACTTGCAGTTGAGATCGAGAAGTTTAATACTAAAGTCATCGCTGTAGATCTAAGCGAGAGCATGGTTGAAAAAACAAAAGAAAAAGGCATTGAAGCTTATGTTATGAGTGCGACAGAACTACCCTATGAAAAAGAATTTGATGCGCTCTTTTCCAATGCAGTTTTGCACTGGGTGAAAGAGCCAGAAACAGCAATTTCAAAAATTTCCAATGCATTAAAAGCAAACGGAAGATTTATTGCCGAGTTTGGAGGATATGGAAATATCAAATATCTGACCGATGCGATGCAGGAAGTGTTTGACAGAAATAAAGAATATGGTGAATTTAATAATCCTTGGTATTTTCCCAAAGACACAGACTAT
>JBEWPZ010000053.1:4453-10694 GCA_047689535.1 Candidatus Sulfurovum kebritense | reverse complement strand
TTACTACTTACTACTTACTACTTACTACTTACTACTTACTACTTACTACTTACTATCTATTAAACCGTCTCTCTTCTTTCGGATGAATATACCGTTTCATCGCTTCAAAATCTACTTTACTCTCTATGTAAAATCTCGATCCATACTCAAATGTCAAACTCTGTGCATGCAGTAGAAGTCTGGGGGCACCATGCTCTCTCAGGCGTTCTTCCGGGGTCTGGGTCAGGTTAAGATAGTTGTTGGTCGCTTCATAGGTTGCTCCATAGATCGGATCACCCAGGATCGGATGTTTCACGTGAAACAAATGAACACGTATCTGATGTGTTCTACCGGTATGAGGGTAGCAGGCTACGAGGGTGGCATCACGCTTTTCATCATATTTCAGAGGAACAAAATCCGTATGTGATGCCTTGCCCTCTGCTTCGTCAATAAAGACTTTATGTTTTGTAATACAGTAGTCATCGTTGATCTTGATAGGGGCTGTGACACTGAAAGGTTCCGTCAGTTTTCCGTCGACCCAGGCAAGATAGGACTTCTTGATCGTTTTCAGTTCAAAGGAGCTTTTTAAAAAGTGCTCCGCTTTTTTATGTTTACTGGCAAGCAACAGTCCGGAAGTCTCCATATCGATACGGTGTGTGGCGTTGGCCTTGTCTCCGGCAATATTTCTGATCTCATCAAGCATAGAGTAGGGGGTGACCATGGCATTGGGATGCACCAGTACACCCGAAGGCTTTTCGAAGACCATAAAATCCCTGTTTGCAAAGAGCGGTGTTCTGCCCTTCGGTTTTGGTCTGAAGAAGACCATCTCTATCTCTCCATTGATCATATTTCCCGGACGGTACATTGATTCACCGTTGATCAAGATACGTCCTTTGGCGATATGCCTCTGTGCTTCCCCCTGTGTATACCGCAGGGTACGCATGACATAGATAAAGGCTTTTATCGGTTCATCGATATGGAATGTTTCTTTTACAAACGGCATTTTAGTTTCTCGTCATTCTGAACTTGATTCAGAATCTCCCTTAA
Organism: Candidatus Sulfurovum kebritense; assembly: GCA_047689535.1. Classification (GTDB taxonomy): domain Bacteria; phylum Campylobacterota; class Campylobacteria; order Campylobacterales; family Sulfurovaceae; genus Sulfurovum; species Sulfurovum kebritense. Next base: position 9,668 of record JBEWPZ010000053.1, on the reverse strand, counting down.
CGGTAGTTGCTTTAGGTGTCTAATGAGATCCTGAAACGAGTTCAGGATGACGGCTCCAATGAATTTTTTTTAGACGAATGTAACTGCATTTTCGGTAGAATTCTATCATAAAAAAATCTATACAGGATAGAGTAATGGTAGAAAGATATGCAAGACCCGAAATGGCAGAGAAGTGGACACAGCATGCAAGATATGCAGCATGGCTTGAGGTGGAAAAGGCAGCGGTAAAAGCCTGGAACAAACTTGGATTGATCCCTGATGAGGATTGTGAAAAGATCGTAAAGAATGCGACTTTCTCAGTAGAGAGGATCGAAGAGATCGAAGCGGTGACGAAACACGACCTGATCGCTTTCAATACCAGTGTAAGTGAGAGTCTTGGTGAAGAGTCAAGATGGTTCCACTACGGTATGACCTCTTCAGATGCAGTCGATACAGGTGTAGCACTTCAGATGAGAGACTCTTTGGAGATCATCATTGAAGATGTGAAGATGCTTATGGAGTCTATCAAGAAAAGAGCGGAAGAGCACAAGTTCACATTGATGGTAGGGAGAAGCCACGGTATTCATGGTGAGCCCATTACATTCGGTCTGACTTTAGCGGTCTGGTATGATGAAGTGGCACGTCATCTTAAGAACCTTGAAGAGACGATGGAGGTGATCTGTGTAGGTCAGATCTCCGGAGCGATGGGTAACTTTGCACACGCACCGTTGGAACTTGAAGAGTATGCTATGGCCGAGTTGGGGTTGAAGCCTGAACCTTGTTCAAACCAGGTCGTGCATAGAGACAGATATGCAAGATTGGCAACGGCATTGGCGCTGCTGGCTTCTTCCGTTGAAAAGTTTGCGGTTCAGGTAAGACACCTTCAGAGAACGGAAGTCTATGAAGCTGAGGAGTATTTCGCAAAAGGGCAGAAGGGATCTTCTGCAATGCCGCATAAAAGAAATCCGATCCTTACCGAGAACATCACAGGGCTTGCAAGAATGATCAGAGCCTATGCAGCGCCTGCGATGGAAAATGTAGCCTTATGGCACGAAAGAGATATCTCTCACTCTTCGACTGAAAGATTCTGGCTTCCTGATGCGTTTATCACAACCGACTTTATGCTTCACCGTATGAACAATGTGATCGCAAACCTGACTGTCATGCCGGAGAATATGATGAAGAACCTGAACCTGACAGGTGGTTTGGTATTCTCTCAACGTGTACTTCTTGAGCTTCCAAAAGCGGGCGTAAGCAGAGAAGATGCCTACAGGATCGTTCAGAGAAATGCGATGAAGGTATGGGAAGAGATCCAGCAGGGCAAACCGACAACCAACGAAAAGGGCGAGTCACTTTACCTTGGACACCTCCTGGCAGATGAGGAGCTTAGAAGTAAATTGAGTGAAGAAGAGATCAGAGAGTGTTTCAACTACGACTACTATACGAAAAACGTGGATGCGATCTTCAACAGAGTATTTAACAAGTAGTTCTATTACAGAGTATCTTCTCTCCAAAATTTCAACGCTGTACCTCTCTTTCAGCGTTGAATCTCTTTTCCAAACAGCTTCTTCACAATCATAAAAATTGTTTGAAAGTATCACCTGTACAGTACTTTTATTTTATACGTTTTTTCGTCAATACATTACCTGGCTACCTACTTAGCGGGAGTTGAAAAAGTATCATGAAATCTTATAAAAAAAATGCCTAAAAATGATACATATTTTCATAGTTTTTCAAGCACAAATTGAGTAAAATCGGATTTAATATTACTGCACAACACAGAGTTTTTTTTCAAAAGAAAGAGAAGCAGATCAAACATTGTCAGTTGCTCTGTATTACTACAGTTTTAATAAACAAAGTTAAATATTTCAGGAGTCAAAATGGTCAGAGTTGTAAAGCGAAACGGAAGAGTAGAAACCCTGGATGTATCGAAGATCCAGAAGTATACATCTGCAGCGATCGAAGGACTGGATGGTGTAAGTCAGAGTGAATTGGAAGTTGATGCCAAGCTCCAGTTTCGTGACATGATTCCTACGGAAGAGATCCAGAGGACACTGATTAAAACAGCAGTTGACAAGATTGACATTGACAGACCGAACTGGACGTTTGTGGCGGCGAGACTCTTCCTCTATGATATCTACCACAAGTCGACAGGATATACCGGATATAACCACCTTCGTGAGTATTTTGAGCGCGGCGAACAAGAGGGGCGTATCGTACTGGGATTGAAAGAGAAGTATGACCTTGATGACCTTAACGACTATATCAAACCAGAGCGTGACCTGCAGTTCACCTATCTCGGGATCAGAACACTCTATGACAGATACCTGATCAAGAACAGGGACGGAAGGCCTATCGAACTGCCTCAGCAGCTCTTTATGGGTGTAGCGATGTTCCTGGCTCAAAATGAATTCGACTGTCAGAGCTGGGCGAAGAAGTTCTATGATATCCTGAGTAGATTTGAAGTGATGGCTGCGACGCCGACACTCTCGAATGCACGTACACCGAGACACCAGCTCAGCTCATGTTATATCGGGTCGACCCCGGACAACATCGAAGGGATCTTTGACGGATACAAAGAGATGGCACTCCTCTCCAAATTCGGCGGAGGTATCGGTTGGGATTGGTCACTGGTACGTGGGATGGGCTCCTATATCGACGGACACAAACATGCAGCCGGCGGTATCGTACCGTTCCTGAAGATCGCCAATGATGTAGCGATCGCTGTTGATCAGCTGGGTACACGTAAAGGTGCGATCGCCGTCTATGTAGAGCCTTGGCATGTGGATATCAAAGACTTTATCGATCTCAAGAAAAACTCAGGTGAGGAGCGCCGCAGGGCACATGATCTCTTCCCCGCAGTATGGCTCAATGACCTCTTTATGCAGCGTGTCGCAGATGATGAGATGTGGACACTCTTTGATCCGTATGAGGTGCCGGAGTTGACAGAGCTTTATGACGAGGAGTTTACTGCACGTTACATCGAACTTGAGAACTCTGATGACAATATCACCAGAGAGGTGATCTCGGCAAAAGGACTCTGGAAAGAGATTCTCAGAAGTTATTTTGAGACGGGCAACCCGTTCCTGACCTTTAAAGATTCGGCAAACAGAGCAAACCCGAACAAGCATGCAGGTGTCATCAGAAGTTCCAACCTCTGTACTGAGATCTTCCAGAACACGTCACCGAACCACTATAAGATCAAGTTGACATTTGATGACGGCAGTGTGGAGACCTATGAAGAGAATGAGATGATCACGGTTGACACGGGCATGACCAAACCTGCCAAGAAGGTGACAGCGATGGACAGCCTGAACGGGAAACAGGTATGGATCACCGACAAAGAGAAGATGGACGGTGATACGGCCGTATGTAACCTTGCTTCTGTGAACCTTGGACGTGTCAATACCCCTGAGGATATCGCAAGGGTCGTACCGACGGCGATGCGTATGCTTGACAATGTGATCGACCTGAACTTCTATCCGCTTGCCAAAGTGAAAAAAACGAACCACAAGACCAGAGCCGTAGGTCTGGGGGTGATGGGTGAAGCACAGATGCTGGCCGAGTGCGGTCTACACTGGGGAAGCTATGAACACTTTGAGAAGGTCGATGAGCTGATGGAGGCTGTCTCGTATCATGCGATCCGTGCCTCATCAGACCTTGCACTGGAGAAAGGAAAGTATCCGCTCTATGAAGGTTCAGACTGGTCCAAAGGGATCCTGCCGATCGACAAAGCCAATGAAGAGGCGTGTAAACTGGTTGACAGAGGCGGGCTCTTCGGGTACAGCTATGACTGGCAGGCATTGAAAGAGAAGGTCAAAACCGACGGAATGAGAAACGGGTACCTGATGGCAGTGGCACCGACAAGTTCGATCTCTATCCTGACGGGTACGACACAGGCGATCGAGCCGGTCTATAAGCGTAAGTGGTTCGAAGAGAACCTCTCGGGCCTTATCCCGGTAGTCGTACCGAACCTCTCTCCTGAGACATGGGAGTACTATACCCCTGCCTATGACCTGGACCAGAGGGTACTCATAAGAGCTGCAGCGATCAGACAGAAGTGGATCGACCAGGGACAGTCGCTCAATATCTTTATCACGCTTGACAAAGCAAGCGGTAAATATCTCAACGAGATCTATATGGATGCATGGAAGTTCGGCCTGAAGTCAACGTATTATCTAAGATCTCAGTCTCCTGAGTCAAGTAATGATGTGGAAGACAGATCTCTAGAATGTGTAGGTTGCCAATAATCGCACTTTTATGTCACTGTATCTTTGGGTGAGTTGGTTCAGTCACTTACTTACTACACGTAAGCTCCTTCTCAACAACATCCAAATCTACAGCAACCTAAAAGGCTATTTGCCTGTAAAAAAGGTTGACAGTAAATCACAAAATATGGCTTCGCGCCGATCGGTCACTTACTACACGTAAGCTCCCTCTCTCTACTCACACCGTGCGATAAAATCTACAGCAAACTAAGAGACTATTTCTTTTTTCATTTATAGTAACACTTATTATATTTCTTTCATTCCTTTTCTTTTTTTTCGTGCGCAACAGAAGGAGAGTGTAGGTCGGGGTCTCCTCACTCAGACATCAAGGGTAATTTCTCCATAAGAGGTGAAGTCGGGATACTGGTATCCCGACCTACAGATACTGTGTGATGAAATGGGGTTAAATTTTCGCGTAGGGTGCGTAACCACGCACCAGGAACTAGACAGAGAAATAAATGCTTACCATCCTTCGACAGGCTCAGGACGAACGGAGAAACACCAAATTCTCGTCATCCTCGGGCTTGACCCGGGGATCCATAAGCCAAGGTAACCGTACTAATTTTGCTTTTCAACGCGTAGGGTGGGCTTGCCAGCCCACCGGAACCTAGGTACTGTTTATACCGATAACAGGATGGTTTTTGTCAACGAATCTGGTCACTATGCCCTTCGCCAAGCTCAGGGCGAACGGAGAAACATTCAATTCCTGTCATCCCCGGGCGGACACAAGGCACCGCCCCTACAAATCACGAATTTCCCATCTGTTCCGGGCGGACACGACGATCCGCCTCTACAAAATTTTCACCATTCAATAAAAGATGCATACCATGCATCCCACAACAATTCCTCACTCCTAACTCCTCATTCCTCACTAGCAGCACCCGCTACTCAGCACTTGACACATTCTCATGACTTTGTCATGATACGTAACACGTAACACGTAACACGTAACACGTAACACGTAACAC
>JBEWPZ010000053.1:0-4353 GCA_047689535.1 Candidatus Sulfurovum kebritense | reverse complement strand
ACGTAACACGTAACACGTAACACGTAACACGTAACACGTAACACCACTCACCACTCACCACTCACCAATCACCAATCACGAATTCCCACCAAAACCACAAAAATTCCCATAAACCTATCTAGAAGCCAAAATAAACGCTTTTGATACCTTTTTTAACCTCTGGTATTAAAAAATAAAAAAAACGTCTTATTTTTGCACTCTTTTGGCGGCCAAATGATAGGATTTTAATCACCGGTATAAAGTTGTCTCGGTCGTGCGATCTTTGAGCTTTTGTCTTTTTTGAATTCGATCCACTGTGTGATCCATCCGACGGTCCTTCCGATCACAAAGATAGGGGTGAACATCGACTTGGGGATCTTGAGTGCAGTGAGGATGATGCCGCTGTAGAAATCGACATTGGGATAGAGGTTCCTTGAGATGAAGTATTCATCACTCAGTGCGATCTCTTCGATCCTGTTCGCGACTGCCATCAGTTCGAAGTCAAGGTCAAGCTCCTCTTTGAGTTTCTCTTGTAGTTGCTTGAGGATCTTTGCCCTGGGATCGAAGTTCTTGTAGACCCTGTGCCCAAAGCCCATCAGCCTGAAATCATCGTTCGGGTCTTTGACCCTTTTGATAAAGTCATCGACCCTCTCGACACTTCCGATATGCTCAAGCTGGGCGATCACCGATTCGTTCGCTCCGCCATGCGCCCGTCCCCAGAGTGCGGAGATACCTGCAGAGATCGCGACATAGGGGTGGGCACCGGTCGAGGCCACACCTCTGACGACGGTGGTCGAGGCATTCTGCTCATGATCGGCATGGAGCGTAAAGATCGTATCGAGGGCCTTGACCTCTATCTCTTTGATCTTCTCTTCCCCATGAGGTCCGATACGCATCTTTCCTCCGGGATAGGCACGCAGCATCGTCAGAAAGTTTTTCGTGAAACCCAGTTCGATATCGGGCTGGATGAAGGGGATACCGAGAGAGTGCCTGTAGGCAAAAGCTGCGATCGTAGGGATCTTGGAGATGATTCGGTGCGCCATCTCGAAATAATCCTCCTCACTGTTCATCTCGAGATGGTCATTGTAGAACGTGGAGAGTGCCGTCACTGCGGCAGAGAGGGTGGCCATAGGGTGGGCATTGTCCGGAAAGGCATTAAAAAGATGGCGTAATCCCTCATGCAGGTAGGCACGGTGCCTGATCTCAAGATCAAAATCCCTGAGTTCCCTCTCTTTGGGAAGTCTGCCGTTGAGCAGTAGGTAGCAGCTCTCCATATAGCTGTGTTCCCGGGCCAGTTTCTCGATGGGGATGCCGCGGTAGCGCAGCTCACCCTTCTCCCCGTCAATAAAGGTTATTTTTGATTCGCAGCTGGCGGTTGAGGTGTACCCGGGATCGAAGGTAAACATCCCTGTATCCCTGAAAAAAGTACGCAGATCGACTACCGACGGCCCACGTGTACCTTTAAGGATATCATACTCATAGGAGTCTCCGGTGAGGTGATCGGTCATTGTCATGGTCTGCTTTTTCATGCTACACTCCTCTGCAAGGCTATAGTGTGAGTATAGATCGTTTCTGTAGAGTTACTGTGTACTCCCCCGGGTAGAAGGAGGAGACGAGAGAAGTACACCAGAGCGTAAGAAGCGTAGCGGGCCGTCTCCTTCTTTCGGTGAGGCTGCACCCTGTACGATACAGTGAAAAGATTTGAGAGATTTTTTTACTACACAGTCGCTACACAGAAATGGAGTATACTTTTGAAAGAAGGGTAAGGGGAAGCACGGTTTATTCTCCCCGGCCGTGAACACTTACACCTTCCTGACAGCTTTTCATGCCAACACTGCATATTCCCCTTATGCGTCCTCCTTAAACTAAATGTGTCATTTGAAAAGCTGTCTTACTTATCACCCCAACCATGCATTTTTTTTGAGATGATGACATCATAGGCTTCAAAGAGGTCATCGATGGTATTGGTAGCGACATAGTAGTTCTCCTCCAGCATTTTTTCCCACTTCTGACGCGCTTGCGCACTTCCATGCGGTACAAAGAGCAGGATATTCCCGGAGTTTCTGATGATCTCATGGGCTTTACGCAGGAAGTCGTCTCTCTGCGCTTCGGGAATCTCCATAGTGACAAAGAGATATTCATAGGTTTTACCCTGGATCAGATATTTGGGGCGCTGCAGAGAGAAGTCAATGATCCTGATCCCCTCTTTGCCTTCAAACTTCTCTTGCAGTGCTTCACAAAATCCTTTCTCTGTGGCATTGACCTGATAGGAGTATGATTTGGCATGGCAAAAGTCATAGATGGTCTCTGAAAGTTCCAGGTTCTCATCGCTAAAGTGTACGACAGAGGTAGCGGGGTAGGGCCCCACGATCTCCAACAGTTTTTTCAGTCTGTCCAGTTCTATATGCTTCATGCCGACAAGTCTAGTCTATTTACGATAAAACGGGCCTAAAATAAGAAAAATCAGGGAAAGAATAGCGGTGAAACAGGCGGGATTTTCACACCTTTTCAGACTAAGCAAATTTGAGGTTAAAAGAGTATATTATTTTAAAAAGTAATGGCAAGAAAAGGTAGTGAAATGATTCGAAAAAAGATCTATAACCCTGACTCAAAAGAGAAGACAAGTGAGCGTCGTATATTTGGCGGGAATCCGACAGGAATCTTTGAACTGAACGATCTAAAATACCAGTGGGCATACAATCTCTGGGAGATGATGCTCAACAATACCTGGTTCCCCAAAGAGGTGGATATGACCAGGGATGTGAATGACTATAAGAACCTTACGAACGATGAGAAGTCAGCCTATGACAAGGTACTGGCACAGCTGATCTTTATGGACTCTCTGCAGACCAACAATATCATCGACAATATGAACCCTTTCATCACTGCACCGGAGGTCAATCTGATCCTGGTGAGACAGGCCTTCGAAGAGGCACTGCACTCCCAGAGTTATGCGGTGATGGTAGACTCTATCTCTACCAATACCGATGAGATCTATGAGCTCTGGCGTAAAGATATGATGCTCAAGACCAAAAACGATGCCATTGCCAATGTCTATGAGGAGCTTGCCCAAAATCCTACAGACCGCAATATCGTGAAAGCGATGTTCGCCAACCAGATCCTGGAGGGTATCTACTTCTACAGCGGTTTTACCTACCTCTATACCCTTGCGCGTTCGGACAAGATGCTGGGAACGGCACAGATGATCCGCTTTATCCAGAGAGATGAGGTGACACACCTGCTGCTCTTCCAGAACATGATCAACTCGACCAAAAAAGAGCGCCCGGAACTCTTCACTCCGGATCTTCTGGATGAGGTCTATGAGATGTTCCGATCGGCAGTGAAGCTTGAGTCGGAGTGGGGTGCCTATATCACTCAGGGGCAGATCCTCGGGCTTACGGATGATATCATCACACAGTATATCCAGTATCTGGCTGACCAGAGACTGCATGCCGTAGGCCTTGAGAAACTCTATAATGTTGAGCATCCGATCAAATGGGTGGATAACTTCTCGAAGTTCAACGATCAGAAGACGAACTTCTTTGAAGGGAATGTGACCAACTACTCCAAAGGAAGTCTGGACTTTGACGACTTTTAGGAAAAGCCTGCATGCGTAGGGGTAAGAAGATGGAGGTTGTGACGCTGCAGCTTCCGACCCATCAGCGGTATCAGGAGAACCTGGATGCATTGATCGCACTGGTAGCGTACCACAAGGAGAAAGATCTGATCATCGCTCCGGAGGTATCTCTGACCGGGTTTGACTATGCACATATGGATACGGTGGCCAAGTTTTCCATCCTGGCTCTGAAAAGCCTCAAAAAGCTTATCGGTGAGCAGACAGTGGTACTGACACTGGTCCTCAAGGAGAAAGAGCGGTTTGTCAACCAGGCCGTTGTGATCCACAGACATAAAGTGATACACAAACAGAACAAGGTCAAGCTCTTCAGGCTCGGGGAGGAGCAGAAGTACTTCAAAGCAGGACTTCCCCGCTCCATCAAGCCCTTTGAGGTAGAGGGTGTGAAGTATGCCATCCTGATCTGCTTTGAGCTTCGCTTCAAAGAGCTTTGGAAGCGCGTGGAAGGGGTAGATGTGGTCCTCATCCCGGCACGCTGGGGACGGCCGCGAAAAACGCACCTCGAGGCGTTGTCCCGTGCTCTGGCTGTGATGAACCAGTGCTATGTCATCGTCAGCAACAGCAGTGATGCCGATATGGCAAAATCCTCCAGTATCATCTCCCCGGACGGCAGTGTGATCCAGGACGATGCCACACTCTCCGTCTCAGGAGAGATAGACTTCCAAGAGATCAAAAAGATGCGACGCTATATCGATATGCAGCAGCAGTGAGCAGCTTTGCTGCTAGTGAGGAAGTAGGAA
>JBEWPZ010000052.1:0-11153 GCA_047689535.1 Candidatus Sulfurovum kebritense | reverse complement strand
GAGTAAGTGATCTTCGCACCCCACTGACTTCCATCGCCCAGCGCTTCAGGGATCTGGTAGCCCAGATGTGCGATATTGATCACGATATCAGTGATCCCTTCATGCACCAGACGTTCGATATGCCATACGATAAGAGGGATACCTCCCACTTTCAGCAGTGGCTTCGGCGTTGTCTCTGTCAGTGGACGCATACGGGTACCGAGCCCCGCAGCAAGGATCATCGCTTTCATATTAATGTCTCCTTTCAAAGGAGCGAAGCTCCTCTGAAATTCCTCTCACTTCTAACGTTAAAACGTGATACAGGGAAATCACTAAATGATTTCTCGTAAAAGCTTCGTCCTCGGCGAGATAGTAAACTTTAGTGGATTAAGTTTAGTGATCCGATATTGTAACATTTTAGACTCAAAGTAGAGATGCTATAATCCTACGATGAGACTTTTAGACTATGAAAACAGACTAACAGATACGATCGAGGAACTTCAAACACTACCGATTTATAGGCTTGATTCGCAAAGCAGCAGGCTCAAAGAGGCATTTGAGATCGCCTATAGACATGATATATTTCGGGTTGTGGATCTTCCTCCTTTGGAACAGGGGGAGGCACGCTTCAGGCTTTTCAGCTCCCTGACAAGATATTCAGGTTCACTCGTTTTTCTGGGGATACAGATATTGGCAGCCAACAACATTATGCATGCGAATGGGTTTCCTCTCAGGCAAGCGTACTTGAATAAAAGGTGCGGTATCGCGATCAACCACCTCAGAGCACCGGTCACTGTGGTGAGTGCCGAAGAGCGTGAAGATGGATTCTGGGTCACAGGTACCCTGACCTGGGCGAGCGGATACGGGATTTTCGATACCTTATTGGTCGGGTTCCATTGTGGTGGTGCAGAGTATGTTGCAGTCGTACCGTTTAGAGAAGCTGAAGGGTTTCATATCGGAGAAGCGGCGGAGAGTTTTGTCGGCGAGTCAATGGCGACTGTGGATATAACGCTCGATGCGTTCTTTGTCCCGCATGAACATATCGTAGCCTCCTTCCCGCTAGGCAGTTACAGTGCATCTAAGTCCATATCAAAGACCGTACATATCGCGATCTACAGCCTGGGGCTGGGTGCGATCGAACATCTTGATGATGAAGCGGTCAAAAAAGATGCCTCTATGAGACTTGAAGCGATCAGAGATGAGTTTATGGAGACACAAAACGGCGATATTATGGACAGACTGCGTATCGAACTCTTCAAACTGGTCCAGGATATCATCACGACAGGCATGGTACTTGTAGGAGGAAAATCAGTTTTGGCTACAGAGATGCTTCAGCGCTATTACCGTGAGTTGATCATGTTCAACTCCAATGGATTGAACGGTACGATCAAAGGGCTTTTTAAAGAGAAGTTTCTCAACTCATAAAATTGAGATTATCGTTTTCTGTAGGTCGTGGTGCCCTCACCCTGACATTTATGATCTTTGCAGGATATCTACAAGCCCTTTTGTCTCTTCATACTTGCCTGCTATATCAATTACATACTTGAGTGTCTGCGGTATATCTTTGAGATAGCCCTCTTTTCCGTCACGGAGATAGAGACGGCTGAAGATCCCCAGTACCTTGATATGGCGCTGTAACCCCATGAAATCAAACCACCGTATAAAGGTTGCATCATCGACATCCAGCCCGCGTTTGTCACGGAAGCCGAGTGCCAGCTTTTCGATCTTTTTCGGATCGAAGGAGAGATAGCAGTCGCGGAGCAGTGAGACGAGGTCGTAGGTGACAGCGCCTACCCTGGCATCCTGGAAATCGATCACGATGATCTCATCATGCGGACTGAGCATAATATTGCGTGAGTGAAAGTCTCTGTGGACGAAGTACCCTTGCGGCTGCGCCAAGACCTCTTTTATAATATTGTTTAATACCCCATCAAGCGTCTCTTTCTCTTTTTCGTTAAGGGTTTTCCCCAGGTGTTTTTCCAGGTACCACTCCTGCATCAGGTCCATCTCAGAACGCAGGAACGCTGCATCATAATCAGGTAGGTCTTGTGTCTGGGTACCCTGCATTTTTACGATGGTATCGATCGCCTTGTCATAAAAGTGCTCAAAGTTCGTTTCATCGATCGTCTCCAGCAGGTGTCTGCTCCCCATATCTTCGAGTATCAAAAAACCCTCTTCCCGGTTCTGTACCAGTACTTTAGGAACCGTCACTTTCACATCGCGCAGACGAAATGCGATATCGACAAAGGGTTCGAGGGACTCTTTCTGAAGTGAAGCATCCATAATGATACTGCTCTGTATACCGTCATTGAGACGGTAGTATTTTCGGAAGCTTGCATCACTTGATGCAGCTTCAAGTGTTCCCTCACAGTAGATTTCATCCAGCCATGCTTCTATTTTTTCCATATCAGTTATTCCCTTCGTTCCTATTCCCCAAAAATGAATCTATGCTTTTTGGGTCAGTATGCCACGATTTATAAGCTCTGTCAAGATGATGCCATAATTATCTGTAGATACCGCCAAGGATACCGTTTTCTTTTGCACCGGTAACATCCTTGAGGTTGATATGCTCATTGTGGATCCTCTTATAGGCAAACCATGCCATCATCATCGCTTCAAGCATATCAGCATTTTCTGCGATAATCACTGTGATATTCGGCATGAGGACCTTAATGCGTTCTACCAGGAAGCTGTTCTGCGCCCCTCCTCCAGAAAGTACTGCGATATCTCTTTGAAACTTGAGCAGTTCATTACAGATCGTAACGGCAGTCAGTTCAAGAAGCGTACGTTGTACATCTTCACTTTTGAGAGACTCATTTCCTATCAGTTGGTTGATCCAGTGCCCATTGAACTTTTCTCTGCCTGTACTTTTGGGATGGGGCTGGCTGAAGTAGCGATCATTGAGCATTTTCTCCAGTAGGGTGAAGTTTACCTCCCCTATTTGTGCCCATGCCCCGTCCTTGTCATAGCGCTCTCCGGTATGCTTCTGACACCACAGGTCCATCAGTACATTTCCCGGTCCCGTATCGTATCCCAGAAGTTGCCTGCCCGGTATCGTAATATTGGCCATTCCGCCTATGTTGACCACGGCGATACTCTGACTTGCCTCCTGGAACAGAAACTGGTGAAAAGCCGGAGCCAACGGTGCACCCTGCCCGCCTAAAGCGATATCTTTGGCTCTGAAGTCAGCCACTACCGGGATGCGTGTACGTGCAGCGAGTGTGCTGGGATCACCCAGCTGCATACTGAAAGGATACTCTCCGTTGGGTGCGTGCCAGAGCGTCTGACCGTGTGAGCCTATGGCTACTACCGACCCGGGGTCGACAGCATAACTTTCCAGCAGTTCATTGACCGCATCTGCAAAGCGTAGTGCCAGCTCTATATGCAATCTTCCTATCTGCTCCAAAGTACTCTTACAGTTGATCGTCTGAAGCAGTTTTTCTTTAAGCTCTGGAGGGAACGGGTACTCTGTGGCATGGATCAGTTGACATTCATACTTATCGATTCGGCAGAGTACTGCGTCTATGCCGTCCATCGATGTTCCCGACATCAGTCCGATATAGTGTTCTTTTTTCATAGAGGAATTATAACGTAAACGCGTGTTACCTTTGCACACCATCTGCACATATATATAATATAGTATATATTAATGTAAGCGATCAAAATATGAGAGGAGTCATATCATGTTGGGAAAAATATTTTTGAGTCTCTGTGTTTCCAGTCTGTTAGTTGTAAGCCAGGGGTTAGCTGAAGAATAGGCACTTGCCTTTAGCTATGAGACGGATTCTCTGGTGTGGGGACCATGTCCGGCATTTCTCGGTGACGGGTGCCGGATCGCCGTATTGCATGGTGACCCGGCCAAAGAGAACCTGGATGTTTTCTTCAAAGTACCTGCTGATTATCCTATCCCGCATCACTGGCATACTTCTGCAGAGCGGATGGTACTTGTATCGGGTAAGATGACGGTGACGTATGATAACCAGGAGAGCGAAGTGCTTACAAAAGGAATGTATGCCTATGGCCCATCCAAACTACCGCATACTGCCTACTGTGAAAAGGGAGATGAGCCGTGTGTTCTTTTCATTGCGTTCGAAGAGCCTCTTGATGCCTTTGAGGTAATGAAAGAGACACCTCCTGAGAAGTAGTGAATCCGTTAGAGGGAGTAGTTATCCAGTAGGGAAATAAGCTCATCCAGGTTTTGAATACGGTGTGTGGCACTGCTGAAGTCATGGTTGGCGGTAAACTGGTTATCTACGACTGCACACTCTATGCCGGCACTGACCGCTGCACGCAACCCGCGTTCAGAATCTTCGACGATCAGTGCTTCATGTTTTTCTCCTTCAAAAAGGGAGAGCCCTTTTAGATAGGGGTCCGGGTGAGGCTTACTACGCGCATACTCCCCGCTGCACAGTACAAACTCCATAGGATCTATAATGCCGCGTCCCTCATGGATCAGCTCAAAATCTTCTTGACGGGCAGAGGTGATGATCCCCATACGGTATTTTTCACTCAGCATGGAGAGTACCTCATGTACACCGGGGATAGCGATATCTTCCGTACGCAGGTAATGCTGGTAGAGTGCATTACGCTTAGCACGTTCACGCTCTACTCTCTCCTGCGTATGGCCCTGCTCTTCTGCCAGCATAAGGGCACTTTGTCCCTGGATCATGATCTCTTTGTAACGTTCTTCTTCCAGTCTTATACCCATAGTCTTGAGTATCTCATAGTTGGCTCTAAAGTACCACTGTTCTGTCTCTACCAGTACGCCATCATTGTCAAATAGAATATACTTTTTCATCTATCAGTCCAACAGTTGCCCTACAAGCTCAGTAAAGCTCTCTACAATGAGATCGGGCTTGATCTCACTGTGCAGATCACGCTCTTTAAACTTTCCTGTTTTGACCAGTGCCGTTTTGAAACCTGCCTTCTGTGCGCCACCGATATCCGAGAGGATATCATCGCCTATCATTAACACTTCATGTGGTTCCGTGCCTAACGACTCAGCTACCAGATGAAAAAACGAGGCACTGGGCTTGCCGATAATAGTTGCTTCTTTCCCACTGGCAAATTCAAGTGCCTTGATCCAGCTTCCCGTTCCGAGCGTAAGCTTTCCGTCACTGTCTTTGAAGTAGCGGCTTCTGGCCGCACCGATAAGTTCAGCTCCCTCTTCAAGATGACGGAAAGCTTGATTCATACTTTCAAAATGGAAGTTTGTATGCGCATCGGCAACTACGACACAATCTACATTTTCATCACCGCGCAATGCATCAAAATAGTCATTGGCTTCATCGGTCAGAAGGGTATAGGCTTTGTAGCCTTTGGCGTGTACATACTCTTTCATTACTGCCAAGGCAGTATAGATCTCCTCATCCTTGACAGCATAACCAAGTTTTTTTAGATGCGCGGTGATCGTTAGAGGTGTTTCACGAGTAGTGTTGCTGATAAGTCTTAGGGGGTAGTGTTTGCGAAGCCTGTTAAGTGCCTGCGGCGCGCCATTGATCGCATGGTTTCCGACATAGAGTACTCCACCGATGTCAGTCATGATTGCTTTAATATTTTTTAGTATCATATGCTTCCTTTTTTGCCCTTTTTCTCTACGGTAGGCGAAAAGTACAGTAAGTATGCAGATACTACTATACCAAAAGAGATGCTCTTTCAGTATAGAAGATGTATAAGTCTGTTATGCTTTCTTCACAAACTCTTGTTTCAGTTTAATGGCTCCGACACCGGGAACTTTACAGTCGATATTATGTCCATCGTTCCCTTCAACAAGGCGGATACCCTTGATCTTGGTCCCTACTTTGATCCCATCGCTGCTTCCTTTGACCTTTAGGTCCTTGATGACAGTAACGTTATCACCATCCTGAAGAATGTTCCCATTGGCGTCTTTGACGACTAATCCTTGCTCTTCTTCTTGTGCAGCTTCGCTTTTGCTCCACTCATGCGCACATTCAGGACATACATAAAGTTCCCCATCTTCGTAAGTATATTGGCTTCCACACTCCGGGCAGTTTGGTAGTTCTTCCATGATTTTCCTCTCTTTCAGTTCTTCTGGTCTTTTTGGACCGTGATTATAGCGAAAAAGCCAAAAAGTATCGCACCGCATATATCCAACAACATATCTTTCTGTGCATCCCATATATCTCCCTGGGAGCCTAAAAAGAGTGATCCGGAGGTACCTCCCTCTATGACTGCATAGTACATTTCGATAATCTCATAGCTTGCTGCCCAAAAGCCTATCGCAAAGATCGCAAACAAAAAAGCGACCAAACCGTTCGCGACAAAATACCTTCTGAGTAGAAACTCCACTATGGGATAGGCAAATACCCCGACAAAAAAGTGCCCCACTCTATCGAAGTTGTTGCGACCGTCAGGAAAGATAAAGTCAAGCCCAAGTGACGAGAGAAGTTGATTGCCGTACTCAAAAGGTACCCTCTCAAAACTCCAGTGACCGCCTATGGTGTGATAGCAGAGAAATGCCCACATCAGGATATAGGCTGTGTTGGAAAAGACAAATCTTCTGTACCATATGACCAGTATACCTACGGCTATGAGTACAGGAATATTCTCTACCATCCAGGTAGCTCTGTCATAAGGTTCAATTGCCAGGAAACTAAAGAGTATAAGATATAAGAGAAGTAGTATCTTTGGAAGATGTTGCATAGGAGCTCTTTTTTTGTTTGACATTTTGAAAGATATTATACTATAGAGTGGCTTCTCCCGTTATCCTGTTCGTAAAACGGGAGAAATAGTTATGCTTGAGGGTCCTTCAAGAAGGCTAAGGTCAAGGCATCTTTGCCATCGATCACTTTTTTGCCAACAAAGAGCTTCACACTGTGGAAGAGGAAAAGTTCACCGGAATAATTGACACCGAGGATAAAGGTGTATTCTCCAAAAGCAAACCTTTTCAATCCCATGGCTTGAGGTTTTCTGCTCGGGTTTTCGATAGAGAAACAGATTTCGTTTGGAAAGTCGCTTGTACATTGATCCTCGCTCAAAAGATGTACTTCTCCAAGATCGGAGGTCACCTGTACCGATAGTTTGTTTTCGAGCGAATGTACTCTTAGCTTATAGTCGCCAAATGTCAAATGCATGTATAGTTCCTTTTATAATTATTATACCTTGATTTTATCATGAAACTATTACACACACTTTACATGGTAAATATATATGATGTATATAAAGAAATATGGATCAAAAAAAATCTATAGAATGGAAGGACAAGTGTGATGAAGAAGATAGCAATCATCGGTGCAAATGGTTTTATCGGAACCTATATGCAATCTTTTTTTAGATCTGAAGATTTCGAAGTTCTCCCGTTGGGCAGAGAGGATACCAATAAAACCATCGGAGAGATCGCCAAGGTACTGGAAGGGACAGATATCGTTATCAATCTTGCCGGTGCACCGATCATCCACAGATGGAGTGACGCTTACAAAAAAGTACTCTATGACAGCCGGATACTTACTACGCGCAATGTGGTTGAGGCGATGAGACGGATGAAAAAAAAACCGGAACTCTTGGTCTCCACTTCAGCTGTCGGTATCTATGCCACAGACGGGCCCATGAGTGAGACGGACTATACCTACGGCGATAATTTCTTGACCAAGATCTGTAAAGACTGGGAAGCAGAGGCTAAAGAGGCAGAGGAGTTTACACGGGTGGTCATTTTTCGTTTTGGAGTCGTACTCGGCAAAGGCGGTGGAGCTCTCTCCAAAATGCTGCCTTCCTTCAAGCTGGGAATTGCCGGAACGATAGGAGATGGGAGTGAACCCTTTAGCTGGGTACATATCGATGATCTCCTCAATGCCTACCTGTTTGTATTTGCCAATGAGAAGCGCAGAGGTACGTTCAACCTTTGTGCCCCCAACCCGGTGACAAACAGAGAGCTTACTAAAACACTGGGTAAAATCCTACATAGGCCTACAGTGATACCTTTGCCGAAATTTGTCCTGAAATTTCTCTTTTCGGAAGGGGCTACGGTACTGACCGAAGGACAGAAAGTCATTCCTGAACGTCTGTTAGAGATCGGTTTTAGATTTAAATATTCAACCATTGAAGAGGCATTGAGAGAAGCTTTGGATAAACCAGAGTGAATAGTGAAATGATGTAATATGACCTCAGTGTTACGTTAAATCACACTAAAATATTTTAGTGGATAGAAACTATTGACATCTTAATTTGAGTATGCTACTATCCGCCGTATGAAGTTACAGAAGTATTATCTTTTATCCATGATTGTTGTTCTGTTGAATGTTATCTCCTTTGACCTTACTTCATCCAATATTATAGATAATGCTTTAGAAACAAAAGTTGAAGTTTCATTAGAAGAGAAAGAGGTAGAAACAAAGTCAGATGAGAATTTGATTGCTAATATTTCAGAACTCTATCAGAGAGAAACAGAGGTTTTTGTAAGCTTTTATTTCTCGATACCTATAGTAGATCAACTCTATCTTACCAATATCTTCAAACCTCCTATACTCCTGAACGCATAAAACGATCATACTTTCTTGTTACCTTGATAGGTATAAGTGAGATGGTTCATAGATACATTTACCCAACAAAAAATATAAAAAACAAAACTATATAGTTCATTCAGGAGAATATATTAATGAAAAAATTATTAGCAGTTACAGCGATTTTAGGATTATTTATAGGTACCAACGGATATGCAGCATCACCTACGGCACTCAAAGAGGACAAAGTCGTCCATGCGATTCAAACAGGTGCACAAAATGATGCGTGGAGACAATATACACCATCCATGAAGTGTGCTACACAGACACTCTATTTCAAAAAAAGACTCAAGAATAGAGAATACTACTCTTACAGATACCAGAACAGACATAGAAACAGACATACGACTGTCTATGCAAAAGTAGACTATACAACGAATGGCTTTAATGTAGAGTTTGTTGATAAGGTTGGTATGAACCTTGGCAGACTGGGAATAGACAACAAGATAGACAAAAGTCTGGAGGAGCTCAAAGCAGCAATCGATCTTGAACTGGCTAGGCGTTCATAATTCATCTAACTCTCCATTTCCACAGCAAGGTGGGAATGGATCTCTTATCAGGCGTTTAGCAACTAGATAAACTCTTGAGAGAGTTCCTGCAAAATCTGTTTCGCCTCGATACCTTGTCCATTGTACTTTTTGATCTTGATATCATGTTCAGTCATGGATCTGGCAGTATTTTTGCAGGCACGTCTGACTACCATATAGTCACAGTCACCAAGGGCATCACCCATTTTAAGGTGCTCTTTTACATGCGCTTCATCATCTGCATCATGCGCACAGTGATGATCCTCATTATGATCCTGCGCATCCAGGTCGTCTCTGGGATTTTTTCTTACATCTTCAAGATCAAATGACCTGAACATACCGCTTCCCTTGAGTTTGAACACAGCAAAGTACGGTGTATGCCCCGCATTTCCAAAAAACTGCAAGTTTTTATCTTTGACCGGTACGGCTATTTTCATGGGCGTTCCTTTTGGTTTGAATATAGATCATTATAGCGTAGAAGAGACTCGATTTACTCTATACTTTTTTATTTCGGTTCACACAGCAGGTATCACTCAGATAGGTGAGAGTTTAAATATCTCTCCACTGTCTGTCGAAAAATAGATAAATCCTTGGGTGTCTTGGGTGAGACAACGTATCCTTCTTCCAAACTTTTCAACGATCCTCTCTTCACTGGTAAGCTTACCATGAGGACCAACTCCGATAATGTTGATATGTTTCTGGACCAGTGCTCCGGCAAAGAGTTTTCCTCTCCATCGGGGGAAGAGGTCTCCATGATAGATCATCAGGGAACTTGGAGCGATAGAAGGGACATAGACCTTTTCCGGCTGCATCATCCCTCTCTTATGCGTTCCTTCGCCCACCGCTATAGGTCCCCAGTATTCTTTACCGTAGGAGATGACAGGCCAACCGTAGTTTTGTCCCTTTTTGATCAAGTTGATCTCATCCCCGCCTCTCGGCCCGTGCTCAATGGACCATAGCCTGTTGTTACGCTTGTCATAGTAGATACCCTGTGGATTTCTATGACCATAACTGTATATCTCATTCAAGGCATTGGCGTTGCCCGTAAAAGGATTGTCTCTGGGTACGGATCCATCTAGGTTCAACCTTAAAATGGAACCTGCATGGTTTCTGAGATTCTGTGCGTTATCCCTGATCCCTCTGTCTCCAATCGTAAAGAAGAGGTGTCCTCTTTTATCAAAGGCTATTCTGCTGCCAAAGTGTACGTTTTTTGAGGTTGCAGAGTTTGTGACGATAAGTTCTTCCCATTTTATCAATCTATCTTGACGCAGTTTCGCCCGTGCGAGTGTCGTAGCACCTTTTGATCCCACCTCTTTGACATAGGTGAAGTAGATCCATCCATCTATGTTAAAGTTCGGAGAGAGTGCCACATCAAGTAGACCGCCCTGCCCTCTGGCACGTACTTTCGGAAGGACTTTGAGCATTTTGACCGCTTTGGTATCAACAGATAAAATACCTGCCTTTCCCTCTCTCTGGGTAAAGAGTATCTTTCCGTCATCGATAAATACCATTCCCCATATCACACCATGACCGCTTGTCAGTCTCTCCAACCTGTAGCCTGTCTGGGCACTCAGTAAAGAGATAAACAAAATAAACCATATTACATAAGCTTTCATCATCAGATCCTTCTCTTACTTATCGACTCTATCTCGCTCCTATTTACATATATCTTATATTATAACGTAGAAGAGAATAGTTACCTGGATTCTAAAAGTTGCAGGTAATATTGAGTATAATTTCAAAAAAATAAAGGATATAGAATGAAGGGGAAGAAAATAATTGAGGTTTCTGTGTCCTATGATGAAAATCATGTAAAAGTTTTTTCTACAAGTGATATGATCACCTGCCAAATTGATCATACATCAAAAGATTTCATTAATAAATATAGACAAGATTTTGCAGTATGGCTTTTTCTGCCTATTGCAATGCGTTTAAATGCCGTACTTCACATTAAAGGATCAGGAACACAAAAAACCATAGACAATGCAGTAAAAATGTCCCAAATATGGTCAAATTGGAAACCTTTACATTTTAATGATATTGAAGTTACTTTTGAAAATATTTTATCCCCTGAATACTCTGAAACATATCATGATGATACGGTTTGTTTTTATTCAGGAGGTATAGATAG
>JBEWPZ010000019.1:0-41362 GCA_047689535.1 Candidatus Sulfurovum kebritense | reverse complement strand
TCGATATCTGTCGCAAAGGAGAACCTGAAGTAGCCCTCTGCACCAAATCCTATCCCCGGTACTACCGCGACACCGGTCTCCTGCAGCAGCTCTTTACAGAACGCGATAGAGTCGTTCGAAACCTCTTTGGTATTGACAAAGAGGTAGAAGGCACCATCAGGTTTGAGTACGCTCAAGCCATCGATCTCATTGAAGAGCTTGACCGCTTCGGTGGCTCTTGCGTCAAATGCGACTCTCATCGCTTCGATATCCGTATCTACCTTGCCTTCAAGTGCAATGACCGCCGCTTTTTGCGTGATAGAGTTGATATTTGAGGTACTCTGGCTCTGGAGTTTGTTCATCGACGCGATCAGCTCCTTGTTGGGTGTGGCAAGGTACCCGAAGCGCCACCCTGTCATAGCCACGGATTTACTCAGACCGTTGATCGTTACCGTTCTTTGGTACATATCTTCTGAGATACTGGCAGTCGCTACAAAGTCGATCCCGTAAACCAGTTTTTCATACATCTCATCACTTGCCACGATAATATCTGTGCCTTTGAGCACCTCTGCGAGTGACTCAAGCTCAGCCTTAGAGTAGACCGATCCGGTAGGATTGGACGGCGTGGTCAGGATGATCATCTTTGTCTTTGGCGTGATGGCAGCTTTCAGCTGTTCGGCAGTGATCTTGAATCCGCCCTTCTCATCAGTTTCGATAAATACCGGTGTTCCCTCCGAATACTTTACAAGTTCGGGGTAGGTGACCCAGTACGGCGCAGGGATGATCACTTCATCTCCAGGGTTGAGTGTCGCCTGGAAGAGGTTAAAGAGTGACTGTTTCGCCCCATTGCTTACGATGATATCCGATGGTGCATAGTCGAGGTTGTTATCTCTTTTAAGCTTATGGGCTACCGCCTGCAGTACTTCAGGGATACCCGGGACTGCCGTATATTGCGTGAATCCCTCATTGATAGCCTTGATTGCTTCCTCTTTGATCTTTTGCGGTGTACCGAAGTCAGGTTCACCTGCTGAAAAGGAGAGAATATCCTTCCCTTCTGCTTTAAGATCCCTTGCAAGTGAAGAGATAGCGATGGTCAATGACGGTGATAGTGTCTGTATGCGATCTGATAGCATTATAACCCTTGTAAATAATAAAAATTAAAAATCCAACTATTATATCAAAAAGGTGAGCAAAAATATTTTAAGAAGTGTCGAGGAGAGAGGATAAATGGTGTTAATTTATCCTCTGTGTGTAGGATCAATCCATACTATGGATGAAATTATCGTAATTGACCTCCAGATCATGGTCTTTCTGCTTGAGATCTTTGCTCTCACCGCTCTCTATCGCATCTTCAAGGATCTCAATGCGTTTGAGCAGGTACTCAAAGATCTCTTTATTGACATCAGGCATCGCAGTGTGGTTAAGTTTTGTTGTGGGTTTTTCGCACTGTAGTACACGCGCGGGAATACCTACTGCCGTAGCCCTTGCCGGAACATTTTTAATGACAACGGAGTTCGCACCGATCTTTGCCTCATCCCCTATCGTGATATTTCCCAGCACTTTCGCTCCGGCACCGATCACTACGTTGTTCCCGATGGTAGGGTGACGTTTCCCCTGGTTGAGGCTTACTCCTCCCAGCGTCACCTGCTGATAGATCACGACATCATCTCCGATAATCGCTGTCTCTCCGATCACGACACCTACGCCGTGGTCGATAAATACTCTGCGTCCGACCTGCGCAGCGGGGTGGATATCCACCGTGGTAAGAAACTGTCCGATCGCTGAGATGAACCTTGGTAAAAAACGTAACCCCTTGTTGTAAAACCAGTGTGAGATTCTATGAAAAAACAGAGACCAAAGCCCGGGGTAGTTAAAAAACAGTTCAAATGTTGAGTGCAGGGCAGGGTCGTTTTTTTTCACATTGGTAAAATCTTCTTTGATCAAGCTAAATGGGTTCAAGGTCTCTCCTAACTGTTCTATCGAGCGATATTAGTGTAGTTCTTTTATCGCTTGTATCGTCTTAAGATAGCTATTTTCACTTAAATGTAGGTAAAGTTTTCCTAAAAGTTCGTGTTTCTCTTCGAGAGTGAGATTTTCCGAAAGTTCAATATGCTGTTTCAGTGTCTTGTCGATCAGGTTCGTATCATAGTCCATATCATCCAGTACATCCAACAGGTTTTGCGCCTCTATGAGACCATCTATCGTATACTCCCCGTTTTCATCGAAGTGTATTACACACTCGGTAGGGTGGGTAAAAAGATTATGTTTCATACCCAGTACCTCCTGGTAGGCACCGGTAAGAAAAAAGCCCAAAAAATACTCCTCTCTGTCCAGATCGATATCGTGCAGATAGAGTGGATAGTCACGTTTGAACTCTATTTCACCGTCACTGTCACAGGTGATATCCCAGATACTCGCAGGATTGGTCGGTTTTTTATCAAGGTGTGTCAACGGAACGATCGGAAACTCCTGCTCCAGTCCCCAAAAGTCAGGCAGTGACTGAAATGTGGAGAAGTTTACCAGGTACTTCTCCTGGATACGGTCCTGAAGCTGTTTGAGTTCGTCGGTGTTTTCATTTTTGAGCAGGGCTACTGCTCTTTTGACGATCAGGTTGACCAGGGTCTCTGTGTTGGAACGGTCTTCCAGGTCGATATATCCCAGATCAAAGAGGGTCAGCAGACTCTCCATATGGTCCAGGGCATCATGCAGATACTCTCTGGCATTCGTACGGGTAATGGTAGTGTAGAGGTCGTGCAACTCCTGGATCAACGGCGGATTGACGGGCTTGAGTCTCAGGCACTTCTCATGATACTCCTGGCTGAAGAGTTCAAGCACAGGTGCGATCAGTACCGAGTGGGAGGCAGCAACATATCGCCCGGATTCCGTAAAGATATCCGGTTGCGGCACATTTTTGTTTTTGGCTATCTCCTGCATCAGGTAGATCACGTCATTGGCAAATTCGCTCAGGGAGTAGTTACGCTCTTTGTTGTGTGCATGCTGGGAATACTCCACTGCAAGCCCTCCACCGATATTGATCGCCTGCAGGTTATCCGCACCCCATTTTTTCAGTTCGGCATAGATATTGCCTGCTTCACGCAGCGCCTTTTTGAGCGGAGCGATATTTCCCATCTGTGAGCCGATATGAAAATGGATCATCCAGAGCTGTTCAAGCAGATTGTGTCTTTTCAGCAGTTCATAGGCTTCGATCAACTCTGTAGAGGTAAGCCCGAACTTAGAGTTGTATCCACCGCTCTTTGCCCAGACACCGATGCCTGAACTATGCAGGCGGATACGTACACCGATCTTCGGAAGAACCGGTGTTTCACTGGATTCATTGAACTCTTTGTCTACCTGGATGATACTCTCCAGTTCATCGAGTCCCTCGATCGTAATGGTGATATTGTGTCCCATCTTGGCTGCAATAAAACAGAGCGAGATCATCTCCTTGTCCTTAAAGCCGTTGATCGTGATCGGTGCGCCCAGAGGTGTTTTGCTCATCGCAATGATCAGTTCTGCTTTACTCCCGGCTTCCAGACCGTAGTTGTACTCTTTTGAGACATTGATCAAGGCATTGATAAAGTTTGGGAATTGATTGACCTTTAGCGGGAAAACCGCATTGAAGCTGCCTTGGTAATCAAAGGTCTTTTTGGCTGCGTTGAAGGTCTCAAAGAGTGTAGAGATCTGTTTTTTGATGATATGTGGAAAACGCAGCAGCAGAGGGCCCTTGTAGCCCTGTTTACGTATCTCCTGTGTGATCGCATAGAGTGAGGGTTCCACCCCGTAGTTGATATTGATCGTATCATCTTTGATGATAAAATTGTTGTCACTCCAGATATCCAAGCCAAAATCTTTCATATGCTACTCTCTTCATAATAATAGTTATTATATCTAAACTTAATCGAATCTTACCTATAATTGAGGTATGACAAACCAATATCTCAGTGTTGAAAAAGATCAAAACCGACTTATGTTGAAGGCAAAAGGGGAGTGGACACTCTTAAGTGTCCCTGAGATAGAACGTTACCTCCAACAGATCGATTCTGCATTGCCGATAATTTGGGATGTCTCATCTATCAGTGAGTTTGACTCGGCCGGTGTACTTCTTTTCTCGGAGTATTTCAAAGAATTCTCAGAACATACCTCAGTAGAGGTCGTCGGATATACAGAGAATCAAAAAGAGATGTACGATCTTCTCAAAGAGGATGGTGTCGTGATCGAACCACCCGCAAAAGAGAACACGTTTGAACTGCTGGGAAAAAATACGATAAAACTTCTTATGGATACCAAAGAGTTTATCTCGTTTTTCGGACATCTGTTTTATGCGTTCTTCCATACCATTACGCACCCCAAAGAGATACGTATCAAAGAGACGGTTTACCATATCCACCAGTCGGGTTTCAATGCATTGATCATTATCGCCTTGACCTCTTTCCTGGTAGGAATGGTCATTGCATACCAGGGATCTGTGCAGTTAGCCAAATTCGGAGCGGATATCTTTATCGTGGATACGGTAGCGATCTCCATTACCCGAGAACTTGGTCCGATGATCACAGCGATCGTCATTGCCGGACGCAGCGGTTCCGCCTATACTGCAGAGATCGGTGCGATGAAGATCACAGAAGAGACTGCAGCGATGAGAACGATGGGCTTTGATCCCTATACCTTCCTGGTATTGCCTCGTATCATCGCCATGATGATCTCCTTGCCGCTATTGATCTTTTTTGCCGATATTGTAGGGATATTCGGGGGAATGGTCGCTTCAGGAATGCAGCTTGGGATCTCAATGACACAGTTTACAGACCGTCTATATGAGGTACTGGAGGTAAAACATTACATACTGGGAATGATCAAGGGGCCGGTTTTTGCTTTTCTCATCGCTTCAGTTGGAGCCTTCAGGGGCTTTCAGGTTGCCAGAACCACTGAGAGTATCGGACTTCAAACGACTGCATCTGTGGTCAATGGTATTTTTCTTGTGATCGCTTTTGATGCACTCTTTTCAGTCATCTATACGGAGCTCGACCTATGAAGAGCGTGATCGAAGTCGAAGGGATTGTCACGCGATTTGGTGAGAGGACGATACATGATGGTGTGAACCTGCATATCAAAGAGAATGAGATCTACGGTATCCTTGGAGAGAGTGGATCGGGGAAATCGGTGCTGATGAAAGAGATGATCATGCTGCTTGAACCAACAGCAGGGGATATCACCATACTGGGCAAAGAGCTTCGACATATCAGTTTCAAAGAAGCGCAAGCACTTAGAAGTGACTGGGGCGTGCTCTTTCAGTTTGGTGCACTCTTCTCCTCACTTAGTGTGGCTGAAAATATCGAAGTACAGCTCAAGGAGTATACGAAAATCTCCAAAAAACTGCGTGATAGACTGGTCGCATCCAAACTTAAAATGGTCGGGCTTGATCCTCAGGTAGGAAGTCTCTACCCTTCTCAGCTGAGCGGGGGAATGATCAAGCGTGCGGCACTGGCCAGGGCACTTGCGATGGAGCCCAAACTCCTTTTCCTGGATGAACCGACCTCCGGGCTTGATCCTATCGGGGCACGTAACTTTGACAAGTTGATCGTTGATCTGCGTGATATGCTGGGAATAACCGTTATTATGATCACTCATGATCTGGAGAGTATATTCGGTATCGTAGACAGGATGGCAGTCTTGGCAGATAAGAGGGTAGTCGCAGAAGGGAGCATCGAAAATGTGCTACAATCACAACATCCCTTTGTTGAAGATTTTTTTAAAAATGAATACACCAAAGAGAGATTTGAAAAGGTAAAGCATGTATAGCAGGGTCAATTATATGGTGGTCGGTATCTTTGTAGTCCTCTTTGGTATAGGACTTATCTGGTTTGCTTTCTGGCTGGGTAAATATGATATCGATGACGAGTACTATACATACAGACTTGAGGTAAGCGAATCGGTTTCCGGACTTTCGATTGACTCTAATGTGATGCTGAGAGGTGTCAATATCGGTCGTGTCAGCGATATCCGTATCAATCCCGAGAATATAGAACTTACCGAAGTCTATGTGCACATCCGCCGTGATGTACCGATCAAAGAGGATATGGTGGCGACCACAAAAATGTTTGGTATCACTGGACTCCTCTCTATCGAGATAGAAGGGGGTACCAATGCGGCAAAGACCCTCAAACCGACCGATGATCATATCCCGACGATAAAGACCAAAACCTCTCTGGTCACCAACCTAAGTTACAGTGTGGAATCTCTCTCTAAAAAACTCGATACACTGCTTGAACAGGGACAAAAGATGGCCTCAGATAAAAACATCGATACAGTAGAGAAGATACTTGACAATGTGGAAGCCATCACAAAAAACGGTCAAGAGGTGGAAGTCAAGCTCATAAAATCTCTTGAAGAGTTGGATATTGCCACCAAGCAATTTAGACGATCCATGCATAAAATTTCCCATAATTTCGAAGGTGCTACAAGAGATGTCCAGTCTGTAAAAAAAGTGCTTATTCCGACGATAGAGAACTTCAACCGTGTAACATTGAAGGTTGAACAGAGCCTCGATCGTGGGGATTATAATATGAAGAAGATACTTGAACCGTTGATTGTGGATATGCAGATACTCTCGACTCAGATGAGTGAGCTCACAGGAGAAATTGAAGAGAGTCCAAGTGATTTTATTTTTAAATCCAGAACGCCGTTAAAAGGACCGGGAGAATGAAGATGAAATTGATGATAGGTACACTGTTCCTGATCTTGTTGGCAGGGTGCAGCACCAAGATGACACCGTTAAAGGTCTATACCCTGCAGACACCTGAGGTAAAAAAGATCTATCAGGGGAGTTATGAGAACAAAACCATCAAGGTGATGCAGCCCCAAAGCCTGAAAGAGGGGATGAGTCGAAAAATGCATTTTTCATACTCTCCTACAGAGCAGGGAGCCTACCTGAACTCCAAGTGGTCCAATGACCTGGGAAAACTGGTCCAGGGGACAATTATCCAGGCACTGCAAAGCAGTGGAATGTTCAAAGGGGTGGTCTCTTATGCTTCAACGGTACAAGCTGACTATCGTCTGGAGAGTACCGTATTTGATTTCTCCCATCATGTAAGGGGCGATGCCTCACACGCAATGATCTCCATCCAGTTTACCCTGGTCTCTACCTATACGGGAAAATTGATCAGAAGTAAACGGTTTAGTTACAGTGAAGCGACCAGGTCCACCGATGCTGAAGGGTATGTCGAAGCAACGAATAGAGCAGTGGAAAGGTTGAGTAACGATCTTCTGCTTTGGTTGAGATAAACCTTTCACTCTATACCTCCTTCTTGTATAGGTTGATGAATGGTTACTTTACTCGAGCTGTTTTACCTGCAAAAGATAACTCTTTCTATACTTTGAATGAAAAAGAATCATTGATCTTTTTCATCGATTAGATTGAAGCAGTTGCTCTCTTTTTCATGACAGGACGTAAAATCGTATAAATTTGTACGTGAAAAGAGTCTTTATGCAAGTGTTTAAGTTGAATTGATCTATCATGAAAACTTCATAAACAAAATGAATTAAGGGAAATACCTTAAAGACTTCAGGAGAGAAAATGAAAAAATTTGTTTTGATGACATCAGTTGCATCACTCATGGCACTACAACTACATGCAGGTGGAGATATCGCTCCGGTAGAGCCGGTAGTAGAGATACCGGAAATACATGACCACCATGAGCACGCAGAATCTGATTATTATGTGATTGTTAAGGGGTTGAGAATCGCAGGTGACAGTGTAGATCATGAGGGCGTAACACTTGATGGTGACAGCGGATATGGATTTGGTATCGATCTTGGTTACAGACTCGGGCATGGATTTGCAGTAGAGTATGACTTCTCTTATGCGACAAATACGGTAAGTGAAATTGAACATGGAGATGTAGTTGAAGAGGCGGATGCAACGTACTATACCCATGCAGTCGATCTTGTCTATACCTATGAGTTGACAGAGACGCTAGGTGTCTTTGCAAAAGCGGGGTATGAGTATGAAATCGAAGAGATCGAAGCGTATCATATCGATGCAGATGATAACGGATTCAACTATGGTATTGGTGTAGAAGTAGCGGTGGATCACACCTATAAAGTGATCGCAGAGTATGAACACTCAACGATCGAAGGACCTCGAGGAAACTCACTCTTTGTAGGTGTCATGTATAACTTCTAAAACGAAGTCAACGGATACGAAGCCTTTTGTGTTTCGTATCACTCCTTAGAGCGCATTGATCGCAATGGTCTGTTCTTCTTTACTTTCAAGATCTTTCAACCATACGGTTCCATTGTTCATCTCATCCTCACCGATCAGCACCGCATATTTTGCATGGGCTCTATCGACCCCTTTCATGTGGCTTTTGAAGCCTTTTGAGTTGTACTCAACGGTAACTTTATCGGTAAGACGTTTGTTTGTAGCAAGTTTGAGCAGTGTAGGGAGTGCATCCGGGGTCATCGCACCCATATAGTAACCTTCCCGCTCTTTTTCAGGCATTTTTACCAGTTCCATAATACGTTCGATACCCAAAGCAAATCCTACTGCCGGAGTAGGCTTCCCATCGAGGAACTCCACAAGCCTGTCATAGCGTCCACCGCCTGCGATGGCGCTTTGTGCACCGATCTCACTGCTGACAAACTCAAAGGCTGTTTTGGAGTAGTAGTCCAACCCTCTTACAAGATTGTCGTTGACGGTGTAGTTGATACCCTCCTGGTCCAGCAGTGCTTTCAGTTTTTTGAAGTCCGGGTCACACTCTTCACAGAGGTAGTCTTTCAGTTTTGGAGACTCGACCAGCAGTGTTTGACACTTGTCGTTCTTACAGTCGAGTACACGGATAGGGTTGGTGCCTATTCTTCGGTTACAGTCTTCACAAAGCTCCTCCTTGATCTCAGTGAGCGAGTCGACCAGGATCTCTCTGTATCTTGGCATACAGACTTTACACCCGAGTGAGTTGATCTGCAGTTCATACCCGATACCCAGTGCATCAAAGATCTGTGCGATCATCGTGATGATCGTAAAGTCCTCATAGACTGACGCTTCACCAAAGCTCTCACATCCAAACTGGTGAAACTCTCTCAATCTTCCTTTTTGCGGCTTTTCGTAACGGAACATCGGTCCGTAGTAGTAGAACTTCTGTTTGACCGGTTGGCGGTCAAGTTTGGCAGAGATGAACGCACGTACGATACCTGCTGTACCTTCAGGACGCATACAGACATCATTTTCACCCTTATCGGTAAACTGATACATCTCTTTTCCTACGATATCCGAGCTCTCACCTACTGAACGCTTAAAGAGTGCAGTCTCTTCAAGGATAGGGGTTTCAATATATCCATAGCCATAACGTTTGGCAATGGTCGTAGCAGTATTTACGATATATTCAAAACGTTCACTCTCTTCAAAAGTGAGGTCTTTCATTCCGCGTAGCGGTTTGATCATAGTGTTTCCTTCTATCCAGAAAGGTGGGCTGGCAAGCCCACCCTACGGTGTGTTTTATGTAGGGTGGGCTTGCTAGCCCACCAATATTATGGATGTAATTATACCTTCAAGTAGGTTAGTATCGTTTGATGGATAGTTTCTATGGTGTCTGTAGCATCGATAAAAAGGTGTGGAATACCCAGTTCAAGTACCGTTTGTTTCATATGCTCTTGTACATTCAGCAGATACTCCAAACCACGCTGTTCTATCCCATCCAGGCTTTTGTCTCCCAGTCTCTCTTGCAGGGTTTGCATATCTGTGAGAAAAAGAACGACCTTGTCGGGCAGATGATCCTGCAGTGCAAATCTGTTGAGCATCAGTAGCTCTTCCAGCTCAAAGTCTCCATTGGTCAAGGCATAACTGATTCCGGAGATAAAGCCTCTATCAGAGATAATGAGTTTGTCCTGGTTGGGTTGGATCACCTCTTCGTAATGTTCAGCACGGTCAGCCAAAAAGAGCAGGAGCTCGGCACGTTTGGAGATGATAGAACTCTCCAAAAGGATTTCTCTTGCCTTGATCCCAAAATCCGTACCTCCCGGCTCTTTTGTGGTAATGATCTCCGGATGTTTCTCTTTAAGCAGCGCTAACTGTGTGCTTTTCCCGCAAGTGTCGATCCCTTCGAACAGTACTACCATCAGCGTTCACACTTGATCAGTTCTAACGCTTTTTCCGGTACGAGATGCTCCACCTTCCCGTCAAACTTGAGGATGGTGCGCACCACAGAAGAGCTGACAAATGCATGCTCGAGACTTGGCATCAGGTAGATGGTCTCAAGCTCTTTCTTGAGTGAAGCATTGGCATATCCCATCTGCAGTTCATACTCAAAGTCACTGACCGCCCTGAGGCCGCGGATGATGATATTGGCATCAAGTTCATCTGAAAGATTGACCAGAAGGTTGTTGAACCCTATGACTTTGATATTGGGCATATCAGAAGTAGCCGCTTTGACCATGTGTACCCGCTGTGCAAAGTTAAACATCGGTTTTTTCGCCTCTGATTCAGCGATTGCGATAATGATCTCATCAAACATTCTGTAGGCACGCCTGATGATATCCAGGTGTCCGTTGGTGATAGGGTCAAATGTCCCGGGGTAGATTGCTCTTCTCATGAAAAAGCTCCTTTTGTAGATAGTAGATAGGAGGTAGTAGTTAGCAGGTATGGTTTGCATTCCCCTGCAATGCATTGATCGGGATAGTTCACTAACTCCTCACTTGATACCATCGGTATCACCCCATCTTTCATATACATTGTTTTCTATGCCTAGGGCATCATACCACTTTCCGATGATAAAGCGTTCCATCTCCTCTAATGAGTCGGATTCGGAGTAGTACCCCATGACTGGCGGGGCAATGATGACGCCAAGTGTGGCAAGTTTTTGCATGTTTTCAAGAGCAATCGCTGAAAAAGGAAGCTCCCGGGGTGCGAGAAGCAACTTTCTTTGCTCTTTGAGTGCTACTGCTGCCACTCTGGTAGACAGGTTGTCGCTGATGCCACAGGCAATTTTGGCAAGAGTGTTCATACTGCAGGGAATTATGGCGGTTGCATCTACTCTAAAGGAGCCGCTGGAGATAGAGGCTGCGATATTTTCATTTTGGTGTAGTGTAACGTGTCTGTTTTCAAATGATTCTACGGTTAGGGCATTGTCTGAGATGACAACATGGGCTTCGATACCTTCAGGGAGATAATCGACAAACTTCTTACCAAGTTCGACACCGCTGGCACCTGTGATCACTACAACAAGTTTCAAAATATCCCTTTTCTTTGTATTATGAAGAGGATTATAACAAAAGTACGTATAGCTTTAGGTTTGGGATTGCAGCTTTGGAGTATTCTTTGATGAAAGGGGGCATTGAGATGAGATGGATAAAAAGAGTTAGGGGAAATTTTAGTTAAAACCCTGATAAAATCAGGGTTTTTAACTTTAGTTATTCAGCGATAATTTTTACACTATCTACATAACACTTTTCACCTTTTCCACCGGTCTCACACATAAATCTTATCTTGGTTGCTGTGGTCGGGATAGTGTAGGATTTTGAAACGTAGTCACCGTTTTCACTGTGATTGCCAAGATGCTCCAGGTAGTGCCAGCTTCCGTCAAAGTACTCGGCAGAGAAATCATCGGCACTATCAAGTCCCTTGAGCCTTCTATGGTAGGAGATCGTCGCATCTGTGTACCCTGAAAGGTCGATAGCTCTCTCCATATAGGTCGGTCTGTGGGTTCTTGTTCTGTTGACATAGGCACTGTAGAGACCTTCATAGGGGTCATTGGTGTGAGTCGACCAGAGATGGCCGCTTCCTGTTACTGTCCAGTTCTCCATACCGTTTTCAAACCCTTCCTGCAAAACAGTGGTTTGTACAGGGTTTGACTCATCGTCATCAGTGCTATCGCTGCATCCCGCATCATCCATATCGATCAAGCCATCACCGTCATTATCCAGACCGTCACTGCAGGCAGTTTCAGCTTCCGGGGCATTGTACTCATCGTCATCGTTGAGATCACTACACCCTGCATCATCCATATCGACTGCACCATCACCGTCATTATCGAGTCCGTCACTACACTCCGTCAGTGTCGGTGTTGTTCCGCTTCCACTGATCGTGGTATGTGCCGATGCGATCTGTGAAGTTTTCATCGATGATGTTTCAAACATCCCTTTGAAGGTAGCAACCTCCGACGAACTATCGCTGAAGAGGTCTTGTGCCCACGAATAGGCAAGTGTCTGATAGAGCAGTTCCGTATCGATGGTGTATTGTGTATCTGTCAGGCCGCTGATACGGTAGGTGATGGTATCGCTTCCGCCTACAAAATTGTTGTCACTGGTCGCATTTCCGTGTACTTTGATGTCGCTGTGTGCTGTTGCCTTATCAAAGCCCAAAGGCAGGATACGGTTGTCTTTCAGGTAGCTCATCCCTCTGAGCAGGGTATAGGTAACCTCTCCCAGGCTGTTTTGCATGATCGTCTCATAGATCTGTACTTGATCGGGTGAAGTGATGAGATCATAGTGCGGTTCATAGGTAGTTCTGTCACTGTCCGCATCGACACCGGCGATACTGCCGTTGCTGTTGACCTTCCCTGATTCGAAGACTGTCGTTCCGGACTGGTCATTGACCTTCAGGTGGATAAATGCCCTGCGTGAAGGGAAACTGGTAGGAAGTTTATGTCCCGTGGTACTGTTGATCTTGAGTGTGATCTCAAGCGTACCGTCCTGAAGTGACTGGTTGAGCACTTCGATAGAGGCGGCACTTTTGAGCATCTCGTCACTTTTTGCGATCGTTGTGGCGAAATTGTTAGAGGTTACATCCAGCGCTGCTTTGTTGTTATCCAGAATATCGAGCAGAAGTTTATTGCCTCCGACAAACATATGCTGAGCAAATCCGTTTTTGGGTTCAATCCACCGTGGTCTTGTAGAGATAGGTACCCCGTCGACCTTTTTCATATGGCAGTCCTGACAGCTTTGTGTATCTTTATAATTACTGTGTTCCCACTCGGAGTAGGGCATCTGTTCAGGAAATTCACTCTCAGGTGTTGTACTCAGTAGATTACCTTTCTCATCCACGTAGGGTGTTTTGAGGTTGTGACAGGTAGCACACATTTTTGACTGGTCCATATGTGCACTGTACTCGATGGTATAGTCGACATTGTTGATCATAGGGTTAGCAAAGACGTCACTGTATTGACCGTAAATCGTTCTGCTGCCATCGATCTCATACTTTCCGGACATCCCCTCCAGCGTCCCCATCTTGCCATTGTCTTTGATCTGGTGACATGCCGTACAGCTGACACCGTTGAGTGCTGCATCATGATAGGTATTGTGTGCATTGAGGAAACCGTCATCAAAGACCTTGACCGTGTGCCCTGAAAAATGCGCTTCTGTATTGGCCATAGGTGCATGACATTTTGTACATTTGTCATTGAGTACCTCTTCGAGATGCGGGTTACGGTTGATCTCGGTTCTTACCTTTGCTTTCCATAATGGGTCCTTTGTAGAGTTGGCCATCATCGTCGATGACCATGCCGTTTCAATCGACATATCATTGCCTGATGGATCGCTCATTCCGTTATGACATCTCGTACAGTTGCCTGAACCCGCAAAATGGGCTGTGTTAAATGTCGTATCCTCTGCCGTAACGATAGTGCTTAACAGACCTAACGTTATTGCTGTTTTAAGTAGTGCTCTTTTCAATTATCCTTCTCCTTTTTTTGTTTGAGACGATAACATAGTACAGGCTCTCTGTTAACCTTCTGTTAAATTTAATGTGAATGAGGACAAATTCATCAATTTAGATGATTAAGTAGATAAGATTGATTCAAAAATTTTGTTTTAAATTAAAAATGAGAGGTGTGGAAAATTGAGTAGTGGAGCGGGCGAACGGATTCGAACCGTCGACCCTAACCTTGGCAAGGTTATGCTCTACCCCTGAGCTACGCCCGCATAAAAATAAAATGGGTAAGTGGAGCGGGAAACGGGACTCGAACCCGCGACCCTCAGCTTGGAAGGCTGACGCTCTAGCCAACTGAGCTATTCCCGCGTCATTAAAGTTTATGAGATAAAACATTTTTGATTCAAAACGAAACTAGTTTCGTGAGCCGATTGCTGAAGTCAACACAGTGTTAGCAATCTCTTTTTAACAAAGTTGCCTAAATGGCAAGTTTTTCAGAAGAGACATTTCTGTTAATCATCAAAAAGCGTCCTATCAAATGGTACCTCGGGTCGGAGTCGAACCGACACGGGCAAAGCCCACCAGATTTTGAGTCTAGCGTGTCTACCAATTCCACCACCGAGGCATCTGTAACATCGAAATGTTGAGCAGAATTCTACGCAGTGTAACCTTAGGTCTTGTTTAAAAAGTATGAAAAATATCACCCTCTAAGCGGGCAAGCGTGTTTTTCAAGAGGAGAGTCGCTAAGGCCAACTATTGTTTTTTTATTTTTATATAACCTGTATTGTTATCATATTTGG
The DNA here is from genome assembly GCA_047689535.1 of Candidatus Sulfurovum kebritense. Lineage (GTDB taxonomy): Bacteria > Campylobacterota > Campylobacteria > Campylobacterales > Sulfurovaceae > Sulfurovum > Sulfurovum kebritense. Next base: position 26,950 of record JBEWPZ010000019.1, on the reverse strand, counting down.
AATAGTTGTGTAGATCACGGGTCGGTTTTGCTGAAGACATTTGGTGATACAGCGCGGGCATCAAATGCATACTCTGCAAATTTTTACGTTCGTCCTGAGCCTGTCGAAGGAGAATAGTGTTTGATCCTCACGATGCTTCGACAGGCTCAGCATGAACGGCATCCATCCTACTATTTGTTGTAATATCAAACCCTGGACTTCAGTACAAAGTATTGCAATTTGGGATATTTCACAAACCCCTTTATCTAAGTTATGTTATAATATCTTCATTAATTAATATCAACGTAAACTAGGGAAATATAAGTGAAGATTGCGCTCATTGTTACCTCCATACTCTTTATCTATGCCGCTTTTTCGACCCTCTTTTTAGAGACGGGACTTGTAGGAAATATCGGAGAAGAGATCGGTCAGACAAATATCTTTCTTTTTGGATATCTTGCCTATATCAATCTTTTTATTCTTTTTTATCCTCTCTATAAACTCTTCAAGGACAGATCCAAAGCCAAAGAGATCGATTTTTATCTCGGTTGGATACTCCTCTTTATCGGTTTGATCTTTCTGGAGTCTTTGGTATTTGATCTTGAAAAAGCAGGATTTATCGGTACCCAGATCGTCGAGTTCCTTGAGCCATATATAGGAAAAGCAGGACTTTGGCTCTCCTGGCTTTTGATCACACTGCTTTCATTGGTTTTTATACTTGATGATGACTTCAGCCCAAGGGATATCAATCTTCCGGGGACTTCTCTGTCATCATGGTTATCACTCTACACTAAATTCGTTTTTGCCGTGAAGACGGTGTTGAAAAAGATATTTACCAACCCCTTTGCCTCACCGAAAATTGAAGATGAGATGATGCAGGGGATGGAACAGTCTGTACCCAAACCGAAAGTAAAGAAAAAGAGTGTTCAAAAACCGGTAAAAAAAGTCAAAAAAAGCGAGCCTTCAACTTCTCCCGCTGATGATGAAAGAGTACCATGGGATAAATCGATCGATGATCCTGTCATTGAGGAGATCACAACACTTGAAAAAGAGATGGAAGAGGTGTTGACAGAGGAGAGTGAGACAAAACCGTCTCTTTCTCAGACTGCAAAAAGCAGTTCCCATGTAAAGATCGTTGATGAACTCGAAGAGAACTCCAAACTGATGGAGCAGATCGAAAAGGGAAAAGTGGAGAAGCCTAAGAATTTCAGACTGCCAAAATTGGACTTTTTGCAAAAAGCACCTAAAACTACCAAGAAGATGAACGAAGCGGAGATCGACCGTAAGATCGAAGAACTCCTCTCAAAGCTGCAACAGTTTAAAGTCGAAGGGGATGTCGTCAGAACCTATAGCGGGCCGCTTGTAACCACCTTTGAGTTCAAACCAGCCCCTAATGTAAAGGTATCCAAAATACTCAACCTGCAAGATGACCTTGCTATGGCGTTGCAGGCAGAGACGATCCGTATCCAGGCACCGATCCCCGGTCGTGACGTAGTAGGGATAGAGATACCAAACGAAACGGTGGATACGATCTACCTCAGGGAGATACTAGAGTCCGATATCTTCAGATCCTCCAGTTCCCCTTTGACTGTGGCATTGGGTAAAGATATCGTCGGTAAACCTTTCGTCACCGATATCAAGAAACTTCCGCATATCCTGATTGCAGGTACAACGGGATCCGGTAAGTCGGTAGGGATAAACGGAATGATCCTCTCTCTGCTCTATAGAAATGATCCTGATCACCTGAAACTGATGTTGATCGACCCGAAGATGCTGGAGTTCTCTATCTACAATGATATTCCACACCTCTTAACACCGGTGATCATCGATGCCAAAAAAGCGATCGCAGCATTGGCAAATATGGTAGGGGAGATGGAACGCCGTTATAAACTGATGGCTGAAAATCGTACAAAGAATATTGAGAACTATAACGAAAAGGTAAAAAAAGAGGGTTCAGGAGAACCTTTCCCTTATATCGTAGTAGTGATTGATGAGTTGGCTGACCTGATGATGACGGGAGGGAAAGAGGTCGAGTTCTCTATCGCCCGTCTGGCTCAGATGGCAAGAGCTTCGGGGATACATTTGATCGTCGCGACACAGAGACCGAGTGTCGATGTCGTGACGGGATTGATCAAAGCGAATCTTCCTTCCCGCCTGAGTTACAGGGTAGGGCAGAAAGTTGACTCCAAGGTGATCCTGGACAGTATGGGAGCAGAGAGCCTGTTGGGACGCGGTGATGGTCTATTTACACCTCCGGGTGCGACCGGTCTTGTTCGTCTACATGCCCCATGGAGTACTGAAGAGGAGATCGAGAGAATCGTTGAGTTTATCAAGGCACAGAGGGAGCCTGAGTATGACGAAAACTACCTTGTCTCAGGCAGTAGTGAAGGCGGCAGTTCAGAGACAGGTGATATCGATCTTGATCCACTCTATGAAGATGCAAAAGAAGTTGTTCTGAATGACAAGAAAACTTCTATCTCTTACCTTCAGCGTAAACTTCAAATAGGTTACAACCGCTCTGCAAATATCATCGATCAACTGGAGGCTATGGGGGTACTTTCTGAACCGAATGCCAAAGGAAACCGTGAGATATTATAGGTTGGTTTTGTAGTCATTCTGTCATCACTGATTTAAAAAGTAAATAAACACATGTAGGGGAGTAATCCCTTTCCTGTAGGAAATCAGTGTTACAGAATAAAATAAGGTTACATTATGACTCATATAACGTATCATTTTGTAACATTATTGTAATCTATTCTCATTTTTGTAACAAAGCTACACAAATTTACTCCACTTCTTTACTTTTTCTTATTAAAAGAATAACTTTATAAACACATATCGGTATAATCTTGATACAAATACCAACTTTAGGAGACCTAACATGGCCTTAATCGAAGAATATAAAGCACATACGGCTGAGCGTGCTGAGCTTGGTGTACCACCACTGCCACTCACTGCTGAGCAAGTTGCTGAACTAGTAGAACTACTGAAAGCATCTCCGATTGCAGATCAAGACTATGCAATGGATATGTTTGAAAACAAAGTACCTGCAGGTGTTGATGATGCATCTTACGTAAAAGCAGCATTCCTTAATGACATCGTTCAGGGCAATGCAACATGTGATGCGATCGATGCAGTAAAAGCATGTAAGATCCTTGGAAAAATGCTAGGTGGATTTAACGTACAACCACTTGTAGAAGCATTGAAAATTGATGGAGAAGTAGCTGATACGGCTGCTGAAGAGCTTAAAAACACGATCCTTGTATATGATTCTTTCAATGATGTAAAAGCATTGATGGACGAAGGTAATGCGAAAGCAAAAGAAGTGGTAGAGTCATGGGCAAAGGCAGAGTGGTTTACAAATAAACCAGAGCTTGCCAAAGAGATCACGTTGACGGTATACAAGATCCCAGGTGAGACTAACACTGATGATCTCTCTCCTGCATCTGAAGCATTTACAAGAGCGGATATCCCACTACATGCAAACTCTATGCTTGTTGCTAAAATGGACAATCCACTTGATACGATGGCTGAACTGAAAGAGAAAGGTCACCCGCTTGCATACGTTGGTGACGTTGTAGGTACCGGTTCTTCTAGAAAATCAGGTATCAACTCTGTTCAATGGCACATGGGTAGAGATATTCCAGGTGTACCTAACAAGAGAACCGGTGGTGTGGTTATCGGTTCTATCATCGCACCGATCTTCTTCAACACTGCAGAGGATTCAGGATGTCTTCCTATCCAAGCGCCTGTTGATGAGCTTGAAACCGGTGATGTGATCACGGTAAAACCATTTGATGGCGTGATCGAAAAGAATGGAGAGGTAGTATCTAAATTTGAACTCTCTCCAAATACACTTCCGGATGAGATGAGAGCAGGTGGTCGTATTCCACTGATCATCGGTAAAGGGTTGACGGCGAAAGCAAGAGAAGCACTTGGTATGGGTGCATCTGATATGTTTATGGCACCGGATCAGCCGGCAGACAACGGTAAGGGGTACACGCTTGCTCAAAAAATGGTAGGTAAAGCATGTGGTCTTGAAGGTGTAAAACCGGGTGTTTACTGTGAACCTATCGCGACAACTGTCGGTTCACAAGATACCACTGGCCCAATGACAAGAGATGAGATCAAGGAACTTGCTGCATTGAGCTTCGGTGCGGATATGACAATGCAGTCATTCTGTCACACAGCTGCTTATCCAAAGCCGGCAGATATCAAGCTTCAGCACACGCTTCCAGACTTCTGGACTTCAAGAAAAGGTGTGATCCTTAGACCAGGTGACGGTGTCATTCACTCATGGCTCAACAGACTCTGTCTTCCGGATACAGTAGGTACAGGTGGTGACTCTCATACAAGATTCCCTATCGGTATCTCATTCCCTGCAGGTTCTGGTCTTGTTGCGTTTGCCGGTGTTACAGGTATGATGCCGCTTACGATGCCGGAATCAGTTCTAGTTAGATTTAAAGGTGAAATGCAGCCTGGTATCACACTGCGTGACCTTGTGAATGCGATCCCTTACCAGGCGATCCAGGACGGTCTCCTTACTGTTGAGAAAAAAGGTAAGAAAAACATCTTTGCCGGACGTGTACTTGAGATCGAAGGTCTTGAGCAGCTAAAATGTGAGCAGGCGTTTGAGCTTTCAGATGCATCAGCTGAGAGATCTGCTGCAGCGTGTACCGTTAAGCTTGACAAAGAACCTGTGATCGAATACCTTAACTCGAACGTAGCGCTGATCGAAGAGATGATCAAAGATGGTTACCAAGATGCTGCTACACTTCAAAGAAGAGCAGACAAAATGAAAGAGTGGCTCAAAAAACCAGAGCTTATGGAAGCGGATGCGGATGCTGAGTATGCTGCAGTGATCGAGATCGATATGAACGAGATCACTGAGCCGATCGTTGCATGTCCTAACGATCCGGATGATGTTGCTACACTTTCTGAAGTGCTTGCTGATCCGAAGAGACCGACCGAGAAGATCGATGAAGTATTTGTCGGTTCTTGTATGACTAACATCGGTCTCTTCAGAGCGCTTGGTGAAGTACTGAAAGGTGAAGGTGCCGTGAAGTCCAAGCTATGGGTTGTACCACCGACCAAAATGGATGAGAAGACACTGACTGAAGAGGGTTACTATGCGATCTTTGGTGCAGCTGGTGCGAGAACAGAGGTACCGGGATGTTCACTCTGTATGGGTAACCAGGCAAGAGTTGCAGACAATGCGATCGTATTCTCAACCTCTACAAGAAACTTCGATAACAGACTTGGAAAAGGTGCACAAGTCTACCTAGGGTCTGCAGAAGTTGCAGCAGTAGCAGCACTTCTCGGACGTCTTCCAAACAAAGAAGAGTATCTTGAGATCGTAAACAAAAAGATCACAGATGCGAACAAAGAGAGTGTATACAAATACCTTAACTTTGACCAAGTATCTGCTGAAGAACTTGAAGAGATGGTGAAGTAATTCACCATTTTCCTGAGAGGCTTCGGCCTCTCTTTTCTACCACTTTTTCTTCACCCCTTAACACATTTTCAAACCCTTGTCTCCTACATAATAATGATATTATATATCAATAAAAATTTATGTGCGAAGTATTTCATCTTTTTTCTTAATCAACTATTAAATTGACATTAATTATCATTTTTAAATAAATAGATGATTTAATCACTGATCGCTTTGTGCTATTTACATGCTTTGGGTAAGATATGAATATCACTATCAAAAAGGCATTCTGATGAACAACTTGGAGACGATGACCTATGATGAACTTCTTGAAGGGTTCAAGAAGATACTGAAAGAAAATGCTTTGAAGTTTACCAAACAGAGAGAGGTGATACTCTCCACACTCTATAACAATCCCCAGCACTTTACTTCTGAAAATCTTTATTTGCTCGTAAAAGAGAAGCATCCTGAGTTAAATATAGGGATTGCAACGGTGTATCGTACACTTTCGCTTCTTGAAGAGAACGGGCTTGTGAGTTCGATCTCTTTGGGCACAGAAGGAAAAAAGTATGAGATGGCAAATAAGCCCCACCATGACCATCTGATCTGTAGGGTTTGCGGAAAGATCGTAGAGTTTGAAAATGAGCAGATAGAGAAGCTCCAGCAAGAGGTTGCAGAAGAGAACGGATTTGTTCTGACCGATCATCTTATGCAACTCTATGGGGTTTGCAGTGCGTGCCAAAAAAAGCAGGAAGAGGGTGATTGATTCACCGTTTACTCACTGAAATCCATTAAAACAGTTTCCAGTCTTTCAGGGATACGGCGCGGTTTCCCTGCTTCTACATAGACTAGCAGCACCTCCATGCTGAAGAGTTTTTTATCCTCTTTGTAGATCTCCTGGAGCAGGGTGATACTGCTTCTCTTTGAACAGATCACAGAGGTCGTCACCTCGATCAGATCACCCAGTCTGGCACTCCCCAGGAAATCGGCATCGATTTTCCTTACGACAAAACCGGACTGGTTCCCTTCCCCCGGCATCATCCCCCGAGAGAAAAAATGTTCGGACCTTGCCCGCTCACAGTATTTGATATAGTTGGTATGGTAGACGATCCCACCTGCATCGGTGTCCTCATAATATATTCTGATTTTCATAAGAAAAGTGTATCACAAATAGCTGTTAGAGAGTTAACTTTATCGATCGTTCAGCGTGCTATCAACGGTTTATATATTAGAAATTTATTCTGTAAGATAGGTTTTGATTAAAAGTTGTGTTATTATTTAAAGAGAGATCAATAAGGAATGCAATGCATAAGAAGCAAGTAATCGGAAGTAAAGAACTTATCTCCATCATAGATCTTGAACTCTATGATCTGGATGCGAAAGTTGATACGGGGGCAGACTCCAATGCACTGCATTGTGATCATATAGAGATCGATGAAAATAATATGGTGCACTTTACTTTGCTGGATGAAGTACATCCTTCTTATCATGGCAGACCTATAGAACTACCGCTTTATAAAGTTAAAAAGGTCAGAAGTTCAAATGGTGAGTTACAGCTGCGACCTTCTGTCAAGGTAGAGGTAGAGTTTTTCGGTAAAAAATATAAGAGTATCATCTCTCTAACGAGCCGTGCAGATATGAAGTATCCGATGTTGATCGGGAGGAGGTTCCTCTCGGGAAGATTTTTGGTGGATGTCTCACAGAAATATCTGTCAAAAATCTAAAAGTGTTGCCGCAAAGATCATACTACTGCTGATAGAGAGTGCGGTTAAAAAACAAAGATAGTTTTATCTTTGGTCCAAAAGTATTATCAGGAAGAATTATGAGAGTCTATATACTTTCTCGCAATGCAAAACTTTACTCAACGCAGAGGCTGGTGGAGGCAGCGGAGCAGAGGGGGTGGGAAGTCAGAGTGGTGAACTACCTTAAATGTTATATTGAAATTATGAAAGGAGAGCTGAAGATCAACTATATGGGGGAAGAGCTGCCTCTGCCTGATGCAATTATCCCTCGTATCGGCGCGAGCAGAACATTTTACGGTACTTCCGTGGTACGGCATTTTGAGATCATGGGAGCATTTAGCACGTCAGGCAATCTGGCACTTGCAAGAAGCCGTGACAAACTCAGAAGCCTGCAGGTACTTTCCAAAAAAGAGATAGATATGCCAAAAACAGTCTTCGCTTCCAATAAGTCGTGTGCCAAGGATGTGATCGCACTCAGCGGAGGTGCACCTCTGGTACTTAAGATCCTCGAAGGAACACAGGGGGTCGGGGTAGTACTGGTAGATAGTGAACAGGCTGCCAAGTCGGTACTGGATGCATTTTATGGGATGGATGTGAACCTTCTGGTTCAAGAGTTCATCGAAGAGGCCGGCGGTGCTGATATCAGGGCATTTGTCGTAGATGGAAAAGTCGTCGGTGCGATGAAACGCCAGGGGGCTGAGGGAGACTTCAGGTCAAACCTTCATCAGGGCGGCAGGGCGACGGCACACACACTGACAAGAAAAGAGAGGGCGACAGCTACCGCTGCAGCAAAAGCCATGGGACTGGGTGTGTGTGGTGTCGATATGATTCCCTCAGATCGCGGTCTGCTTGTGATGGAGGTGAATTCATCTCCGGGGCTGGAAGGTATAGAGAAATCAACAGGTCTAGACATCGCAGGTAAAATTATGGAGTATATCGAAGCAAATGTGACACCACAAAGTGATACGACCGCGAAGCGTAAGCGCAGAAAGAAAGATTCGATCGGAGTATGAAATGCTAAAAACAACCTTGACAATTGCTGGTACCCCTATACATAGAGGCAAGGAGACAAAGCTGACACTGGATCTTCCAAAGCTTTATAATACACCTACACAGATTCCTATTCGTGTGATCAGCGGCAAAGAGAGCGGGCCGACCATCTTTATCAGTGCCGCGATCCATGGCGATGAGCTTAACGGTATAGAGATCATTCGGCGCTTTCGAAGGCTCAAAATTCTTAAACGACTGAAAGGCACTATCATTTTGGTTCCTATCGTCAATATCTATGGAACAATGACACTCTCACGCTATCTGCCGGATAGAAGAGATCTGAACCGAAGTTTTCCCGGGAGTAAGAAAGGTTCTCTGGCAAGTCGTATCGCCTATACCTTTTTTCAGGAGATAGTCAGCAAATGTGATCTGGGGATCGACCTGCATACTGCTGCTATCCATAGGTCGAATCTGCCGCAGATCAGGACAAATATCGATAATGCGTATACCTTCGGATTGGCAAAAGCGTTTGAGGCACCGGTGATCTTGCACTCTGAAATAAGGGATGGATCACTAAGGGCTGTGGCCCAGGAGAATGATATACCGATCCTTCTCTATGAAGCAGGAGAGGCACTGCGTTTTGATGAAAAAAGCATCCGTATCGGTGTAAAGGGGATCATCAATGTGCTGAGAGAAAATGAAATGCTGCCAAAACATCTAAGTAAAGCACATAGAAAGACACCGATCGTTACCCGGACCAGCAGATGGACCAGGGCAACACACAGTGGTATCGTACGTACGGTGAAGGCACTTGGTGACACGGTAAAAAAAGAGGAGGTGATCGCCTATATCGATGATCTATTCGATGACAGCCATCATGCAGTGCTTGCACAGTTTGACGGAATTATCATAGGGAAATCAGAGATCCCGCTGGTACAGGAGGGGGATGCGATCTTTCATATTGCGAAATTCAGTAATCTTGAAGCAGCAGAGAGCAAGATCGAGCACTTTACCGAAGATGCGATAGAGGAGTGTGAGTTTATCGAGCTGCATAACGAGGAGATGATAGAGTAGATGGAACTCTTTTATGATATATTGAAACAGTTGATAAGAGTCCCCTCTGTCGTGGGTGCGGAACACCCTTTTTTTATGTTTTTGAAACGCGAACTTGAAGAGATGGAGCTGAGTGTTGAGTACTATGACGGTGTATTGGTCGCCAAAGGCTCAGATCCTGAAAGCGGATATATCTCTGCCCATGCAGACAGACACGGTCTGATATGTACCGGATACAATGAGTTTCAGTATGCAGCCTTCATCGCGAAGAACCAGGCAGATCTTCAGGGAAATTCAAACTCCGAACAACTCCTGAAGAATTTTGAGATGCGCTTTATAGACCAAAAGGTTCAGGCGTACAATCCCTGGTCGGGAGGGTATCTCGGGCTTGGCAGGATCACCGATGCCTATCTGTGCGAACGCAGGCATAATATCATTTTCAACATAGACGGACTGGAGCACCTTTCCCCCGGTACGCCTATTGCATTTATGGATAAGCTGGAGGTCTTGAAGGAGGGGTTGGTCTCGGCACAGTTGGACAATGTGGTCTCCGTGGCTATGATCCTCTATCTCTATCATATGGGGTATCAGGGGACAGCCTTCTTTACCGCTTCGGAAGAGGCAGGACGCAGTTGGAGATTTTTGCTTGAGTATTTTAGAAGATATGATATCGAGACAAAAGAACTTTTGGTGCTGGATACAAGTCCCTATGCGAATTATGAAGCGATCAACGGACTGGATATCGTACTGCGTAACAGGGACGAAAATGCCGTATTCCGGTCTCCGATGAAAAACAGGATCAAAAAGATCGCGATCGAAAACAGTATCAGCTATCATTTTAAAGATGCCTACCTAAAAAATATGATGGCACAGGAGAATAGAAAAGGCTCGATAGGTGTTACTGAACTGGGAAGATTGGTCAATGCCTCAAAAGGGCAGATACAGGGGGCTACACTGCAGTTTCCGACGATCGGTTACCATACGGTTGAAGAGTCTACGACCCCCAAAGCCATCGATAGCATGATCCTTGTCCTGAAGAAACTCTATATTGAACCTTCTTAATCATTGTTCTCGTCATCCTGATACCGGACCGGAGTCCGGTATGACAGTATTTTCCAGAGGGGGGGGTCTATGGATACTTTATCGTATCAGTTTCCGGAGAGAGCTTTCTCTTTGTTCTCTCTATCGGGCATAAATCCTCCACCTAGACTGACATAAAGCTCGACGGCGGATTTCAGGGTTTCGAATTTGATCTTCTCTTTTTCCAGCGCGACTTCAGCGGCCTCTTTTCTTACTTCGAGGAACTCCAGGTGGGTGGCAAACCCTTCCTTGTACTGCTGCGCCACGATCTCTCTTTTCCGACTGATCGCACGATATCGCTTCTCCTGGGAAGAGAGTCTCTTTTTATTTGCAGCGTAGGTGTTCAGTGTATCTTTGACCTCACCGAAAGCTTTTCTGACGCTCTCCTGATACTCCTGCAGTGCGATCTTCTGATCGATTTTGGTAATCTCCAGGTTTGACGCGATCTTTCCGAAATCCAGGATCGGTGTCAGGATATTTCCCTCAGCAGCGTAGATATCGTTGTTCGAACCAAAAAGACGGTTGAGGTCTCCGCTGACATATCCTGCCGTTCCGCTCAGCGAAATGGTAGGGAAGAAGGCACTTCTTGCAACGGATACCTGGAAAGCACTTGCCTTTACTTTGGCTTCTGCTGCCTGGATATCGGCTCTTCTCCGGAGTATGTCCGAGGGAAGGTTGGACGGGACAGGCAGGGTGTGAGCGCTGTATCGGACACGCTTGACCGGGTAAGTACCCTGATAGACATCTTTTGGATTTTTACCCTGAAGAATAGCGACTGCAGTATGATAGCAACTCAAGAGATCTTTCTGTTGGATCATCTGGTCGCGGTACATCTCCAGCAAAGACTCCTCCTGCAGCAGATCGCTCTCCCGTATCACTCCCGCTCTGTATTGCTTTTGCATATAGGTATAGAATGCTTTTTCATTCTCATACTGTTCTTTGGCGATCTGGTAAACCCTGGTGTTGGTCTTGAGCCCGAAGTAGGAGATGATACTGTCGGCTATCACGCGCTGTCTGATGCTCTCTTGAAGATAGGACTCTCTCATCATCTCTTCAAAAGCAGCCATCTTTGTGTTTCTGAGTTTGCCCCAGAGGTCCAGCTCAAACGAAGCCATTGCACCCAGATCAAACTGATCGTATCTGAATCCACGGTCAAAAGAGACCATATAGTTTTGTGTCTTTGAAGCAGAGCCGTAGGCATCGATTCTCGGAAGCTGTTCGCTCTTTTTGATATTCAGGAATTCTCTGAAACGCAGTGTCCGAAGGGCTGCGATCTTGAGATCACTGTTATGGGATAACGCCTCTTCTACGAAACTGTTCAGCTCTTTGTCCTGAAAATTTTCCCACCACTTGTCATGGAGCAGCTGCTTTTCATGATCGCTGATGCCGCTTTTTTGCGGAAGCGCAGTATCCGGAAGATTCGGATCCTGAGTCATCGAACAGCCGCTTATCATCAAGAGGCTTAAGGCTAAAGTGAGATGTTTCATTGGTCTGCCTCCTTCTTTTTAAATCCGAGTTTTGAGATCAATACATAAAAGAGCGGGATGAAGACGATGGCGATAAATGTTGCCGCGAGCATCCCCCCGATGACCCCTGTACCGATCGAGTGTCTGCTGGCTGCGCCTGCACCGCTGCTGATCGCAAGCGGTATCACCCCGAGCGTAAAGGCCAAAGAGGTCATGATGATCGGTCTCAACCTGATCTTGGCAGCCTCGATCGCCGCATCATAGGTGCTCATCCCTTCTTCTTTTTTCTGCATCGCAAACTCGACGATAAGGATGGCATTCTTTGCTGCAAGGCCGGCAAGTACCAAGAGTCCGATCTGGAAATAGATGTCGTTTTCCAGGCCTCTCAGCAGTGTGGCGAGGATCGCACCGAATATCGCGAACGGTACGGCAAGGATGACCGAGATCGGCATCGTCCACTTCCCGTACTGTGCCGCGAGTATCAGGTAGAGCAGTATCATACCGAAACCAAAGGCGAGGGTACTGCTGCTTGCGATCTGCTTCTCCTGGAATGCCGTTCCGATCCAGCCCAGAGAATATCCCTCGGGAAGCACTTCGGCTGCCACCTCTTCGATCGCTTTGATCGCATCTCCTGAACTATATCCCGGTGCAGGCTGGCCGGAGACCTTTGCCGAAGGAAAGAGGTTGAACCGCTCTGCAAGGTCCGAGCCCGTCACTTTGGTGAACTCTACCAGAGAGCCTACAGGGATCAGTGCACCTTCACTGTTTCTTACAAAGACCTTGTCCAGGTCCTGTGGGTCTTTTCTGAATTCACCCTTTGAAGCGATATTGACCTTGTAGGTACGCCCGTAGAGATTGAAGTCATTGATATAGTAGTTCCCGAATGTTGCATTCAGTGTCTCATAGATATCGGCCACACTCACACCTTTTGCTTTTGCCTCTTCCAGTTTGACCAGTACTCTGTACTGCGGGACATTGGCATTGAGCGTTGTTCTGACGCCTACCAGGTCTTCACGCTGGTTCGCCTTCTGGATGATCTGCTGTACATAGCCGTTGATCTCGTTGATATCCGCACCGGTTCTGCTCTGCACATACATATCAAATCCACCGGTCATCCCCATACCTCTGATCGGAGGAGGGAGTACAGGGATGGAGAACCCGTTGGGGACCGCCATCATCTCTTTGGAGAACTGCGCCGCCAAAGCACCGGCATGCTGGTTTGGAAGCGGTCTCTCGTCCCACGGTTTGAGTTTGACGATCGTTGCCGCGGCATTGGTCTTTTCCGCAAATGTCATAAAGTCAAGTCCCGTAAAGGATACGACATGGTTGACATTCGGGTTTTTGGCGATGACATCATAGATATCATCCGTCAACTCCTCTGTTCTGTTGAGGGAGGAGGCCGGAGGGTTATAGCTCAGGACAAAGATCGTTCCCTCATCCTCCTGCGGTACCAGTCCGGTTTTCATCATCTTCAGCATATCGAATGAGGCATAGATCAATGCAGCGAAGAGGAGGAGACTGATCACGCTGTATCGGATCGTTGCTTTGACGGTTTTCGTATATCCCTCTGTCAGCTTTTCAAAGAGTCTATTGAACCACTTGAAGAAACCTTTGGGTTCGTTGTGAACAGGCTTCAGGATACTCGCACAAAGAGAAGGGGTCAGGGTAAGTGCAACAAAACCGGAGATGGCCACAGAGATGGCGATCGTAATGGCAAACTGTTTATACATCTCTCCTGTCAAGCCTCCCAGGAACGCTACCGGGATAAATACCGCGGAGAGTACCAGTACGATCGCTACCAGGGCGCTGGAGACCTCTTTCATCGCTTTAAAAGTAGCTTCACGGGGTGTGAGTCCTTCGCTCATATGTCTTTCGACATTTTCGATCACGATAATGGCATCATCGACCACGATACCGATGGCAAGTACCAGGCCGAAAAGCGTCAGGAGGTTGATACTGAACCCAAAGAGGTGCATCCCGGCAAACGCACCGATGATCGATACGGGAACCGCCAACATAGGGATCAGCGTCGCTCTCCAGTTCTGTAAAAAGAGGAAGATGACAGCAATGACCAGCACAAGCGCTTCGATAAAGGTATGTATCACCTCCTGGATGGAGATCTCGACAAATTTCGTAGCGTCATAGGGGATCTCGTAGGAGACACCCTCAGGAAACCTTTCAGCCGCTGCTGCAAGTACTCTTTTGGCTGCTTCTGCCGTCTCAAGCGCATTGGCACCTGACTGCAGGAAGAGGGCGACAGGGATCGCAGGCACATTGTCGAGTTTGGATACAAGGTTGTAGTTCTGAGCTCCCAGCTCTACCGTCGCGACATCTTTCAATCTCAGTGATGCCCCGTCTTTCTGAGAGCGCAGTATGATCTCTCCAAACGCTTTGGGATCACTCATCCGCTCCTGCGCCAGGATCGTATAGGTAAACATCTGTTTCTCATCCAGGGGTTCGGCACCGAACTGTCCTGCGGCATACTGCGCATTTTGCTCTTTGACCGCAGTGATCACATCTTTGGGCGTCAGGTCATACTGGGCGAGCTTTTCGGGATCGATCCATATACGTATCGCATAGTCTTTTGCTCCGAAGATCACAACATCACCCACCCCTTTGATCCGTTTGAGGTCATCGGTGACATTGATCAGCGCATAGTTTGACAGATAGGTCGTGTCCCTGCTTTCGTCAGGGGAGTAGAAGAGAGATACCAGGAGCATACTCGGTGATCTTTCATAGACCCTGATCCCCTGTCTCTGCACCGCTTCGGGGAGACGTGAGAGTGCGACCTGTACTCTGTTATTGACATCGATCTTTGCATCATCGGGGTCCGTACCGACTTCAAAGAAGACATTGATACTGACCCTTCCGCTGTCTTCGGCTTTTGAGCTCATATAGATCATGTTCTTCGCACCGTTGATCTGCTCTTCAAGCGGTGCTGCTACGGTTTTGGAGAGTGTTTCGGCACTCGCTCCCGGATAGGCTGCCGATACTACGATCTGGGGAGGTACGACTCTCGGGTACTGCTCTATCGGCAAAGTTGCCATAGAGGCGGCACCTGCAAGGAGGATCACGATGGAGACAACTGCGGAGAAGACCGGATTTTTTATAAAAAATGCACTGAACATCTATTATTTCTCCATCTCAACGACTTTGGCATTCGGCCGTACTTTCGGGATATTGTTGATAATGATCTTCTCACCCTCTTTGAGCCCGCTCTTGACGATGATCCCCTCTTTGGTAAGGGTACCTATCTGAACAGGTCTTATCTTGGCAGTACCGTTCTCAACGACATAGACCATCGCCCCTTTCGGTGTCTGAAGGAGTGCCTCTTCAGGGATCACTGCTGTGTCCGGTGCAACCAGCCCTTTGAGGCTGACTTTCACAAAATCTCCTGCCAGCAGGTTGCCGTCATTGTTGTCGATCTTTGCCCTGATCAGAAGCGTGTTGGTCTTTTGGTCGATCTCAGGAGCGATGAAATCGATCGTTCCGTTCTGTTCAGATTCGTTCTTCATTCGGTCCAGTACCTTGATCGCTCTTCCGGGTTTTTTGATCTGTGAGAGATAGAGACCGACATCGTTTTTAGGTAGGGAAAACTCTACATATAGCGGATCGGTATTGGTAACGGTGGTCAGCACGGAACTCTCTGCACCCACTGCGATATAGTCCCCGATATCATGTTCTTTGATCCCTGCGATACCGTCGATCGGTGCTTTGATCATCGTGTAGTCGTATTCGATTTGTGCCTGTTTCAGGTTGGCTTCGGCACTGGAGCGTTCCGCTTTGGCATTGGTGTACTCATAGAGATAGGCATCGATCTCTTTTTGGCTGATGGCGTTGGTCTTTTTCAGCACTTTGGCTCTCTCCCAGTCCTTTTCGGCTCTTTGAAACGTAGCGCGTGCTTTTTCCAGTACCGCCTGTGCTGTTTCGAGTTTTGCTTTGTAGATATCCTGCTCGATGGTATAGAGGGGATCGCCTTTTTTGACCAAAGCCCCTTCGGTAAAATGTTTCTCTTCCAAAATACCCGAAACCCTCGCTACGATATCCACTTTTTCATAGGCTTTGAGGATCGCCGGATAGGTTTTTTCTATCGTGGCATCTTTATAGTGTACTTCATGGAGGGCTACAGGCAGCGGAGGCCTCTTCTGTGTCTGTGATGCTTGCGTATTGCTACTGTTCTCCTTGTCGCTGCATCCGCTCAGTCCCAGTAAAAAAGTGCTTAAGAGTAGGGTACTCAAGCACCTTGTCTGTATCGGTTTCATTGTATCTCCTGTATGATAATATAAATCTTTCCAGAAAGATATCATGAGTTGGCTTAAATTAACTTTCTGGAAAGATGATTAAAACAAGCTGTTATCTAATTTATTATACAATTATCGTAGAAAAATGATTTTTAAGAGATACAGGGCAGCCAAATGAAACAGGATATGTTAGCTTTTATTGAAGAGAAGCGCAGGTTTTTTGAAGAGAATTTAGCTGACCAGTATCCTGACTCTGCCATGTTGGTAAATATAGGACTGCCCCTTGTACTTGTCAATAAACTTTTCAGCGAAAAAAAAGAGAAAATGTTCTCTGCAAAATACAACCTCTCCACATCGGAGTTCGATGTTTTGATGACCCTGCTCTGTCATATCGAGCCGATGAGCCCTACCAACCTCTATGAGAGTATGATCTTCTCATCGGGCGGTATGACAAAGCTGCTTAAAAAACTCGAAGAGAAAAAGCTGATCCGAAGAATACCATCTGAGAAGGATAAAAGAAGCCTGCTTGTCGCACTGAGCAGGAAAGGGGAAAAGCTGGTCACAGATGCTTTTGGAGATGTTGTGAAGATCAATACGAAAGTACTGTCCAAGCTTGAAGAGAGCGAACAGGCCACACTTGAAAAACTGCTGAAAAAGCTGTTGACCGAACTCACTTAGTCTCTCAGATCAGGCAGACTTTTTCCCGCTTTTTTGTTTCTCCCTTTTATGAGACAGAGTGACTCTCCCTGCCCGATCAGGTATCGGGCAGGAGATTATGTGAAGTTAAAAATATTGCTATATAATAATCATAGTTTATTCGTCTAAGGAAAATATATGGAGCTTACATCCAATCTTACACTTGAGCTGTCAGATCAGCCTTTTTTGCTTGAAAAAAGGATCGAGCTTCTCAGAGCGATCAAAAACCACGGCTCTATCTCAAAAGCGGCCAAAGCGGTACCGATGAGCTATAAAGCGGCATGGGATGCGGTTGACACGATGAATAACCTCTCTCATACCCCCATTGTATCCAGAGAGACCGGTGGTAAAGGGGGAGGTGGTACTACATTGACCTCCTATGGTGAAAATCTGCTTAAAACCTATACGGTGCTTAAGGAAGAACAGAAGCGTTTTTTAGAGAGATTGAAACTGGTTACTGATGTAGATAAGGGTACACTCAAAACGATAGGAAAGCTCTCCATGCAGATCAGTGCAAGAAATCAACTTTCAGGAACGATCACAAAGATAGATAGAGGGGTTGTCAACACGCAGCTTCATGTTCAACTTAAAAGCGGAAATAGGCTGGTCTCCATCATCACCAATAATGCAGTTGAATCTTTAGGCTTGAATAAAGGTGATGATGTCACTGCTATTTTTAAAGCCACTTCGGTACTTTTGGCTACAGGTGAGATACAGATCAGCGCACAAAATAAATTTGAGGGTGCCATAGAGGGGATACATACAGGAGAGATCAATGCAGAAGTCGTTGTATCGATAGGGGAACTCGACAAAATTGTTGCGGTAGTGACGAAAGAGTCGGTCGATTCTCTCAATCTGAGATCCGGAAATAAAGTGTGTGCAGTCATTAAAGCTACTGATATTATGATAGGAAAGTAAGTATAGGTACAACGATAACGCCATAAGGGAAAGCATTCATATGAAGCAGCAGAAATACTATACCCTCTTTCAACAGCAGATCAGACTTTTGGTCTGGTTATCTCTGATACCCGGTTTGGTGTATCTTTTTTTTGGATACCTGTTTGAATCTTTTTACTCTGCGATCCTCTGGTATGCTGCCATGGTTCTTATCTCTCTTTACGGGATGCACTTGGATCGCCAATTTAGACAGACAAAGATGGACCAGGATGAGCTGGCACGGTGGTATAGAAAAGTAGTTGTATTTATGTATCTTCTGTTCGGTGCCTGGATGGCTGCTTTCCTGATCTATTGTACAAAAACCGAACACAACCTTCATTATATCGCTATCTTTACTCAACTGGGAGCTTCCGTTGTCGCTTCAACCCTTTTGGTTTCTGACAGGAAGATGTTCGTACCTATTTTGTCGATCCTGATGCTGCCGCTGATCGTTTACTTTGGATTGATTGGTACCTGGTACGGCTATGTCCTTTCTCTTTTTTCGATGATCTTTTTGGGTGTGCTGCTTTATGCCTCCAATAATACCTATAAACTTCTGGAGACAAGTTATTATAATGCGCAGCACGATTCACTGACGGGACTGCATAACAGACGTTATTTCATCGAATATATGGAGTCAATGATAGAGAGGCTGGAAACAACCCGGAAGAGAGCCTATATCCTACTGATCGACCTGGACCACTTTAAGAATATCAATGATTCACTGGGACATGATGTAGGGGACCTTGTCCTTAAAGAGGTGGCTCATCGTATCAACCGTTTTTGTAAACTTTCTCATGCGGTAGCCAGGCTGGGAGGAGATGAGTTTGTCGTTGTATCCAAAGAGTTCGGGGAGGGCGGTGTGATCATTGAAGAGATCAAAACATATGCCGAAGCACTGCTGATCAAGCTAAAAGAGCCTTATATCCTGGATAATCACCATCTGTATATCAGTGCAAGTATAGGTGTCAGCCAGGTTGATGATACAAAGATTGATAGTCAAAGTTTTCTGAAAGAAGCTGACATCGCTATGTATGAGGCAAAAGCACTGGGGAGGGACGGGATTATCGTTTTCAACAGGGCTTTGGCAAACCGGGTAGAGCGAAAAATTTTGATCGAGCAGAGTCTCTATAGGGCACTCAATGAAGAGAATATTGAGATCTATTTCCAGCCGCAGATGGATAGGAACCAGGACCTTATGGGATGTGAAGTACTTGCCCGCTGGGAGGATGCGGCGTTAGGTACAGTCTATCCAGCTGAGTTTATCCCTGTCGCAGAGAGTACCGGGGTGATCATAGAGTTGGGTGATTATGTTCTGGAACGGTCTTTAAAAACATTGAAGGAGTGGCTGGCGAAGGGATATGATATCAGGCAGTTTTCGATCAATATCAGTGTCAGACAGCTTTTTTATATGGGCTTTGTCGATAAAGTTGACCGGTTGATGAACGAATATCTTGATGAGAGGGACAGAGACAAGATCGTCTTTGAGATTACTGAGAGCGTACTTGCAGAAGATATCGACAAGGTCATCAGGATACTTTCAGAGCTGAAAGCGATGGGTATTGTTCTTTCGATGGATGATTTCGGTACAGGGTACTCTTCTTTGAATTATCTTAGAACACTGAACGTAGATGAGTTGAAGATAGATAAGACCTTTATTGATCATTTTAATGAGAGAAATACAGATCAAGTCATGGTGACTACGATCATCTCTATTGCAAAAAACTTTGGACTCAACGTCGTGTTAGAAGGGGTAGAGACCAAAGAGCAGTTTGACCTGCTGGCCTCTTATGGTTGTCATGCCTACCAGGGCTTCTATTTCTCAAGGCCGCTCAGTAAAAAAGCCTTTGAAAAAAACTATCTGACCCTTTGACATGCTGTGCGATCTTATGGATCGCCATCGCATAGTTTGAGCTTGGGTTGTACCTGACCAGAACTCTGAAGTTGGGAGCTCCCAGCCAGAGTTCATCATAGTTTTTATCTCTGAGCTTGATCAGTTTGGCTTTTCTGAAATGATAAGGGGTGTTTGGCGTCACACTGAAACTTCTGAGTTTAGAGAGGGTATAGGAGGTTTTGTATCCTGTCTTGAGACCCCTGTAGCGTTTTCCTTTAAAGTCAGCTCTGACGGCCACCTGTGCATCCTGTTTCCAACCGTTTTGATGCATAAACCTTGCGATGATTCCTATACCGTCTTCAGCCGACCACGGATCCTTCTTTCCGTCACCGTTATAGTCCATGCCGTACTTTCTGTAGATGGATGGCATCTGCTGCACTACGCCCATCGCTCCGGCAAAGGATCCTTTGAGTGTATAGGGGTCAAACCCCTCTTCGCGGCACATCAAAAAGAAGTGTTCCAGCTCACTTCTGAAAAACTTCTGCATGCGGTTCTTGTGAAATGCCAGGGTAGCAAGCGAGTCCAGCAGCCGGTACTCTCCGGTATATTCACCAAACTTGCTCTCAACACCGATGAAACCGACGATATACTCCGCATCGACATGGTACTCCTCTTCGGCTTTTTTCAGTACTTTGGCATAACTCTTTTTGAATTTTACGGCCTTTGAAAGTGATTTTTCATCCAATACGTGAGCTTTGAATCTTTGCCAGGTCCCTACGGTCGTATTTTTTCTGTATCTGCCGGTATATCTTGCCAGGGTGTCTCTGTCAAGCTTGGCGTCATCCAGGATACGTTTGAGGTAAGCACTTTCAAAACCGTGTTTTTTGACCATCTTTTTGATGAACTTACCTGTCTGCTTTTTTGCCAGGAAGTCATAGGGGATGGGAGGCCTCTCTTCATTGGCAAAAAGGAGGAGTGGAAGCAGGAAAGCGAGTATGGTCCGCAGCATTATATTTTTCCTTCCTGTTCAAGTACCAGAAGTGCGTCCCGGTAGATAGGCTCATCGATAAACCCGTAGGTCTCATCCATAAAGCCGTTCTCTCCATGGGCAGCATTCGCTTCAAATACCTCTTTGATATGTTTTGCTCTTTGAAGGGCTGCTTGATCGATACCGAAGATCTCATTGGCGATATCCACCTGTTTTGGACCCATGCAGGCTTTACTCTCAAACCCCATTCTCTTTTCATGTTCACACCATGCTTTGAACGTGGCAGTATCATTGTACTCCTGGAACATAAAAGAGATAGGGTGGATACCGGCGGTTTTCGCATCGACAAGGAACTTGCCGAGAATGTAGTCTATGGTAGGGTTGCCCAACTTGACGATCGACTGAGGCAGCCCCAGTGAGGTAAGAAGATCGAGGATACCGAGGTTGGCTACGGTAAAGCGTTCATCGATACGAAGACGGCTCAGGTTCTGATACGCCTCCTTTGTCTCGAGCGAGATATGCAGCTCTTTATCCTCAGAGAGCAGGGTAAGGGCACGGGCGATCTCCAGCTCGTTTTTTACTTTGGCCACACGCACGGCATCAAAGCCGAAATCATTGAGAAAAGCGATCTCCTCTTCACCGCCTTCCCCCAGAGGGTTGGTACGGACGATAATGAAACTTTTGGATGCTTGCATATGAGAAAGAAAGAGGGCGATGTTATAGAGCGCCTCTTTTTTACGACTTGGCGCAATGGCATCCTCAAGGTTGAGCGTGATCATATCCGCATCACTGCTGTCGATACGGTTGAGATGCTTCAGTTTGAGCGGGTTGAGCATCATGTTGGAGCGGAAACTTCGGGCAGTCTCTCTGGGCTTATAGGACGTACCGAAGTGTTGGGTATAGGCTTCCAACGGAAGTTCATCCAGAAATTCAAGGCTATCAAAGATCATACGGTTTGCCTTTTTTGCCAATTGTACACTATGGCGCGTTAAGATCAACCTAGGCTATAATGTTATATGCTAAAGTATATCGACGGATACAACAGAGAACTCAAAGAACAGGTACAAAAACTCATTGATGATGAGAGGCTCGGTGCATATCTGCTTTCACGCTACCCGGATAGACATACCTATACGATGGATAAGGCACTCTACGGGTTTGTACAGGAGATGAAAAACCGTGCACTCAAAAATGCAGCCCCTCTCTCCAAAGTACTTTACGATACGAAGATAAGAGATATCAACAATGCCCTGGGGACGCATACTTTCGTCTCACGGGTACAGGGCAGTAAGCTCAAAGCGAAGCATGAGATACGCATCTCGCACCTTTTTAAAAAAACGCCTGAAGCCTTTTTACGGATGATCGTCGCACATGAGTTGGCACACCTCAAGGAAAAAACGCACAATAAAGCTTTCTACAAACTCTGTGTGCATATGGAGCCGGAGTATCATCAGCTTGAGTTCGATACAAGGCTTTATCTGATACATAAAAAGTATATCGGGGAACTATATCCTGATTAATATGCTATCATCTGTTAGCGTATAAAAGGAACAGAGTATGAACAGCAAGATCCAGGAGATTATGGAAGAGATAGAAACGTTGGAAGAGAAACTGAAGGCGGAGATAGATGAACATGAGAAGCATATCTCCTATGAGATCAAAGAGGGGTATGTGAAGTTTGAAGAGAGTGTGTTGAAACAGCAGCGTGAAAATATGAAGGGGCTGTATCGTTTCTTTGCGGAGATCCCGCCGCTGCATCTGCTTACTTCCCCTTTTGTCTATGGAATGATCATCCCTGCAGCCCTGCTTGATATGACGCTCTTTATCTACCAGAATGTGATCTTTCGCATCTACGGATTCAAGTTTGTCAAACGCAGTGATTATATTGTCTTTGACCGGCAATACCTGAGATATCTCAACAGCATCGAAAAGCTCAACTGTCTCTACTGTTCTTATTTCAACGGTCTGATGAACTATGCTGCCGAACTTGCTGCCAAGACAGAACTCTACTTCTGCCCGATCAAACATGCCAAGAAGGCGGTTTATAGACATAGACACTATAAGCACTATTTGGCGTATGGTGACGGGGAAGGTTATCAGGAGAGACTGAAGCGTATCAGGGAAAATATAGATAAAACCGACACTACAGAAAAGCGCCTGAAAGATGAGAAGACACCTCTGCCTGAGGTGAATCACTGAGTCTATTTGATTTTACTGTCAAGGTGAGGCAGGGGGGGGTGCTCCTGAGCAGGGACTCCCTCTAGAGAGAAGCTTTTAGATTGAAGCTTGTGTCGGATGGATAGCCATCTGAGGATAGGGGATAGAGATACCGTTTTCATCAAGGGCCAGTTTGATCTCTTCTATGACTTCAAAGTAGGCATCCCAATAATCTGCTGACTTTACCCATACACGTACTGTGAAGTTGACACTGCTGTCTGCCAGTTCTTTGACTGCAACAAGCGGAGCAGGATCGTTGAGGGCATACTGGCTGTTTGTCAGTACACTGTAGAGCACCTCTTTTGCCTTTTTGATATCATCTTCATAGCCTATCCCTACGGTATGGTCTACTCTACGCACTGCTTTATTGGAGAAGTTGACGATATTCCCGCCGGTGATTGCCGAGTTTGGGACGATAATGGTACGGTTGTCCACGGGGCTGATCGTTGTATTGAAGAGGTTCATACTCTCTACCGTACCTTCTGCACCGCCTGCACTGATATAATCCCCGACCTTAAAGGGCCTGAAGATCAAGATGATCACTGCAGAACCGATATTGGAGAGTGTATCTTTGAGTGCCAAGCCGACAGCAAGACCCGCCGCACCGAGGATCGCCATAAACGAGGTCGTCTCGACACCAAGCTGCCCCAGGGCAGCGATGATGACAACGATCAGGAGCGAGTAGTAGATCGTAGCCTGTACCACATCGACCAGCATCGCATCCACTTCATACTTCAGCATCAGTTTTTTGGCAACTCTACCTAACGATCCGGCAATGATCCTCCCAAAATAGAAGATCAGCAGTGCACCGATCACATTCATCCCATACTCTGTCACAAAATTCATCAATAACTCTTGATAGTGTCCACTCTGTGCTTTTTCCAAACTTATCTCTGAGAGTTCCTTGGTGACGTTCATAAGCTGTATTCTCCTTTACACTTTTCGATATATGAGTATACATAAAAAAATGTTATAGGTGTTTTATCTTCTAAGTATAGCAGTTATAACATATTGACTAAGTATCGTAACGATATCCTATGTCCGTTTTCCATCAAGCCAATGGGCTATCCCTGCAAAAATAAAGTACATCACAAGTGCTGATATCGCCAAGGATGTTTTACTCTCTCCAAAGGGAGGGCCAAAAATATTGACAGCGTTGATCAATAGCAGAATGATAACAAAGATCCCCATGCCGTATTTCCCGATAGCAGATGTCGCTGTTGTAGCGCTCAGATAGAACCAAAGTCCTCCAGTCAGGAGCAGCGCTTCCAGTAGGTATGTAGCAATGGCATGATCCCACAGTCCGAACCCTAGTTTTATAGAGGTATCACTCCATAACGGGAGATCAGGGGTGTGTACGATCAGGTCAAGAAACCAATGTGATAATACTGCAATCCCCATCACCAGTGCGATTGACTTACTTTTGGATGGTATGAGTCGGAAAACACCATAGATGAATACTGCTAGAAGGAAGGATGCAAGAAGGCTGTGTGTGTATGGCATATACTCAAGTTCAAAGTGTGTCGATGGAGTATAGTTTTCAATGATATTCATTCTTTCTATGCCAAGAAGTACAAAAGGAAAGAAAAGTATATCGACCAGTTGAACCGCTAAAAACAGTAGACCTAAAGATGCTTTCTTTTCGACTTTCTTTAGCGCAAAACATGTTGCATAATGTCCTATAAACATTGGACTTTCTCCTCCTTTTTCTTGGCTAAGTAATCATTGTAGAGCAAGACTTAACTTCATATAGAGCGTTTAGAGTTGAAACAGCAGATATGATCAAAGTAAGAGCTGATCCAACCCAGACAGGTAAAAATATAGGTTGATTATCTTGGATAACATCGTCTATTGACGGGAAAGCACGGATAAAGTTCTTATTGTTTAGATCTTTTATGCTTGGCATCACTAGGATCTTAAAAGCAAACAGAAAACCTGTCACCAGTACACATAGAAATATAGGGATGATGAATGTAATTTGAAAAATTCCAAGACTTCAATCCTTCTCTTTGTTTAAACAAATGGTAGAGCCAATTAAGTATCACAAAATATTATACCTACTATTTATCTAAGATACAAATATACTCGATGAAGCAGTAAGTCAAAAAGTTAATGATCACAGTGAACCAAACCTATACAGCAGTTTGATATGGGATAAATAGATTTCAGTATAATATATACAAAAATGAGGTGAAAAGAACGCAATGTATAGATCGCTAGTACTCCTTTTGATACTCTCATACACGCTTTTAGCAAGATATGAAGCATACCCTGCAGAAACCTGTCCCGCCTATAACAATCTCAAACATACCAAAAACACACATAACGTCATACTTGACAGAGAGATACCCTATACCATACTGAGAGAGCATAAAGGGCACCATCTGATACTTGTCAAGGGGGAGAACCCTGCACAACGATGGGTGGAGAAGAAGTGTTTTGATAGGGAAGAATCGAAGCCGGCTGACACCTTTTCGGATGAGGGTATAGCAGATGATGTGAAGTCCAAAGAGAATATCCTTGCCCTCACATGGCACAATGCCTACTGTGAGACGCACCGCCATAAGAAAGAGTGCCGCCGCACTCTCTTAACGTCGGGGAAAGGGAAGTACAGAGAGAAGCACTTTGTCCTCCATGGACTCTGGCCGCAGCCAAGGTCCCGTACCTACTGTAATGTAGACAGGGAACTTGTGCAGCTGGACAAGCATGGGCAGTGGCAGTATCTGCCGTGCCTGGTGATGGATGATGAGGTAGAGAGAAGACTGGAGAAGGTGATGCCGGGGTATGCTTCCGGTCTGCATAAGCATGAGTGGATCAAGCACGGCAGCTGTTACGGTACGGATACAGCAGAGTACTTTGAAGATGCAGTGCGTTTGACAGAACAGCTCAACCGCTCCAAGGTCGGCCGTTTTTTTCAACAGCAGATAGGCAAACGTGTGACCCTTCAGCAGGTACGATCGATATTTGACCGTACCTTCGGCCGTGGAGTAGGGAAGAGGGTAGAGTTACGGTGCAAAAGAGGAATGATCATGGAACTTTGGCTGCATCTGGGAAGCGGCAGTGATGATCTTGGTACACTCCTTCAGCGAGGAAAAAAAACGAGAAGCAGGTGCCGGGAGGGTATCGTAGATAGAGAAGGATTACAAAAATAAAACAATGTAAAGCATGACGGATTTGTCATCTTTTCTGTATAATACACAAAAAAGCACTATCTTATGGACAAAACAGACGTTATCGAAGCCCTCAAACACTCCAATGTATTTTTAACCGGTGGAGCCGGTGTAGGGAAAAGCTATATCACCAATGAGGTGATCACACACTACAGAAAAGCAGGCAGACAGGTGGTGGCACTGGGCTCTACCGGGGTGAGTGCAGTCAACATCGGCGGTTTTACGGTACACAGTTTTTTCGTTTTCGGAATCTCTAACAACTTTGAAGAGCTGGAGCAGCATGACAGACGGAACAAGAAGAGGCTGAGTGATCTCAAAAAGGTACTGAAAGCCACCGACCTGATCATTATCGATGAGATATCGATGGTGAGTGCAGATATGCTGGATATGATCGCCTACAGGCTGAACCGCTACGGCTATCTGGGAAAAGTGATGTTCGTGGGAGACTTTTTCCAGCTGCCGCCTGTACAGAAACAGCAAAGAAACGATGTTTTCGGAGAGAGGCTCTATGCTTTTGAGAGCAGTGCATGGGAGAATTTTGATCTCAGTGTGATCGAACTGACGGTGATGAAGCGTACGCAGGATGCCGAGTTCACCCATATCCTCTCCAAGGTCCGCAAGGGTATCTGCGATGATGAGGTGATCACCTATATGGTGCAGCTCTGGAACAATGCGCTCAAAGAGGAGAACCCCACCTATCTTTTCGGACGCAACCTCGAAGTAGAGCAGACCAACCGTGCCAAGATCAATGAGCTGGAGAGTGAAGAGACGATACTCTTTGCCAATATCGATATGCACGGTAAAGTGCACGAAAAGCGGCTTGCCACATGGAAGTCCATGCTCCCTATCTCAGAACAGCTGACACTCAAAGAGGGGGCTCCGGTGCTCTTTACGGTCAACAAATGGGGGAAATTCGTCAACGGTGAGCGCGGGATACTCCATAAGATAGAGGAGGATCATCTCATCGTGGAGAAAGATGAGGCGTATGTCAGGGTAGAACGACATGCGTTTGATCTGTTGGACATGGTCGTCCAGGATGACGGGACTGTCGAGTCAATGTCGCTTGCCACACTCTCGCAATACCCGCTGAAACTCGCCTATGCCGTGACGATCCACAAATCCCA
>JBEWPZ010000018.1:19549-41712 GCA_047689535.1 Candidatus Sulfurovum kebritense | reverse complement strand
ATGTGATACGGTCAAAGAGTGGATTGAGAAGAGGAGACAGGATCACCATAGCTTATAGTACTTTCGCTTCCAGGACCGGTGGCTGGGTCGGTCCCTCTCCTATCCCTGTTCTGGAAAAAGATAAAATCTATAGCGCGTTTCTAAAGAAGGATGCAGTGAGCAACCTCTATCTACCTGCAGCAAAAGGTAAAAGTTTTAAATAAACATATATACTCATGCTAATATAGGCCTTTGCTCTGTCAAAAGAAGAGCGGATGGAACGACTTTCTCTCTTTACTTCTCATACTCATCAAGTACCTGTTTCCACATCCTATAGTGCTCCTGGGATCTTGACGGAATCTTGAGAATGGTCAGAGCTACAACTCCCAAGATAAGACCGAACCCTACACTTAGGTAAGGCTGCATACTGAAGAACATCACACCGTAGACAGCAGAAAAGACCAAAAATATCACTGCGATCGTTTTTGTCTCATAGCCTATGATCTTGGGAGGGTTGGCTTTTTTTGAGAAGAGAGAGAGGGCTTTTTCCCAATGGATCATCTTGTCATCTTCATCACACTCCCGTTCACTGAGCGCTTTGATAAAGGTCGCGTTTCTAAATATTTTATAACTCAGGTTGGCGATATAGAGACTTGCTGCAAAGAGGATCGCGAAAGAGGAGAAGAGTGTAATCAGTGCGAAGTTTTCCTTGTCTGCTATAGAAACAAGGCCTACTGCCAAAATCGTAGGCACCAATGTCTGAAGGATTCTACTCTGGCAATCCTCTATCTCTTTGAGTACCTTCGCTCTGTCTTTTTCATCCAGTTTCATTTTCATCGTCAACCCTTTTTAAATCTTTTAGTAGATTTTAGTTGAAATTATCTTAGAAACATCATGGGAGCATCACATTAAGACATATCGGCTACTTTTTGGTCACGATATAAAGTTTCTCATGGTTTAATGTTTTCAGGATATCCATGATATTGACAAAGTCCTGAAAACGTGACTCTTTATCACTGCGAAGTATCACAGTCTGCTCTTTATCGATCGCAGAGAGCTTCTCTTCCAGGGTTTTCAGATCCACTGCTTCTTTTTCAAAAAAGAGTTCGCCTTTGGCATTGACATAGAGCGTGATCTCTTTCTTCTTCTCCTCTTTATCCGCTTTTTTTGCTTCCGGCAGATCGACAGGGATAATCCCCTGCTTGATAAAGGTAGCCGTGGTAAGGACCATCACCAAAAGTACCAGCATAATATCGATAAACGGGATCACATTGATCTGATCGAATCGTTTGGGCGCTTTTTTACACTTAGCCATGATAGACATCAAACCTTGTCAGTAGTTTTTCTATTTTTCGCAGTGATATCGTGTAAAAAATGATCGACGGGATAGCGACCACCAACCCCATCGCAGTGGCTTTCAGCGCGAGAGCCAAACCCGTCATGATCTTTTGCGTATCCACTGTGCCGGTATCACCCAGAGTATAAAAGGTGATCATGATCCCAAAAACTGTTCCCAGAAGCCCCACATAAGGTGCATTCGAACCGATAGCACTGATAATACTGATATTATCCGTCAGATCTATCTCCAAGAGGTCTCTATGCTCATACTCCTCCATACGCACCCTTTTGAAGAAAACCATTCTCTCAATAAAGAGCGACAGGGAGATAATACTCATCAAAATAAGTGCCCCTATCACACCATAATCAACCATATGTTCTCCGTACAATAAAAAATTCACCTCTTCCATACCCTCTTCTCCTCTCTTTTATCTTATATTTGGCTGTACCTCTTCGCTAAACCGCTTTAGCATCTCCCGTGTCTGCACCGGATCAGAGGAAGCGACCTTCAGTACCAGGTGGAGGTTTTTAATCTCCCTCTTTATCTGCTCTATCTGACTTTGGCACTCCCCACTGTTCCCCAAAATGGCATTGTCCAAAAAGTTTTTCCCGTCGAAGAACTTCACACGTTGGTCAAGCAGGGCTTTATAGTTCTCCTGGTGAAAACTTGGGAGCTTGCCTTTGGATTTCACCGCACGCATCGACTTGATAAAATGGTCCGTAGCCGGCAGCGCATTTTGATAGGCGCTGTTGTAGTCTTCATCCATATAAAATACCCGCATCAACACCACTTCAGGATACTCTCCGGCAATCTCTCTGTAGAGCGCCTGCGCATCGATACACTCCTGAAGCGTTGCCCCCTGGGAAAACATCAGTCCGTATCCATGTTTTGCCGCATACTCGATCGTTTCATTCGTAGAAAAAGTAGCGATATAGAAAGGGATCCTTTTCTGAAGCGGTTTCGGTTCCAAAAGCCGGTTACGCTTGAGGGTATTCCCTATCTTCTCAACACTCTCGAACATCTCCTGGCGCAAATGTTCGGGAGATTTTTCAAACATCTCGATATCATAGGCAAAACCGCCCTTAGCAAAGCCTGCATCGATACGTCCGAAAGAGAGATTGTCAAGCGTCGCGATCTCCTCTGCCAAACGGATATTCTGGTAAAAAGGGGCTAAAAATGCAGCACTTCCGATACGGATCTGTTTGGTTCTTGCCGCGAGTGCAGCCATCATCAGTGCGGGATTGGGGATCACACTGAAGGCGTTAAAATGGTGCTCTGCAAACCATACTTCATTAAAACCCAGCTCCTCGGCATAGACACCAAGCTCTATATCGTTTGCTATGGTAGCATACGCAGAGTCTCCATAGTTCTCTGTGAGTAAAAAAATTCCCAATCTCATCGTCTATCCTTTGGTCGGGCAAAAAAGCTTTGATACTCCTGCCCTTGTAGTCTGTAGTGGTAAAAATCTCTAAAAAACGCTTTTGTCTCTGCTCTGAGATCGATCGCCTCCATCGCTTCGGGATAGAGCACTTTTGACAACCAGAGAATTCCCAGGATCGATTCGGGCGAGGGACGGTCCCACCAGAAGCCGCCTACGGGAGAGAGATAGACTTCCCCGCGTTGAACGGCTGTAAGATTTTTAAACCTGGGATCTCTGAGCAGTGCGTCCGGGGAGGTTCTGAAGTTTTTATTGTTTGAGATGATGATCACATCCGGATCAAAGGCCAAAAGCAACTCTGAGGAGATATTCCCTTTCACCTTTAACTTTTCGGCAATGTTAATGCCCCCTGCATAGGTAATGAAATCATCTCCCCACCATCCTTTACCTTCACTCGATATGCTATGCGAACCCTTGACATAAAGGACTTTTTTTCTCTGCGCTTTCGGGGGCAGTTTCTCTTTTACCGCTTGAAGTTGCTCTGACCAGTACCCGATAAGTGCCTTGGCTTTTTTCTCTCTACCTAAAAAGATCCCTACCTGACGGAACTCATGCAACAGCGAGTCTACCGTATGTCGCCCTATCCCCAGGGTAAAGAGAGGAATGCCGAGCGCTTCGATACGCTTGTTGGTCTTTAACGATGTCACCCCGGCGAAGAGAAGATCGGGTTTTACCTTGAGAAGTGTTTCAAAATTGACATCGTTAAAGGTACCGATCGTCGGCTTTTGCGCCAGTTTCGGATAGATATTTTCAAAAAACGGGAACCTCTCTGCCCCCGGGTGTGCGATAATAGCTTCCTCCCCTAAAAAGAGAGCGATCTGCTGTACCGCACCCCCATAGCAGGTGATCGCGATCTTCTCTTTTGTCTTGGCAGGCGCTACCTGCTTGTGGGTAAAATCCTCTGCCTTTGATACGCCCTTGTCAGCCAAGGCCAAAGAGATACACAGCGCGATGATACTAAAGATACGCATCATCAGTACCTGTAGCTTAGCGATACAAATACAGTTCGGGGAGCACCGACCGTATAGGTCGTCTCCGGACTTACATTGATCTCTGAGGCACTGAAGGTTGAGATATACTCTTCATCCAGAAGATTAGTACATGCAAAAGAGAGGCTCAGCGTATGTTTCCCATCGATCTTGAACGCTTTATTGATCGAAAGATCTACGACAACATGGGAATCTACACTATACTGATGCTCTACATCGACATAACGCTTGCCCAGGTAACGCACAACCGGTACAATGGTATACCCTCCCAGTTCATACTCTGCGGCAAGATTACCGAAAAAGAGCGGTACATCGGGCAGTTGATTCTCTTTTGACTCGATATAGGCACCGGAGGAGGACTCTATATCTGTGGTAAATGCATAATGGTTATAGGTCGCAGACCCTCTGAGGAAAAGGTTGGAAAGCACCTGGTACCCTGCACTCAGCTCTATACCATAAGACTCGGCTTCTGCACTGTTTTGCTGATAGTTCATATCAAGGACAGGATCATAAAAGGTCCCCCCGACATTTTTTACCTTCGAGTAGAAGAGTGTGGAGATGAAAGAGAACTTTGATCCCTCATAGGTGTACCCCAGATCGACATTATCGGACTCTTCCGGCTTAAGATCACCCCACATCTGTTGCAGCAGTGCTTCATCCTCACCGATAGTGGAAAAGTACTTCATCACCCTTCCGCCAAATCCATAGCTCGGCGTGTTGTAGTTACGTCCGTAACTCGCCTTGAGATACGAACTGTCGTTTAGATAGTGTGTGATCCCGACATTTGGTAAAAATACCTCATGCGTTTGTGAAGGGAGTACAAAATCCACCTCCGATACCTGGGAGAGCGCACGCTCATAACTGACATCCCCGATCCCTGCTGTATCGTAACTGGTCAGCTTTGGAGCGCCCATCCAGAGATATTTCAGCCCGGCATCTAAGACTGTCCTCCCAAACCGTTGCTCATAGGTAATGTACGGTGCGCTGAATGTGTGCTTTTTATTGACTTCAACAATACGTTCCCACTTCATAAAGTCCATAGTTGCCGCATTGCGGAGCTTTCTAGCGGTCGGTGGTCCCGGAGGTTCATCCTCTTGATACCAATACCCCAGTTTTATCTTAGCATCATCAAAGGTATATGCATACTCCAAAACAGCACCATAGGTATCATGGTCTACCAACCAATCGATCACTTTTGTACCGCTTCCCGAATAACTGTACCCTTTGTCATTCAAAAAATAGGGCCTGAAAGTGATCGCGTCTCTTTCACTTAACGGTACTTTGAGTTTACCCAGGAGTGTATAGGTTTGAAAGTCCTGTCTGTTTCTATCGTAGTATCTGCTGTCTTGTGCCGCATCCCCTGTCAGTTCGGTGTTGTAGTCATACTCCTTGTAACGGGAGAGATCCTTGCTCTGCACATAGGTCAACCCCTTATACTTATGCTTTTTTTCATCATTGTAGATTCCATACACTTCCCACTCAACCTCTTGATCTGAGGTGCTGGCAACACCGAAAGCAAAATTCTTACGGTTTGGTGACTCCCCTTCTCCTTTGAACTTATCTGCTTTGGTCAATGAACCGGAGAGAAAAAACTTTGCTGTCTCTGCGATCTCGCCGCTGTCCACCCGGAGATAGGTCTTTCTGAAATCATGGCTTCCCAGTGCCTGTTTCAATTCAGCAGAAAAAGTATTTGAAGGTTTCTTCATCTTCATATCGACCATCCCGTTGTCGCTTCCGTATCCGAAACCGCTATCGGCCTTGATCGGCCCTTTCTCCACACTGACACTCTGAACATTCTCGATATCCACCATGGTAGAGAGTCCGCCACCCGGGCCGATCCCTTTGAGCGGTAACCCCTCCAGTGTCTCTCCGATATTTCGATTGCCTTTTCCTCTGATCTTATGGGAGATATCCATACCGAAAGGGTCGTTCGTCCGGATATCTACTCCGGCTTCAAGAGAGATCGCTTTATAGGGGCTAAGCAGTTCTGCACTGCTGGTCACTTCGATCTCTTTGGCACCCACGACCGATCCTGTACCGATGCTCGATTCTTCAGGCACTACTGCCTCAACACTTACCTTTTCTACATCGTACGCTTTCGGATCTGCATAGAGTACAGAACAGAGCAGCGAAGATGTCAACAGTGACAATACGATCTTTCTCTTTTCCATTTACTTCTCCCCCTTGTTTATAAATTCATGTTTCACGTCATGCCAGTGGTGACGCTTGATCGCTTCCATAGTGGTACGACGGTTAATCATACGGATAGAGAGCGGTTCAATCCAACTCCAAAACTCCTCAAGATGCGCTTGCGGAAAGTTAATCATTTTGAGTGTCTTTTTGTACATGGCCAACCAGATCTCCCTGTCCTGTTCATCAATAGGGACCTTAAAGTGTCGCATTCTCAGATGCGGCTCTCCATGCACAGAGGTGAATATCTCCCCGCCGCCCAGTGCTTCTACAAAGAAGTCGGCACTTTTATCAATCACCATCTTCAACGCCTCCTCATTGGCAGGAAAGAGTTTCCCCACTTTTGTTTTCAGGAGAAGCTCATGATGATACGCCACCATCTCCCTGATCTTCATCTCTCCGATAGCCTTGAAGATCCTGTTTGAAGGAAAAGGAACAGGTGGATAGATAAGGTCGATCATAGAGTCGACTACCCGTACTTCATCCCCTCCAAAGCGTCCTTTGTTTCCTCTCTGCTGCATCTGGTTTACCTGTGTAAACGAATTGATCCTGCCATTCTGGCAACTGTTGTTTTCTATCTTGTTTTTCATCTCTTCCCCTTTTTTTGATTTAGATTTCTTCATTATATTTACAACTATATAACGGTAATTAAATTTTTTTCTATCTGAAGATCGGTACACATCTGCGCTGCGCATCGTGTGTGATGATCTCTGCCCGGATCCCGTAGACATCAGCGATCATTTTGCTGTGGATCACCTCTTCGGGGCTGCCGTTTTCGATGATCTTTCCTCCGTTCATCACCACGACCCGGCTCGATACCAAAAGTGCATGATCGGGATAGTGTGTGGTCTTCAGGAAGGTATAGCCCTCTTTGGCCAAAGAGTCTATCAGCTCCAGAAGACGGATCTGATTGCCGTAGTCCAGCCCGTTGACAGGCTCATCCATAATAAAGAGGTTGACCTCCTGTGCAATGGCACGTGCAAGGAGAACAAGCTGTTTCTGCCCGCCACTGAGCTGCCCGAAAGGACGCGCTTTTAACTCGGCGATCCCTACCCGCTCCAGTGCCTTTGCCGCGATCTCATAATCCTTTGCCGAAGGTGATGCAAAAAAGCCAAGCTTTGAGATACGCCCCATTACGACCATCTCCACTACCGAATAGTTAAACGGTACATTATGGTACTGCGGGATATAGGCGATATGTTCCGCGATCTCCTTATGGGAGTAGTCACCCAGGCGTCTGCCGTGAATTTTGATGCTCCCTTTAGCATCCAACAGTTTCAGTATCAGACGGATCAGGGTACTTTTCCCACAGCCGTTTGGTCCAAGCAGAGAGACCACTTCTCCCTTGTAGAGTTCAAAGTCTATCCCCTGAAGCACGTGATGTTTTGGATAGGAAAAGTGGAGGTTTTCTATCTCTATGATCGGTGTTAGTTCCATGCTGCCCTCGCATTTTTTAGTACTATGATAAAGATCGGTATGCCGATCAGTGAAGTAAGGATCCCGATAGGGATCTCAACACTGAGTGCCAACCGTGATACGGCATCTGCTGCCAGCAAAAAGAGACCGCCGACGATCGCACTGAGCGGAACCAACAACTTATGGGAAGGCCCTATCGCCATACGGATGATATGCGGGATGATCAAACCGACCCAGCCTATGATCCCTGCCATGACCACTGCCAATGAACTTGCCAGTGTTGCCAGGAGTATCGCAATGATACGGATCAGTTTCACGTTGACACCCAGTGCCTTTGCCTCTTCATCCCCCAGACTCAGGAGGTCAAAATATTTACTCATAAAGATCATCCCCGCAATACTCATCAAGATAGGGATGGCAACAAGCAGCACTTCATTCAGTTGTGCCATAGAGAGCGAACCCATCAGCCAATAGACGATCGCGGGCAGTGTCGAGTAGGGATCGGCCACATATTTCAGTACGGAGAGCAGCGCCGTAAAGAGTGAACCGCTGATCACCCCGCCAAGTACAAGCATCACCGTAGAGCGTGAGTTGGTCACCACGGAGCCGACAAAGACCGCAAAACCGACTGCGATAAATCCGAAACTGAATGAGAGCAGCTGCACCACAAGCCAGTGTTCGCTGATAAGCATCCCCAACGCTGCACCGAACGATGCACCGCCCAGGACCCCCAAAATACCCGGAGAGACCAGCGGGTTGACAAACATCGCCTGAAATACCGCGCCGCTGGTGGCAAGCGCCGCACCGATCAGGATCGACAAAAGCACACGCGGCAAACGGATCTCGACAATAATGTTGTGGATCAGCTCTATATTGTATGCTTCATCCACAGGTCTGTCAAACAGTAGATATTCGATATAGGACTGGAACACCTCCATGCTGATCGGGTACTGCCCCCACAAGAGTGAGAAGACGGCAAAGAAGCTGAGCAGAAGCACTCCCCCGATAATATATCTGCCTTCTCTCAGCTGCATTTTTCCGCCTTTATCGTTACAGTAGGCACCGGCGTGCACTTTTGCGTCATATTATTTTTCTCCTAATATTAATGCAATCTCTTGATCCGTGGGTTCAACCCCAAAAAAGAGCTTGTAGAACGTTGCTATCTGCGTATGGAGATCCACCCTGTAGACCTCCGGATGGAACATTTTTGCCAACCACTCTATCCCGATAATACGCATAAATGAGGGCGGTCTATCAATCCAGTTGAACGGGGTGTTTGGAACAAGATAGACTTTACCGTTTTTCACCGCTTTCAGGTGCTTCCAGAGCGGGTTGGAATGGATCTCTTTGTATACCATTCTGTTCTGTGCAATGATCACTTCGGGGTCATACCCTATCAGTGTCTCAAAACTGATACGTTCCAAGCCGCGCAGGTTGCTTTGCATACACTTATGAACATTTTCGCCACCGGCATAATTGAGCGCTTCCACATGGACAGAGCGGTCACACTCTGTTGCCAGCCCGTCGTTCCCCTCTGCATAGTAGTATCTTACAGACGTGATTCCCGCTAATGACCTTTTCAGATATGCCATTCGCTCTTTGGTATAGTGCGCTAACTGCTCTCCCCTCTTCTCTTCTCCGATCGCACGTGCAACCAAAAGGATGGAAGACGGCATCGAATCGATCTCACGGAATGGGACGGTAAGCGTAGGAATATTGGTCTTTTTGATCTCCTGTGAAAACTTGCTAAGAAAAGGGATGTCTTCCCAAAGCAGGATCAGATCAGGAGAGTATTTCAAAATAGTCTCCAGGTTCGCCCCTGCAGTTGCAGAGGGGAAGGAACCGATCACAGGAAGTTCCAAAAATGATCTGCGCAGAAACTTCTCACTGGCATTGTTATTCATATTTTTCGCACTGAAATTCACCCCTATCATCTTATCCGGGTTAAGCGCGTACAGCAGATAGGTCATAGGCGGGGAGGAACCAAACACCTTTTGCGGTACTTCATTGGGCACTTTGGCATAGAGTGTCAGGCTCAAAATGAACAATAAAAATAGTATTCTCTTATGTAACATATCTTTCTCCTTATAATTTTCTCAATGAGAACACAATCGGTATCTTTAACTGCATCTCTCTTGAGAGACGTGGATACTCTCCACTGAGATCTTTAACCGTCTCCAGGGCTCTCCTGTCCAATAGACCGCTTCCGCTTTTTTGTACGATCTGCGCCTTTTTGACATATCCGTTCGCTGTTAGAACAAAGGTGATATATACCACACCCTCCAGTCTCAGGCGTTTTGCCATCGATGGGTAGATCAGTGATCTTTGGATCATCGCTCTGATCTTTCCCAATATACTCGGATCAATACTTGACGAGTGAGGTTTTGGGGGAGCATGTTTGTCTACAGCAAGGGATTTATTTTTCGAATGCATGGATGCTATCTTCTTTTTTGTTTTTTGTTTTTTTGTTTTCTTGGACATTTTGGGTTTGGAGACCTTAGCAGGTTTTTTTATCGGTTTATTTTTTTCTACCTTCTGCTTTGGCGCTTCCTCTTTTTTAATCTGAGGCTTTGGTGTGACAACTTCCTTTTTCTTTACCACCTCTTTCTTGACCGTCTCCTTTACAGGAGGTTTCTTCTCTATTACCTTTTTTTCTGTTTCCTCTTTTGACTCGACCTCTTTCTTTTTGACAGGATCATGCTCTTCCACCACGGTATAACTCGAGAGTGAGATAGTCAATTTCTGTTCAAGCTGTTGTTTCTTGTCATCCGTTGAGACATATAAGGTTGCCGCCAGCAGCGTAGTATGGATCAACAAAGAGAGTAGTAACGGTAAAGAGTTTTTAAAACGATCAATGAACAAATGCGACCTCCCCTTTATATATTCTTATATATAACGATATGCAAAAAATGTTCCGACAATATTATCTACGTTATGTTTTTGTGTATATAGCGAAGGTTGAATTGTATTCTATTTTTCTTAAGTTTTATTGAGTGATTATCACATTTACCATAAAAAATACAAAAAAAAGATAAGGTGAATCTCAAGGTAAGACGCGCTATTTGATGCAACTTACACTTATAGATAAGATCAGGTATCTAATTAAAAATCATCCACTACAGACTTTTCAAAGTAACCATTCTTGTAAAGCCATTTGTAGATATCCGCAGCAATAGGCCCTGAAGTACTTCCTCCATGTCCGCCATGTTCTACGAGTACCGTGACGATATACTGAGGATCTTTATAGGGTGCATAGGTAGTGATCCATGCATGTGATCTGTGGTAGTACTCCAACTCCTCTTCCTTAAGACGTTTTTTTGTAGATTGCGGGATCGAAGTAACCTGCGAGGTCCCCGTCTTCCCAGCGATTACGACAGGAAGTTTGCTGAGTGTACGATAGGCTGTACCCTTCCGTGTGTTACACACCTCATACATCCCCTCTCTGATAATATTCAGATAGCGTTGGTGGAATGTGATGGGTTTACTCTCTTTTTCCAC
The DNA here is from genome assembly GCA_047689535.1 of Candidatus Sulfurovum kebritense. Taxonomy (GTDB): domain Bacteria; phylum Campylobacterota; class Campylobacteria; order Campylobacterales; family Sulfurovaceae; genus Sulfurovum; species Sulfurovum kebritense. The sequence continues at coordinate 30,863 of JBEWPZ010000018.1, read as the reverse complement.
GGTTTGACCGTCAATGGATTGTGCCAACTTCGGTGTTACCAGTTTTCCGGTTGCAAGCAAGGCAGTATAACGTGCTACCTGCAGGGGTGTCACAAGGTCATACCCCTGGCCAATTGCGGCGATGACAGTCTCTCCCATGTACCACGGCTGATCATAACGCTTTTTCTTCCATGCTTTATCAGGAATGATCCCTGCATACTCTCTAGGAAGATCGATACCGGTCCTTACCCCCAGTCCAAACTCCCTGAGATGTTTTGCCATAGCGTTGATCCCTACTTTGAGACTTTTGTTGTAGAAGTAGACATCGCAGCTCTCCCTGATCGCCTTTTTGAGATCTACATTTCCGTGTCCCCAGCGTGACCAGCATCTGAACTTGTGCTTACTTTTCCCTAGTGTAATATGCCCTCCACAGTACTCCTCACTCTCCAATATTCCCTCTTTGGACTTGGCAAATGCCAGTGCCATTCCCATCTTGATCGTTGATCCCGGAGGATAGGCACCGTGGATCACCTTATTGGTAAAGGGTTTATCCACATTCTCCTGGAGTTTATGCCACTCTGTATGGCTGATCCCCCCTACAAAAAGATTCGGATCATATGAGGGGTAGCTGACTGCAGCAAGGATCTCGCCGTTCGTACGCATCACAATCGCCACACCGGAATCCTCACCAAAGCGCTCATGGATCATCTTCTGAAGGTTGATGTCGATATTGAGCTTAATGTTTTTATTGTCTTTTGGAGGAACTTTTTCAAGGACTTCGATCGCTTTATTGGTCGCCGTTACTTTGCTGACCGTATGCCCGAGTTCACCCTGCAATACACGGTTGTACTGTTTCTCAAGACCACTCTTCCCTATCTTCCCTATCTCTTTAACTACCGGATCTTTATCATTCTCTTTTTTGTTTGATCTCCCGGTATAACCGACAATATGGGCAGAGTACTCTCCATAGGGGTAGTAACGCTTTGTCTCCGCTTCAACTTTAATCTCAGGGTGCAGACTTAAAGAGGGGTATGCTCCCATCATATCCGGATAGTGGATAAAGTCTACGACTTTGATATAGTCGTGGTTGTAGGGGGAATCATATTTGTGATAGACCTTCATCATAACCGTTTTATTGAGATCAGGGAAAGTCTCCACTATCTTATCAACGATGATTTCCAGTTTTTCCGGTTGTCTTTTCAGATGGGGAAGGATAGAGACGGAAAATCCCATCTGGTTCATCGCCAGCAAATTTCCCTGCCTGTCACTGATCTCCCCTCTTACCGGTTTAATAAACTGTTTACGTTCGATATTTTCTTGCGCCAGCTCCTCATAGTAGTAGTTTGATTTGATACTGAGATGGTAGAGTCTGGCGATCATCACTACCCATACTGCTACAAAAAACAGGAGTAAAAATTTATATTTCATAGTACCACCACGATGAGCAGATCGATCACTAAAGAGTAGAGCAGTATATTATCCAGCATGATCGTAGTATCCTGGAAGATAAAGTCATAGGCTAAAAGCGAACCAAGATAGAAAAAGTCCAAAAGTATCACCGTGATGATCGGAGTACACAATGTACATTTTCGAAAATGCAGCAGAGAGTGAAAAAAGAGCACATAGATGAGTAACGACGAGATAATCGTGAGGAAAAACGGCAAAGAGAGGTTGATCTCAAGATTGATAAAATAGACCAACGCAGCGAAAATATAGGACTTTTTCTCCTGTTCTATCCCCAGTATCAAAAGATATCCCATCACACCGATCAATAGCGGTAAAAAGACATAGATAGAGATAAGCATGGGGTAGAAAATAATAAATATGACCGTAAAGGTCCATAGCAAAAAGGGGAGTTTGAGTGTCCTGTTATGCTTACGCATTATTCTCCCAGTCAGTGAGTTTATAGATCAATGCAACCTCATTACAAACCGGAAAGTGGATACATTTGATACAATCAGCCCAAATCTTGTGTTCGGGAATCACCTCTTTGTTGATCTCCCGGAAGCCGAGCTTTTCAAAAAATGCCGGCAGATAGGTCAACACCAGTACATCCTCCTCAACACCAAGCACTTTGGCTTCATCGAGTGTATACTCAACCATTCTCTGTCCGATATGCTCTCCTCTGTACGCCTCATCTACGATCAGGCTTCTTATCTCAGCAAGCCTTCTGGAGTGAATATGCAGTGCCGTGTACCCTACGACCTTTTCACCCTCTTTTGCAAGTACGTAGGAGCGGATATTGGTCGCGACTTCATCTTCGCTTCTAGTAAGGATCGTACCCTCTTTTACCTCTTTAGCCACAAGCGCCTGCATTTGGGGAATATCGCTGAGCTTGGCTTTGATTAACTCTATCACGACTGATCCCCAGGTTCTTTAATATCAAAGATCGTAGTCAATATCTCTTTATGCACCCTCTCCTGACCGGTCTTTTTAAAGTTTGAGACCACAATGGACCCGGGGAACTCTCTCTTGAGCTTGTTTCTCTCTTTCTGATTGAGTTTATCTATCTTCGTAAATACGGTAAGGTAACGCTGATCCGGACGGATAAACTCAGAGATGTATGCCTCTACATCATCATCGATCTTCGCATGTGGATGTCTTGCATCTCTTAAATGGATAAAGAGACGTATCGATACCCTCTCCTTGATAAACTCTACAAGGTTTTTCTGCCACACCTGTTTGAGTGACTTTGAAACCTTTGCATATCCAAAACCGGGAAGGTCCACAAAACGTACCGGATAGCGCTCCTCACCATACTTGTAGGTCGTCTCAAAGAAGTTGATCAATTGTGTCTTCCCTGGTGTTGCAGAACTTTTCGCTAGATTTTTACGATTGGTCAGCAGATTCAATGTTGAACTTTTACCGACGTTGGACCGTCCCAGGAAAACGACTTCACTCATGTCCTCGGGAAGAGAGTCATGGATACTTTGTGCTGATTTTATAAACTCTGATTCTATGATTCTCGGTGCTTCCACTGCTTCTCTATCCTTTTTTGCTATTTTATCTCTTCTGTTTCAAAAATGAACTTCACCGGTTCTTTTTTATTACCAACCACATTTGCTATACCCGAAGTAAGGTCAAGTTTGATATGTTCTCCATCTATATGGCGTTGATTGACCATATCATCTATCTTGGCATCTCCTCTCAAGATATATTTGGACTCCAAGGGTGCATAGATCACTTTGTTGGCACTCCCTTTATAAAAACGGTTCTCTTTTTTGAACTCAAAGGTCACACGACCGATCGCTTCATACTTTTTGGTCTGGTTATTCTCGTCAAAATAGACAATGACCCTGTCCCCATGTATCCAGCTTTGAAGCTGTTTTATCTTCACATTACCGATAAAATGTACCTCTTTTTTCAACTCTTCAGCCTGCATTGCATCTGAAGTGATCTCTACTTTATCAGCGATAAGCAGTAGTGAAAAAATGAAAAAAAGAGTGAATTTTATCTTAAACATGAATCGCCTTTAAAATTTTTTTATTATACATTATTTTTCCAAGGTGTAGAGTACCGCTTTGATATTCTGACCGGTGATCTTCTTCTTTTTCATATCATAAACCAGATTTTCGCCTGAAATGATGTTCTCGTTCAGGTATGCCTCAAAAAGGGAGTCTATGGTAAGGATCTCATGTTTTTTATTGTAGGTGGCTTTTTGTGCCCTGTAGTCAAAGCCCTCTTTTTGATTTAAAGTTACATTGCCCTCCAGGTACAGATAGTCACCCTGATATCTACCTTTTTGTGCACGCAGAAGGTTCACCCTCTCTGTATGGTAGACAATACCATTCAGCCTTAACGTTCTCTCTTCAACCTCACCATACCGGCTATGTGCCAGACCCAATATCTTTTTCGTATCCACCTCTATCAGTCTTGTATCCCTGAATGTCAACTCTTTACTCTCATCACTCTTTTGCAGAGAGGGTTGATCGATCTTGATCAAGAAAAAGCTGACCAGTATCAATCCTATAATAATAGCAATGATAGACTCTAACCTTATCCCCATAGCTGCAGATACTTCTCTTCAAGCCCTTCTTGGATGATCAAGCGCTCTATCATCTCACGTACGGCCCCATCCCCGCCTTTTTTACTGAGGACCACATCCGCTTCTTTATCGACATATCTTGAAGCATCACTCGGGACAAAAGAGAGTTGCGCTGCTTTTAACATCGTGAGATCATTAAGATCATCACCGATCGCAGCGACATTCTCCATCGTCAGGTCCAACTTTTCAAGCAGGGACTCCAACACCTCTCGTTTGTTGTGTACCCCCTGATAGAAATGCTCTATATGCAACTCTTTGGCACGTCTCTCAACGATCTTGGAGCTTCTCCCTGTAATGATCGCTACCTGTCTTCCCAACTTACGCCACGAGGCGATCGCAAGACCATCCTTTACATTGAAAGACTTGATCTCATCCCCCTCTTCGCTGTAGGTGATACGGCTGTCTGTCATTGTGCCGTCAACATCCAAGACGATCAGCTTGATACTCATAGTACACCCTTGGTACTCGGGATACCTGCATTTTCATTGATCGTCACCGCTCTACGCAGTGCTACCGCCAATGCTTTAAACGCACCTTCGATGATATGGTGTTTGTTTTTACCGCGATTGTAGATCAGGTGCAGGGTCAGAGGGAGATTAAATGCAAAGGCTCTGAAAAACTCTTCGACAAGCTCCACATCAAAGTTACCCACCTTGCCGCCTATCGGCAGTTCAAAGACCAAAAATCCCCTGTTGGAGATATCCATGTCACAGGTGATGCTTGCCTCATCCATCACTACAGTTGCATTGCCGTAACGTTCGATACTCTGGACCGGATAGATCGCCTTATGCAGCGCCTGGCCGATAGCGATCCCTACATCTTCTACAGAGTGGTGGTCATCAATATGGGTATCACCTATACACTTTACTTCAAGATCGATATGCGAGTGTTTTGCAAATGCTTCAAGCATATGATCAAAAAATCCTACTCCTGTATCGATCTTCGCTTCACCTTTTCCGTAAAGATCCAGCTTGACACTGATCTGTGTCTCTTTTGTCTCTCTATTGACTTCAATCATTATTTCTCCTCAAACTACAAAACTATTTTCTGATGATAAATGCACCCGGCAGATGGAACTTGGCGATAAAGTCTCTCGCTTCCTCTTCGGATCTGAATCCCATAAGCCAAACGCGATAGAGAGGTGCGCCATCTACATTTTCAAAACGTTTAATGATAGGCCGGTAGTGTCTATCCAACGCTCCATACTGTTTCTTGTAGATCTGTGCCCCCTGATAACGTCTGAATGCACCCACCTGAACGCCGAAATCCGAGAGCATCACACGCTCCTGGGTATCTGTTCTCTGCTGCTTGGCAATAAGTGCCTGGGGTGTGACCTTGCCGGCAAATCCGACTACCTGAATCTCGACGCGGGCGATACCTGTACGGTCCAGTCCCAGTTTTTTACCGGCTGTATAACTACAGTCGATGATACGTCCTTTTACAAATGGTCCTCTGTCATTGATACGGACGATCGTACTCTTGCCGTTATTAAGGTTTTTTACCTTGACCATCGTATCCATCGGCCAGGTTTTGTGTGCAGCGGTTTGTCCGTTCATGTTGTAACGTTCACCGTTACTTGTCTGCTTCCCATGGAAGTTGGGGCCATACCAGCTTGAGATCCCTTTCATCTTATCCCCTACCTCTACAAAAGTCGGATGATAACGTTTCCCCAGGACCGTATAGGAGCGCATGGTTGCTTTATGACGTGCCTTACTGGTATATTTTGTTGCTTTATAGGTACCACTTTTCTGGGAACACCCTGTAGATAAAAAGCTTAACGACAAGAAGAGAACGATAGATAAGAAAGAGATAGTTTTTCGCATAGTAATCCCGCTGCCAAATAATAGCTAATATTATCTCTATATTTGACTTTAGCTTAGCTTTTCGCCCTAGAAAAAGTATCGTTCATTTTACTGCTGATTCACTACAGATTCGAATTTTGCTTCTGTTACAGGAATGATCAGAAGCCTCTCATCTTCCAAGTTGGTATTTTTCAGGTGATTCACGCGCCTGATCTCTGAGATAGTCGTATGGTATTTTTCGGATATCCCCTGCAGTGTTTCTCCGGCAGTGACACTATGGGAGACAAAGTGGTCTTTGGGAACCTGAACCTCTTCTTTGGGGGGATACGTCAGATAAAAACGTATCAGTTTTTCATAAGGGATCGTGATCTTATATCGTGCAGTTCTCTCCGGCAATATCGTCTGTTGATATTGGCTGTTCAGTTTTATCAGAGCGGCGGGTTCCATCTTGAGCAGTGAAGCGATATCTCTAAGATCGGTACCACCGGAAACCTCTACCTGAACGATCCCCTTATGGTACGCTTCCTTTTCCGGTCCAAAATCGATCACCTCACTCTCTCCTATCATAGTGAGAAGAAGGATACGCCTGATATACTCCCGGGTCTCTTTAGGCAGATATTTCGCCCGATCATCTATCAGTATGGAGAGATCATCAGAACCTGCTTTTTTGATCGCTTGAGAGACTCTCCCCTCCCCACAGTTGTAGGCCATGACTACCAGGTACCATTTTCCGAATCTTTTGTAGAGTCTCTGCAGGTGACGTATCGCTGCTGTAGTCGCGTTGACGGGATCACATCTTTCATCGCAGAGATAAGAGACGGTCAGGTTATACTCTTTTGCCGTTGCAGGGATAAACTGCCATAATCCTTTTGCCTTCTTGGGAGATTGTATCTCGGTAAGATAACCTGATTCGATCATAGGCAGATAGGCGAGAAGATCAGAGAGCTCCGCTTCTATCAGCTGTTTTCGTACCATCGGCAGCAAAAATTCTCCTCTTTTCAAAGAGCGTCTGTAGAGTCGCCTGAACTGGCTGCCATGACCTTCTACATAGTTTTCAAATTCCCGGTCATACGCATAGGATGCATCGATATCAAACTCAGACAGGACATAAGCATAGGAAGGATACTGTTGAGGGATGGATGTGCCGCACCAGGAAAGCGTAGCCAACCAGACGTAGACTATCAAGGGTGCTGCACTTTTCATTTTACAAAGCAAAGAGCCTGTTGCTGTTCTCAGTAGTGAGTTTTTCGATCTCCTCTCTGGAGATACCGGATAGTTCTGCCATCTTATCTGCAACCAACGTGGTATAAGAGGGCTCATTTCTCTCTCCACGGTGCGGATGAGGCGTAAGGTACGGAGCATCCGTTTCGATAATCAGTTTGTCGGTCGGAATTTTCGGATAGACATTGATCAGTTTGCGTGCATTTTTAAAGGTAAGCACTCCCCCGATACCGTAGTAGAAATTTCTCTCTGAAAGCTTCAACAACTGTTCATCGGCATTGTAACAGTGCAGTACTCCGCCCTGCTCCCCCGCATACTTTTCAAGGATCTCCAGTGAGTCAGCACTTGCTTCGCGTATATGCACGATCAGGGGTTTCTCCAAAGCTTTTGCCCACTCAATCTGGTCAATAAAGACCTCTTTTTGTAAGGTTTTCTCCGCTTCTATCTCTTCGGGTGTTTCAGGCAGGCGATAGTAATCCAGTCCGCACTCCCCGATCGCAACACACTTCGGATGTGTCACATACGGTTCCAAAATTGTTCTCTCATACGCAGCAGCATCATAAGGGTGTACACCCACGGCAAAGTAGACATTTTCATATTTTTCCGCGATCTCCACTGCTCTGGGCAGAGTTTTGGGGTCTGCACCCGGAATGATAAACTTCTCTACACCTTTTACCTTGGCATTGGCAATGACACTATCCAGGTCATCAGTATAGCGCGTATCATCCAGGTGACAGTGAGTATCAATGATCATAAATGCTCCAAAAAATAAAAATATTGTGTTATTTTAACAAAATAATATTTGTAAAAGAAAATTAAGCTACAATATAAGTAGATGAAAGATGAGGTAAGAGATCATCATTCGTGTTTTATGTGTTATGTTAGACTATGCTAGACCCCGAAAGACTCCTCCTGTTTTGATTCAACAATAAAAAAATATAAAAGGTATAACTATGGCAGAATTAGTCAATGGTACAGTAAAATGGTTTAACGATGAGAAAGGTTATGGATTCATAGCACAAGAAAATGGTGGTGCAGATGTATTTGTACACTTCCGTCAGGTAAATAACCCACAGGGTGGTCGTGTATCACTTCAAGAGGGACAAGCGGTTACATTTGAGATCGGTGAAGGGCAAAAAGGTCCTCAAGCTGAGAACGTAACACCTCTTTAATCGCTATCGGCCGGTTTACCCGGCCAAACTACTTTTTATCCTCCACAAATTCCCCTTTAATCAATCCCGCTTCATGTAAAAACTGAGACGGCTTATAATCCACTTTTTTCATCTTGTCATGTTTTGCCAGTGAGAGGTAAAGTTTATCTTTTGCACGTGTCACGGCTACATAGAACAGTCTTCGCTCCTCTTCAATGGAACTCATCATCCTTCTGTTCGGAAAACGTCCGTCAACCAGGTCCACTACATAGACTTCCGGAAACTCAAGTCCCTTGCTTGCATGTACTGTCAGGAGATTCACACCCTCACCTTCGCTGAGCTCATTCCCGCCCAGCACCATAGCATTGACAAAACGGCCAAGTTCCTTATACTGTCTTGCCAGCTCCAAAAGCAGTCTTGCTTTGCGCTCTATACGCTCTTTGGCCTGGCTCTTTTTATCAGGATCCACTTCACCGGACTTGAGTCTTGCCCGTTGGTTGGAGAGAATATCAATCACCTTCTCATAGAGCTTGGAGTGCATCGCTTGACTCAATACCTGCGCAGGATTTCCCATCGATTCGACATGCAGGATATAACGGTAAAACTCCTGAAAGAACTTCACCCCCTCCTGCGTCAGTTTCGGATGCTTTAGCAAAGGGTGTGACATGATCTCCTTATCCAGTCCCAAGTGGGAAAAGCGTGCTGCACTTCCGATCTCCAGATCATCATCAAAAAGCCCCAACTGAACATTTTTGTTGGGTTTCAGCTTTGGCAGTTCAAATACCCTTGGATGCAGGATCCCCTGCATCATACTCCCCTGTCCGAAGTGAAGAAAACATTGAAAAAACTCTTTGGAAAGTGCCGAACCGACACCTGATGCATACTCAAAGATATGGATAAATGCCATCATGTCTTTGGGATTCAGCTGCAAGGAGAGTAGATCCAGAAGGAACTTTACCTCCTTGGTCTCAAAAAAGCTGGTACCCCCTTTCCGTTTACAGGTGATCCCATACTCACGAAGGCTTGCCTCTATTCCGTCCGCACTTGAGTTGTTACGGAAGATCACAGCGATCTGATCATTGGGAACATGTGTCGTCTTGATAGAGTGTGCGATCGACTGGTACTGTTCGAAAAGGTCGTTATACATTAAGAGTCGGGGTGGGTGCGTTTTCCCCTTACGCCCTACTTCGAGTTTTTTGGGATAGATACGTTCATTACGCTCTATAACACGGTTTGCCAGAGAGAGGATCGGTGCGGTCGAGCGATAGTTGGTCTTGAGCGTATAGACCTCCGAACGTTTGTACCGTGTAGAAAATGTAGCGATATTCTCAATATTTGCACCATTAAAGGCATAGATACTCTGATCATAATCCCCTACACAAAAGAGTGACTTGGGTTTCAATTCATCAATGAGTGCACTCTGCAGGGTATTGGTGTCCTGGTACTCATCCACCAGCACTTCCTCAAAACCCATATCATTGGTTTGAAGGTGCTCCCTCATACGAAGCAACAGATCATTAAATGAAGCAAAACCATACTCTTTTTTTTCTCTTTCAAACTCCTCTACAATATCCATATAGGCATCCATCACACTCTCATGTTCCGGATACTTCTCTAAAAACCAGACATCAAAAGGTTCAAGTGAAGCATTTTGGTAAAGGCTGTACATCTCATAAAGATAGGTAGCAGAGAACGGCTGTACCTCGAGTGCCATACGTGCAAACTGTCGTTTCTCATAGACACTTCTAAAAAGCGTCTTGAGTTCACCCGGTTGTTTGAGGGCAAGACTTGGATGGATCTGTTTCAGCCACCGATAACTTACTGCATGAAAGGTACCCGATTCCACTTTGGATACAACACTTTGGGGAAAATACTGTCCAAGGCGTGAGAGCATCTCACCGGCAGCTTTATTGGTAAAGGTCAGAAGAAGTATTTTGGAGGGATCGACACCGGTTGTAAGCAGATGACCGATCCGTCCTACGATAGTAGAGGTTTTTCCTGTACCTGCAGATGCAATGATGAGATTGTGTCCCAGGGGTGCAGTCGCAGCACCGAGCTGCTCATCATTGAGTGTACTGAGTGGCATATATTACTTGTGCCCAAGAATATAGTAGGTATGCTTACCCTCTACTTTTTCCAATGCAATACTGTGTTTGTCTGCCCAGTGCTCTACCATATCCGTAAATGCAGAGAGATTCTCAGCACTTGGATCTTCATCACATTTGATCTTGAAGTAGTCTTTGGAATTTGACATAGCGATATAACCTTTTTCTACAGCCAACGCATCATTAAAAGTGATCAGGTGTTTAGAGATGTGTTCAAAATCACCCGTATTTGCAATAATGTTTTTGATCTGTTCTAAAGTGTGTTCGTTTTGAGAGTAACCTAGTTGTCCAAGCAGTGCTTCAGGCGTCAAGTCTAAATGCATATTCGTTTGAATCCTTTCAATGTTTAAGAAATGGATTGTATCAAATTTTAAATTATAAAAACGCCTTCTTTGGGATTAGAAAAGCGTATCCAAAGCGTTTACTTTTGCAATAAGATCTTTATAGTGTTCAACATTCTGAAATGCCTTTTCATAGCGCCATCTCAAAACAAACTCAATGATATGATTTTTGCGCTTAGGCTCTAGCCCTTCAGCTTTACCGAAATAACCGAGCGAAATATTTTTTGCTTTTTTCTTTCCGTTCTTATCCGGCTCATAAGTAATCGCTATAATCTGAATATACTTCCCTGCACGCACCTCTCCAAAATCCTCTTCTTTAAGTCCGATTCCACTCAGGTTCATCGCTTTGTAGACAAAGATCTTATCGAAATCCGGTGATTTCTCTGCGATTCCCAACATATCATATAATACTTTGACGCGTTTGATATTTTCTGCACGGACCGAGTCACTACTAATTTGTGTGGATTTTTGAGTAACTCTCTTCTCCAGAGGTTTTTTAGCAGATTCACTGGTTTCCGACTTCTCTTCAGACGGAGTGCCTTTTGCACGTTTTTTTTCTTCCAGCTTACTGCTCAGTGCTTTAAGTCTGTCCAAACTATTTGACATTTATTCCCTCCCATAGGACATATCTATTAAGTTTATACCTTCCCCTATTCCTAGTATATTAACT
>JBEWPZ010000018.1:0-19449 GCA_047689535.1 Candidatus Sulfurovum kebritense | reverse complement strand
TATATTAACTCATATTAGTTAATAGAGAGATTAAATTATCGTATTAAGTATGATTTTTTATAAAACGCATAAATAGAAATAATATATTATTTAATATCTTATAAGGCATACTCTGAGTATCCTTTAACCAAATTTTGGCTATGATTACGTAAATTTACATGGAAGAAGAAGTATGGATTATTTGGAAATCAAAGGTGGGAAGTCACTCTCTGGAGAAGTCACTATCAGTGGTGCTAAAAATGCAGCTCTACCTATCATTGCAGCTACAATTCTCAGTGAAAAAGAGGTTACCCTTACCAATCTACCGAATGTAGTAGATATAAGAACACTCCTTAAACTCTTGGTGATGCTTGGCGGAACGGTCGACTATCATGATAATGTCGCCAAAATAAACAATGGTTCAATCTCATCGACAAAAGCGGTCTATGAAATCGTCTCAAAAATGAGAGCTTCTATTTTGGTACTTGGCCCTCTCCTAGCGCGATTTGGCGAGTGTGATGTCTCTTTGCCCGGTGGATGTGCCATCGGACAGCGTCCAATAGATCTCCACCTCAAGGCACTTGAAGCCATGGGTGCCCAGATAGAGATCAGAGGAGGCTATGTGCATGCAAAAGCACCGGATGGATTAAAGGGTGCGAAGATCATCTTTGACAAAATCACGGTCGGAGGTACGGAAAATATCGTGATGGCTGCTGCCTTGGCACACGGTACCACTACGATCGTCAATGCGGCAAGAGAACCTGAGGTAGAACAGCTCTGCGAAATGATCTCTAAAGCGGGGATGAAGATCGAAGGGATAGGGAGTGATGAACTTATTATTGAAGGGACAGGCGGCAGACTGCTTGAGTTTGAAGAGACGGAAGTGATCCCGGACCGTATCGAAGCGGGGACCTACCTCTGTGCAGCGGCTATCACCCACTCTTCCATCACACTCAACAAGGTAAACGCTGAACATATCAGCACTTCGATTGATAAACTCGAATCCATGGGATGTCATTTTGAGATAGAAGATGACCGTATTACGATCCACTCACCTGAAACGTTAAAACCGGTGAACCTCACTACTTTGGAATACCCCGGTTTCCCTACGGATATGCAGGCACAGTTTATGGCGCTTGCAGTCTTCGCCAAAGGGGAAAGTATCATTGAAGAGCGTCTTTTTGAAAATCGGTTTATGCATGTCAGTGAGTTGAACCGTTTGGGTGCAGATATCTGGCTGAAAGGCAATATTGCAGCTGTTAAAGGTGTAGCGTCTCTTCATGGAGCAGATGTGATGGCAACCGATCTCAGGGCAAGTTCCGCACTTGTGCTTGCCGCATTGGTAGCAGAGGGGAAGACAAATATACACCGTATCTATCACCTCGACAGGGGATATGATGACCTCGAAGGTAAACTTTCTGCTTTAGGTGCAGATATCACCAGAAAAAAAGAACAGCGTTAACATGCTGTTCTACGCCGATAGCTTTATTTATATATTTTGACGTCATTTTCTACACACTTTAGATATTTTATCTTACATTCAAAACGATCAGGTCCACATTTTAAGTCAAGAGTGAATACTATTCTATAAATAATATTTATATTCAAGGATAGAAAAAATGGAAAAAAGTGAAATCCTGGAGCAGCTCCGTGCTGCCAAGGCAGCGCATATTAACTGGGTACAACGTGCAAAACTACTGATATCGGGTTTTCAGATCGATGAGAGTTCGATCCCCGTAAACTCTACGCAGTGTCAATTCGGAAAATGGTTCTATACAGATGCACAAAAACTCAATGCGATGCAAAATAATCCTATGGAGTGTATGAGTACCATTGAACAACTCCATTTCGATCTACATGATATCTATCTGAATATCTACAAGATCTACTACGAAACAGAATCCAAAGGTTTTTTCAGCAAAATTTTCGGGAAAAAGAAAAAAATTACGGAAGATGCGAAAGCGTTAGCGAAAAAATACTACCAGAATATGGAAGAGGTCTCCAAAAAACTCGTTGCAGAGATCAATCGAATGGAGAGAAGAATCGTAGCAATCTCGGAAAAAGAGTTTGCATCCCTCTGATCTCTCATACTCCTGGATATCTACTTTAATTCTCTAAAGCCTTACCGCGCAGCACATCGAGTACATTCGTAGCATACGATCCCTTTGGAAGCGTAAAGCCCAACTCGTAATGTGCCTTCTCTTCGATATATTTACCTTTCAGGTCCGTGACCTGTATCCAGGCATACCTTCTGGTACCGTAAAGCTTCATCTCCTCATCAAACTGAGACTCGATCACTCTGGCCGTACCTGAAGCCCTTTTGGTTTTACTTCCGGGTACCAATCCTGTCGGTGCGATATCTTTGCTTATAAAACGCTCTGCCTCTTTTTGCAGCTCTTCTACTTCGAACAGACGTCCATAGGGATAGTGCATCATCACATCCCCCTGAAGGAGCTTATAGAAATGGGGTTGTTGTTTCACTCCCTTTAGAGAACCTTTAGGAAGCTGCATAAACGCTTCTGTCTCCTCTTCACTGAACTTCTCAAGCATAAGGTTCAACTCCATACGTTTTGAGAGCCAATGGTTAAAGAGATAAGATTGGTAGGAACCTACTAGAAATTCACGTGTTTTCCTATCTCTGATCTTCAGTTTACCGTCCAGGATCTTCTTGCCGTCGATCCAGTTCGTACCGTCTGTACCGAAACGTTGATTCCCAAAGTAGTTTGGTATACCGTTCGTTTTGATCCACTTCAGCCCCGAATCGAGCTTCTCTCTCTGCAGCCCCAAGACCTTTTTGAGACGTATCTGAAAACGGTTGCCTTTGAGGTGCCCTACTCTTATCTTATTGTTATGCTTTGTCATCTCAAGAACTTTGATCTGAGGGTGCTCGAACGCAGCGATCTGCTCTTCAAACTTTGCAGGTAGAGAGATCGACTGTATCGTCATCGCGTGCTTATCTTTGAGTCCTGCATATCCGATCTCTTTCCGCTTGATACCTATAAAGCCGGAGAGAATATCGATCATTTCCCAGGTCGTCAGCTCCTTTTTTCTCACTTTGAGGATAAGGTGTTCTCCCTCTCCCGTAAACTCATAGAGCGGTATCTCCTCAACGGTAAAGTCTCTAGGCGATGAATTAAATACAAATTCATTTTGGATATTCAGTGGATATAACAGTTTCATACTACTCTTTTTTAATCAATATATGCAATGATAGCCTAACCTACCTCACAACCCGTTTTTTATCGTTTTTACTTCTTCTTTTCATACACTATTTTCAAGTTATGCAGTGAAATAAGAACTAATTTATGGTATATTACTTAATATGGTTTTACATTGGGATAAGAGGATGTCTCAGCCTATCAAAGGGAACGGACAAGGGAGAAACAGTTGGAACAAGCATTAGCATTATGTTATCAAACATTGAACGGTTCGGATGATCAGATCGCAGTGATCGATACAAAATATCACTATGTTTTTGCGAATGAAGCCTACCTGGGTGCGTATCAGAAGTCTATGGATGAGATCGAAAACAGACACATTGAGGAGATCCTGGGAACGGATACTTTCAATACGATACTCAGACCGCAGCTCGAGGAGTGTTATGCAGGCAAAGAGGTAACGTATGAACGATGGATCAAATTCAATGAAAAAACTTTCAAATTTATGCGTGTAAGCTATGCTGCTTTACGTGACACCAAAAATCACGTGAGAGCGATTGCCGTCTTCTACCGTGACCTAACTGCACAGAAGCAGTTGGAAGTCGCACTGACTGAGAGTAAACAGATCATTGAACAGATCAGTATCACCGATTGGGTGACGGAACTACACAGTAAAGTCTATTTCGATGATGTTTTTCCCAAGATGATCAATATCTCAAAAAGGAATGATCAGTTGCTTTCATTTGGCTTGATAGATATTGACCACTTCACAGAGTACAATGAAACCTATGGTGAAAACGCAGGCGATGATGCTTTGAAAAAGATCGCAGGTACTTTAAAAGGCTCTTTTCATCGTCCGAATGATTATATATTCAGACTTGATGGTAATACCTTTGCCATGCTCTTTAATGTGGCACAAAGCGATGATGCAAAACATCTCTGCGAGAAGATACACCAGTATGTAAAGTCACTGGATATAGAGCATGTTAACTCACCAATACTACCTTGTATTACTGTTTCTATAGGTATCACTGTTTTACATCCGGATCAAGAATATTCTGCTGATATCGTCTATCGAAAAACGCAAGAACTCTTAAAGAGCGCCAAGAGTGAAGGGAAAAATAGAATCTGCTACGCGTTGGGTTGAAAACGTCCTATGAAATTATCATCAGAGATTCTCTCCTCTCTCGTCTCCTCTTAATGGCACAGCAAAATGAACACAAATATCATAGAGCGCTTCTTTTCAGGATAAAAATCTGCTACAATCTGCAAAAAATGGAGCACGGCTATGAAGATCACGAAAGATATCCTGGTTTGTCTGGACTATCGTATCACGGATAATGAGGGGGAGTGGCTAAACCCCGAGGAGAACGAGCTTATCTATCTGCATGGCGGTTACGATCATGTATTCAAAGCACTGGAAGCGTCTCTGGAGGGAAAAAAGGAAGGCGACCGTTTCAAGGCGACCTTTTCTCCCGAAGAAGCATTTGGCCTCTACCGGGATGAGTTGGTCGAAAAAGTCCCGCTGAGTGACCTGCCTGAAGATACTTTTGTAGGTATGGAGTTGGAGACAGAGGAAGAGGGTGAAGCAGAGAAGCGTATCTATCTGGTGACAGCGATAGAAGATGGGTATGCCCTCCTCGATGCAAACCATCCCTATGCAGGGCTCACACTCACCTTTGAAGGAGAAGTGACAGAACTTCAAGCGCTGGATGGGGAAGCGATCGAAGAGATACTTGCTCATGTACATTAACTCATAGCAGCGGAGGCTCAAATCTCCCCTCCCCTCGCTCCCATCGTCCCCGATGGGAGTGTATACATCACCTTTAGTTGCCATTCAAAGTTTAATATCTTACTAAACTCTAATCTGCATTCCCATCGAGGAGAGACTGTGAAAAAACTCACGGAACCGGTGGCTTCAGTGTATCCTTACCTCATAAATAGGTAATTTATGCCATCTGAGGCTTGAAAAATTGCCATATTTATTAATTTTTGGTGGGGCTAAAGCCTCCACTTCCAAATCATTACAGGTTCTTTCACAGTCTCAGGACGTTGGGAACGAATAAAAGAAATACACTCCTCACTCCTGATTCCTAATTATTTACGCCTGCTTCTCCAGGCATCGAAAACGTGCCATCAAAGGATTGTGGTCGGAGATCGTATCCTCCTCTATGACCTCATACTCCAACAGTTTCAGCCCTCTAAAAAAGATAAAATCAAGATGGTGCCCCATAAATGACTTGATCTTATCCTCCTGGCTGAAAGGAACCCTCTCCAGCCCCAACCCCCGACACAGATGATAAAGTTTCTGCATACGTCTCTTGTTCCAGGTATTGAAATCTCCTGCAATGATCATCGGTCCCTTATGGTCTTTGACCTTCAACAGAAAGTGTTCCAACTCCCTGTCATAGTGTCTGTTCTCACGGAAATTGATCGCATGTACATTCAGTATCAGTAATTCATCTCCATCACTTAAAGGGTAATAACTGACAAGCAGACTCTTATGCGGACCAAAGAGGCTCTCTCTTCCTTCAGAGAGGTAAGCACTGGCACATTTGGATGTGACAAGGCTGGCAGTCAGTACACCATAAAAACCGTCATTGACTTCGATGTTCGCTGCAGCATCATAGGTACAGTGTTCCAGTGCAAACTTTTCCTGGTCACTGAATGCCGCCTCCTGCATAATACAGATATCTAGCGATTTTTCCTTATGCAAAGTATGCAGATAGTGCTTGAAATGAAAATGTTTTTTATTCTGTTTATAGACATTCCAGCATAATACCCCGAACGTATCCGGAAGCACGCTTTGACATTCGATCTCACAGGAACGGTGATGAAGTTGAGAGGGGATAAACATCGTACAATACTCACCTATCATTTAATAATATTGATAACGTTATTACAGCGCTTCAGCTATGTATACGTTACTTATTATGCGCTATTTTATGCGTACCAGGATTGGATCTTCTGCTCTTAGTATATCAAAATCTACTTCCGATATCTCTCATCTTGCTCCATCACGATACACTCAATAAAAGTGATGCTCTATTTAAACCACGCCAAAAGCCTCTTCCAAAAACTTTTTTTCGAAGAGACTTGCTTTTTTATCTCTGGCATGGTTTGAGAGTCCAAAATCTCATTGAGTTCTCTCTCCACTGCTTTTTGAGCCCTCTCTATCTCTTTGGGTTCGAAACCCTCTATACGGAATTTACTGGGCATCCAACACCTTCTCTATCTCTTCCATCGCATCCTGGTTTTTCAGTCTGAACTTGATCTCGATACGTCTTGAAGCCTCTTTATCCTCTCTGCCGTTTATCACTACAGGATCCAGGTAGGCACGTCCTGAAGCGATCATCAGTGGCTTGATATTGTGTTTTTCGGCAAAATCCAGTGTAAGCAGGAAGTTCATGACGGCAAATGCACGTTTTTGGGAGAGATCAAGGTTATAGAGATATCCACCGTCACTGTCCGTATGCCCTTCGATGATCACTCTGTCCAGATAAGGTTTGATCTTCGGACTGGTCACGAGTGTCCCGACGTACTCTTCAAATGCTTTTTTGAGTTCAGTCTCGGCCTCTTTTTTGAGGGTATAGCTTCCTCTGTCGAAGAGTATATTGGATGCCAGCTTCAGCGACCCGCTCTTCTTATCGATATTGACTTTGTCACCCAGCTCCTCTTTGAGTGCCGCGATGACCTTAAGCTTGATCCCGGTCAGAGATTTGATCTTCGCTTTTTGATCCTGGAGTTTCGCTACCAGTGCATCGTATCTTGTCTCTTTTTCATCCAACGCATTCAGAAGTGCCAGTATCTTTTCATCTTTCCGGGTGGCATTTTTGTCCGCCTGGGTGAGCTGATTGGAGAGTATCAACACTCTCCCCTCATACTCCTCCAGACGTTGACTCTGTTGTTGGATCTTATCCTTTTGTTCTGCCATAAGGTTCTGTACGATGAGTATCTTGTCATTCAAACGGTCTTTTTCTGTATTTGATTCAAGAAGCATTCGGTTGAGTTTCTTGATCTCTTCTGTAGTGAGCTGAAGCTGTTTATCCTGTGCCAAGATTTGATTTTGTTGCTTATCCAATATCTTCTTATTATGAGAGAGCAATGCCTCTTTTTCATCCAAAACAGACTTGTATCTCTCCAGAACTGCCGTAGTATCTTCAAGTTTCAACTCTTTGTCATGCAGATTGCTCTTAAGAATCATCGATTTGGAGACGATCGCACCGATAAGGAGTATAAAAACAAAGAGCAACCCAGCCATAAGGTCGGCATAGGATATCCAAAAGTTCGATCCCTCATCTGTCGCTTTTTTTCTAAACACGACGGGTTACTCCTTGTCCTGTGTTGGCATATTTTTTAAGATCATCTGATTCTGTTCACTGATCGCCGCTCCGAATGACGAGAGCTTTTCAATCGCTTTCGCCATTTCACTATCTATCTTTTCAAACGTATGATCTACGGTTCCATCAAAGCGTTCAAGAGAGTTTTGAAGGGTCTGAGCACTCTCATTGAAGCCTTCGATATTCGCCTTCATCACAGATTCGGCAGTAGCATTTTCCTCTTTTGTATATATTTTATCCAACGTACTGTTGAGATGTTCGGAAGCACTCAACATATGCGTGGTCACTTCGGTAAAGTTTTTACTCGTCTCTTCAAGCACTTTGGTAAAGTTTTTGAGATACTGTTCATTGAGGTCTTTGACAAAATCCATATTGAACGTCTCGTGGAGCGTTTTGATAAGCTCCTGGTCTTTAAGTTCGCTTTGCATATGTCTGTGTTTGATCAGTTCACTCTCTTTCCATACCTGTCCGTCATAGAGCTTTTCCAGATCAAAGATATTTTTATCGACTTTCGCAATCCCTCTTTTTTCAAAATAGGTCCAAAGCAGTGAAAGGAAAATACCGTAAATAGATGCGTAGAATGCCGTACCGATTCCCGAAAGGAGGATAGAGATCTCCTGGTCGAGCGCGTCAAGGTCCTGTACCGTAAAGTCCGGCATTGAGATTGCAATGGCAATAAACGTACCCAAAATCCCCAGCATCGGGAAAACCGATGGTGCAACGCGTGCAAAGTTGTCATTGAGCATCTCTTTATAAAACTCTCTGATGAAATCATGAACATTGAGTGTCGACTTCGTCTTGTCCATAATGGTAAGATCATTGTCATGTAGGGCAGTCTGCAACTCCTCTTCCATATATCTGAAGCTTCCGCGCATATGACATGCCGCATAGTTGGCATTGTGTTTGATAAAACTGCCAAATACGACAAAGATAAAGGCAACGATCACCAATGTATGTAGCTCAACCTTTAGAGGGATAATCTCCATATACCCCAACCCTAAACCCAATAATAGCAAAAACGGCAGAAAAAGTATCGCTATAAACTGCATAGCGCATGAACTTGAACGTTTCTCTTCTAATTGTAGCATTGATCCATCCTGAAATAATATTTTACTGATTATACAGAGTTATTGGTAAATATGTTGTTTAAGATTGTTTGCTTGGATAAAAAGCGGATGATCAGATAGAGAGAGTCTATACTCTTTTTCAGTATAGACATTGGGTATCAGAGTACCTTTTCCGACCAATAGGACTTGATATCCTGCATTGTCTTTTCGGGCAGCATTGCAAAACCATGTTTATTGGCAATATACTCTCCATTATTGAAGGCCCAGTCAAAAAACTTTATGATCTCCTTGTTTGTCATCTTTTTCTCTTTTGGCAAAAGGATAAAAGAGGTTGCGATGATGGGATAGGAGCTTTTCCCCTCCTGATAAGCAATCACTCCGAAAAAATCCTTCTTTTTGTCCAGGTTGGCAAATTTGGCCCCGATCATCGCAGACTGAAGGGTAGGAAGTACCCATTTCCCCTCCCTGTTTTCCACAGCGGCAGAAGAGAGATTGTATTTCTTTTTGTTAGAGTAATCAACATATCCAATACTGTAAGGGGTTGCCTGTACCGTTTTTGACATACCGCTGCTGCCTTTCGCTCCAACAGTATCGGCCTTCCAATCAAACATCTTTTTCGCTTTTTTAAAATGTGCATAGTCAATTTTTCTCAGGTAATAGGTGAAGTTATAGGTAGTACCTGAACCATCAGATCTTACCACTACCTTGATCGGTTCATGCGGCAAGTTCACTCTTTGGTTATACTTGGCAATGCACGGATCATCCCAGAACTTTGCATCTCCCGAAAAGATCGCCGCGATTGCCTCCTCACTGAGCTTCAATTCACCATCACCAATTCCCGGAATATTGTACGCCAGAACGATACTCCCGACAATAGCCGGAAACATATTGAGTTCATAGCGTTTTAACCTCCAGGGACGCAACGGTTTGTCCGTACCTGAAAAATCCGAGGCTCTCTTCACTGCTGATACGATCCCATCCCCTGAACCTGTAGGATTATAGGAGATATGTGTCCCTGTCTCCGCTTCATACGCCTCAATCCACTCAGTATAGACAGCTTTAGGGAAAGATGCACCCCTGGCATCGATCTTAATATCATTGGTAGCATTGAGATTCATCACAGAAGCTGCCAATATTAACATAAGTCTATATAATCGCATGTATCACTCCATCAAATAATATCTGATGGAATAGTAACGAGGAGTGGTCACAAAAGGGTAACAAAAAAATAAGATTTATTTAAGAGTATCACTACTCTTGCAGTAACAAAAGCTCTCCAAAAGGCACTTCCAACGCTTCGGGCATGACCCACATTACGTCATAACTTGGTTCTTCCTGCGGGAAGATCCCCTCTCCATCTGTAAAGAAGAGGAGTGCGGTAGGATAGTCAATGTTCTGATCGATATACTCAAACACAGGACGGAAGTCCGTTCCCCCTCCCCCGCTTACTTCATACTCCAGTGCTTCACCGGGGAGATAGGTTTTGTGGGAATGTACCTTGGTATCAGCGGTAATGATATCGATCTCGAAATTCGGGTAGACCTCCATGATCGACTCTATCTCCCCTAAAAAAGTACCCAAAAGTTCTTTGTCCACAGACCCGGAAGTATCGATCGCGATGATGACACGAAGCAGATCAGAGCTTAGGCTCGGCAGGCAGATACCCCGGTAGAGATACTTCATATTGGGAGGCATAAAACTGTAGCTGCTCTTGGCATAGGAGGCGATAAAGCCTGAAAGCACTTCACGCCAGTCTACTTTGTGTGAAAAGTACTCGGGCACCACAAACTGAAGATCTTTGGGGAGAGCCTCCTGGCGTTTTTGCTTGTTAAAGATCTGTTCAAAATGCTCTTTCAGCTCCTCGGCCAGTGCATCCAGTTCCTCTTGACTGATCTCCTGCTCCTGCACAGACTCGACTTTTCCCTGTTCGTCTTGCGGTTTTGGCGGTTCTTTTTTTTGCTCCTCATTGCTGCCTGACTGTGCTTCGGGAGACTCCTCCTGATCCTGGGCATCACCGCTGGAGTCATGGTTGGTATCCGGGGCATACTTCATCTCCTCTTTCAGCTGCGAGTAGATCTCTTCGGCATACATCCCCTCAAACTGGGGCTGGTAGTTGACATACTCGGGTGCCTGCAGACCGTTTTTGACCAGCATCGCATTGACCGCAAAATCACACGCCTCCTGCCAGAGCCACTTGTCCCTGCCGCTGCGTCTCTCCATATGCCCCAGGACTGCATGCATCGCACCGTTGGAGAGGATGAACTCCACTTCGGAGACAGTCAGCTTATCGATATACTCTTCATTGAGGCGTACCCTGTTGCCGTCACTTTTAAAAGTAAGCTGATCAGGATCAGATTCTATCTTGAGTGCTGAAGCGAGTGTCCCGAAATAGGGGTGTTCCAGCATCAGTCTGGCTTTGGCTTTAGTCAGTTTTTCTTTATAGGTCATTATCTGATACGCTCGTGTTTCATTAATGCTTTCACTACCTCTTCGGTACCTTGCACAAGCAGAGGTTTTTTCTTCTCATCCAGCCACTGCATGATCTCCTTGATCTGGGCTTCGTTCATCACCGTACACCCGGCGGTAGGTACAGGTTTGATATGGATAAAGATACATGACCCCGCACCCCTGACGGACTTTTCCCCTGACATAATGCCGTTATGATCTACCACGATACCGTACTTATAGTAATCTTTGGGAAACTTCATCTTCTCATGGCTTTGATAGTCTCTCTCTATCTTTGTGCTGTCCACGATCTTGTTGTAGTACCTGGAGTTGACGTCATCGACACAGTGGTCCGTCTCTCTGTAGACCTCATACGGATAATCGATCTGAAAGGGCTCATATCCGAAGGCCTGCTTGAGTGTAAAGATCCCTGCGGGAGATTTGCCGTCCCCCTCTTTTTTGATAAATTTGGCATTATCCGGGATCCTGTGCAGACCTCTCCCCCAGCCCAGGCCGTTTCTCCCCAGTTTGACCGCTATAACCTCTCCTGCTTTTTTCCATTTTGTATCGGTACGCTCATATCTTTGGAGTTTCCCCTCAGGTGCAGACCAGTTCTCTGTCGTCACAACGATAAGCTGCCTCGTTTGTGCCTGGATCAATGTCATGAGTAAAAAACCTAGTGTAAACAATATCTTCATTTGGTTATAATCCTTGTATGGAATATGGAATCATCTCAATAGCAATTCCCTTGCTGACTATTTTTCTGGCTATTATAACAAAAGATGTGATCGTTTCTCTGCTAGGTGGGATCTTCGCAGGATTTCTGGTACTCAACGGCTACAATCCCGCCAAAGCATTCATCGCACTCTGGGATGGCGTGATCGCACTCTTCGCTGAAGGCTGGATCGTCAAAACGCTGCTTTTTATGCTCTTTATCGGTGCGATCATACGGCTGCTTACGGTTTCCGGTTCTGTAGAACGGTTTGTCGTCTATCTCTCTGAAAAATCAAGACGTATCGACTCTCCTACCGGCGCGATGCTGCTGGCATACTTCATCGGTGTAGTGATCTTTATCGAGTCATCCATCACCTCCCTGGTAGCCGGTACGGTAGCCAAGCCGCTTTGTGACAGGAACGGTGTCAGCCGTGAAAAGCTCGCCTATATCTGTGACTCGACATCTGCACCGATCTGTTCACTGATCCCTCTCAATGCCTGGGGTGCTCTGCTTTTGGGCCTCATCATTACAGCGATAGAATCCAAGGTGATTACAGGAGATGCGATCTCTCTGCTGGTCTCTTCGATCCCTTACAACTTCTATTCGCTCTTTACTCTGGGGATCGTACTTGCTGTGATATTTTTAAATATCAATATCGGCCCTATGCGTAACTCGCTCCCTGAAACCTACCACCTGCCCGAAAACCATAAGGCGTTCAAACCTTCACTCTACGGTATGGTGTTACCGGTAGTTGTCATGGTAGCGATGGTTCCTGTAGGGCTCTATATCACAGGAGAGGGGGATATCTTCAAAGGGTCAGGTTCCACCTCCGTCTACTATGCGGTCATTACCACCCTGCTCTTTATCTATCTGCTCTTTGTACCAAACGGTACGATCTCCCACAAAAAATACTTTGAGGGACTTTTTGAAGGGATATCCCATATGCTCCCCGTCACGACCATCCTCGTCTTTGCACTTCTGATCGGCAAGGTGATCGGTGAGCTGGGCACGGCGCAATATCTTGCCTCTATCCTGCAGGGGAATATCTCCTCTGTTCTCGTCCCTCTACTTGTCTTTCTGGTTTCAGCCCTTACGGCTTTTTCTACGGGCACCAGCTGGGGGACCTTCTCTATCATGATGCCTATCGGTCTGGCTTTGGGAGCAACACTTGATCTGCATATCCCGCTTCTGATCGCCGCAGTGATCAGCGGTGGGATCTTCGGGGACCACGCTTCACCGATTTCAGATACCACCATCATCTCATCCATGGCCGCAGACTGCAACCACATCGACCATGTACGTACACAGCTGCCCTATGCCCTTATCGGCGGAGGGTTGGCAAGTATCGCGTTTTTGATTGCTGGATGGCTTACGATATAAATAATAAGGAGACAAAGATGTACCTTTTTACTTCAGAGACTGTTTCGGCAGGACATCCCGATAAGTGTGCAGATATCATCGCAGACAGTGTCGTAGACAGACTCCTTCAGAGTGACCCCAAATCAAAGGTAGCCACAGAAATCTTTCTGAGCGGTAACCATATCATTATCGGCGGGGAGGTCAAAACCACAGCGGCAACCAGTGATGCATTTTATAAAGATATTGCCAGAAGTGCACTGCAGAAGATAGGCTACCCGGAAAGTGAAGGTTTTGATCGGGGAGAGACGCTCTATCCCGATGAAACAGATATCCATGTCTATGTCTCGGAGCAGTCTCCTGATATCTCCATAGGCGTGGAGAAAGAGAATGAGGAGATCGGTGCAGGTGATCAGGGGATCATGTTCGGTTATGCGACCAGTGAACGTGATGACTATATGCCCACCGCCCACGCCTATGCCAGGGAGATACGCGACGTGCTCTATGCCTATGCCCTGGAACACCCTGAGACCTTTGGTGTGGACCTCAAGACACAGGTGACAATGGACTACGGCACCAAAGAGAACTTTGATCACTGCAGACCACAGAAGATCGCACAGATCGTTGTTGCGATCCCCCACAACAAAGATATTGTACTCAGTGAGGTTCAAAAGCTGGTCAAAAAGCTCATTATCGATAACGTAAAGTTCAAAGCGGGACATTTCGATGAAAAGCGTGTCGTCTTTTATATCAACAACACGGGAAGGTTTGTCCGCCACTCCCCTATCGCTGATTCCGGTCTGACAGGAAGAAAGGTAGTCTGTGATACCTATGGCGGCTATGCGCCGATCGGCGGCGGTTCACAAAGTTCAAAAGACTACAGCAAAGTAGACCGCTCTGCCCTCTATGCAGCCAGATGGATCGCCAAACATATCGTTGCAGCCGAACTGGCCGAAAAAGCCCTTGTCCAACTTGCCTATGTCATCGCCGAACCCAGACCGCTCTCGGTCACGGTAGATACGCAGCATACAGCACTCACCGAGATCAGCGATGAAGTGCTCTCAGAGAAGATCGCGGCTGCATTTCCCCTTACACCGAAGTGGATCACCGGGATGTTCGGACTTGACCGGCCTAGTGAAGATAACTTCCTCTATGCCGATGTGGCTGCCAAAGGACAGGTAGGCTATGAGGAGTATCCTTGGGAACAGTTGGATGCTTTAGAGTGGTTTAAAGCATTAAAAATAATAAATGAGAGGTAAGATAATGGATTTTGAAAAATTTAAAAAAGAAAAAGTCTTTCAACGAGGCAGAGGCGGCAGTGACCCTCAGCACCTGGAGGATGAAAAGCTCTTTCATGCACTTCTGGAGCGCTATGATGAGATCGAACGCAGTACAAAAAAGATAGAGGGCGGTATCGAGGCCATTACCCGTGTGACCTCCAAAGATGCGGAGCTGGTAAAGATACTGCAGGAGCATGCCGTGGGCATGAAAAAACGGTTTGACGGAGGACGTGCGATCCGCTCATGGGACCCGCTGTTTACCCAACTCTTCGATGATAGAGAGAAGATCAAAATGCGCTGGGAGATGCTCGAAGACGGTATCAAAGTGACGCTCAAGGGAGAAGAGGAAGCAATCAAAGCACTGATCGACCTGCACGATGAAACCCTCCATGCATTTGTCAACCATGGTTTTAAGGCGGCCAAAGAGGAGAGTCCCTATCGTCCATAAACTGAAAGAGAGAACCCTCAGGAGATCAGAGGCTTCAGTCTCACCGAAAATATCGATTCAGTTATTTACATTCTTTCTGTTTTATGTTCACTCTTCGACAGGCTCAGCACGAACAGCAGTTTTTTCGTTTCCGTATACAAACGAGAGAACAGGTTTGATCTCCGTCTATCGATAGATCACATATCAGGATTTTAAATGAGATGAAACCGTAGGCTTGGTATCACCAAACGTTTTATGTAGTATTGGGAGGACCTGTTTGGCAGAACCAAACCTACGCAATGCAGTACGAACGCATTTTTCGTAGGATGGGAATATCCCACCATGATGGTGGATTTCATCCACCCTACAGTGAGCACTCTCCTTAAGCTACACCTTTATACGCAACACCCATGAGCGCACATGCACACTTTTTTTTGGAGTTCTTTCACAGTCTCACAACATGGGAACAAAAAAAGGTATTATTTGAATGAGATACTATGAAGAAAGCATAGGTCGGGGTGCCCTCACCCCGACACCATAGATGATCTCTTCATAAGATGTAGATGTCAGGATAAGGGTATCCCGAACTTTTTAATATTAAAAAATAATAGCGGGCTTAAAGTCTTTTCTTCCCTCTATCTCTTACGCTTTTATGTTAAAATATACCTCCAAATCATATTTTAGGATCGCCAACGCTATGAAACTACTCGTCTCTGCCCTTGAACCATCTGCAAACCTCCATCTCAAAGAGGTACTTAAACATACAGAGGATGTAGCGCTGATGGGGATCTTTGATAAAACGATTTCTCAGGGTACCCCTCTGTATGATATCAGCGAAATGGCGATCATGGGGCTTGTCGATGCGATCAAGAAGCTTCGATGGTTCTTCAAAGTGGCTGATGAGATGGTAGCGCTGGCAAAAGATGCAGACAGAGTGCTTCTGATGGACTCCTCGGGATTTAACCTGCCCTTGGCCAAAAAGCTCAAAGCCAAGTATCCGGAGAAAGAGATCCTCTACTACATCCTCCCGCAGGTATGGGCAAGCCGCCCCAAACGTGTAGAGAAGCTGGAGAAGTACTGTGATAGACTGCTGGGGATACTCCCGTTTGAAGTGGACTACTACCCTCAAAAGAAGGCAGAGTATGTAGGGCACCCGCTGCTTGATGAGATCAAGATGAGTTACGAGGGCAAAAACGGGACGATCGCCTTTATGCCGGGCAGCCGAAAGGGCGAGATCAGCAGGCTTTTGCCGATATTCAGAGAAGTACGGGCAGCACTTTCCGATAAAGAGGCACTGCTTATCATCCCCGATTCTTTTTCTGATGAGAAGATCGCAGAGCTCTACGGGGATATCTCGGAATTTAAGATCAGCAAGGATACCCATAGCGCCTTGGCACGCTCTGAGTTTGCCTTTATCTGTTCTGGTACCGCGACACTGGAGGCTGCACTGATCGGCACACCCTTCACACTGGCCTATATCGCTAAAAAGATCGACTATTTTATCGGTACAAAACTGCTCCATATCACGCAGGTAGGACTGGCAAACATCATCCTGACCCGCTACAATGGTACCTCACTGCACAGGGAGCTACTCCAGGAGGAGGTGACAGTGGAAAACCTGCTCTCAGAGTATAGAGATACAGACCAGAAACTCTTTGCCGAAAAAGCCAAAGAGCTGAGAGCATACCTGGCACATGGAAGCAGCGAAAATGTTGCAAAAATTATCTCTGGTTGTCAGAAAGGATAAATAATGAACAATAATACTATTTATAAACAAAGCATTTTTCTTGTTCCCAAGCTCCAGCTTGCGAATATATATTACGGTAATTTTTTATTGGCATATGCATTCCCAACGAGGACGTTGGGAACGAGTAAAAAATATCTACCGACACTCCTCACTCCTCACTCCTCACTCCTCACTGTGTCTCCGAAGGAGACACGATGCTAGTGCATATCTGCTGTGCTGTAGACAGCCACTATTTTCTGCAAAAACTGCGTGAGGACTACCCCGATGAAAAGCTCACAGGATTTTTCTATGACCCCAATATCCACCCCTACAGCGAATACCGCCTCAGACTTCTGGATGTACAGAGAAGCTGCGATATGCTTGGTATCGAGTTGATAGAGGGAGAGTATGACACTGAAGGGTGGCTGGAAGCTGTCAGAGGACTGGAAAACGAGCCGGAAAAGGGAGCCAGGTGTTCGGTCTGTTTCGATAACCGTTTTGAAGAAACTGCCAAACAGGCAGTGAGTATGCTTGAAGAGCACTTCACCTCTACCCTCCTTACCAGCCCCAAAAAATCACTGCTACAGCTTAAACGTGCCGGCGATGCACTGGCAGACAAATACGGTCTGAAGTTTCACGCGCCTGACTACCGCAAAGCCTCGGGAACACAGGAGCAGAACCAGATGGCAAAAGAGGATGCACTCTACCGCCAGGACTACTGCGGATGTCTCTTCGGTCTTACGATGCAGCGTGACCAGCAGGATAAACTGGCCGATGAACTATTTACACCGATATCAAACCAGATACAGCCCGAATCCATCGATGCCAGACTAGAGATGTATGAAAGACGACTTAAGCTTGAAGAGGAAGGGAAAAAGTATCAAATCATCAAAGAACGGTTTTTAAACTGGAGACTATTATTTGGAATGCTGAGAGTACGCAAAGAGGTAGTCCCTGCCCATTTCCTTCCCTACTCTACGATTAAAAGCACGTATACAAGAGGCAAGATGGAGTACAGTGTAGGAGAAGTACACCATATGAATCGTGATGAGGTCCGTTTCATTACACTTGAACACTACAATGTACTGGCAGAGACAACATACAAAAGTGTAACCGAGCTCATCTTCAGCCCACCCTCTTTTGAGAGTGAGATGGAAGTACGCAGCCAAATCGTACATTCCCCTTTTGATCTGGGTACGATACTTATAGTGGAGGAGATACCGGAGAGAAAGATCGAGATCATCTCCGAATCCAAAACCTACAGTGATGTCAAGGAGTCTCTGATAGCGCTTGACTAAAATTTTTTATTAGCATAAAATAAAAAAAAGGAGATGATGATGAAAAAGATCAAACAGTTATCAGTGGTTGCCGCTAGTGCAATCTTAATAGGCAATGTTGCCTATGCGGATTTCGGTGATGCCGTAGTGGGTGGTGTAGTCGGTGGTGCTGTGGGGTCAGTCATCACCAATGAAGTCTATAATAAGAACAGGCAGCAGACAACACAACCCAGGAGAGCCGATACTCCGAGACAAAGATACCATGTACCTAAAATGACTGATGAAAAAAGGATCCAGCGGTCACTCTCCAGCCTTGGCTTTTATCGGGGTCGTATCGATGGTCAAATCAACTCCTATGAAACACGTGCAGCGATCAAAGAGATGAATATCGGCTACGAAATCGGCAGCAGTGCTTCACTCAAGCCTGAAGCCAAAGATACACTGATTTTTCTCGGTACGCTTTTTGAGTTCGATAGATATCTGAACGCACAGAGCAACGACAGAAGAACCCGAAACAAAAAGATCCAGGTAGCACTAAAACTTCACGGATACTATCAGGGAAAAATAGATGGATTGATAGGAAGAGGGAGCAGAGGAGCGATCGCCCAATACAAAGCAGACAACCGTATGGGATATAGCGGTTCACTGGACTTTGAGCAGGAGTACCAGCTTGTAAGCAGCGCAAAAAAGAAAAATGACAGAAATATCGAAGAGGCGATTGCATCACTCAAGGCATTGGGGAAAACTGCAACTCCGAAACAGAACAAAGTTATTGAGGTACAACAGTCTTCACAACTCTCCGTAGAGTAGCCTGTTACCCCTGCACGCTATGAAGGCCGGTTATACGGTCTTTCCTAAGAGCCGAAGAATATCTCCAGAGAAACCAATATCAGGTAATTTTCTTCGAAATCATACTGTTTTTCCCACTCTACTCTGGGCTCTATCTCATAGTAAAGCCATTTTCTATAAATATTCTGTTTATAGATCCCATACAGACTATATTTGCTGATCTCATTTTCAGGTTCGGTGTGTCCTATGGTTGAAACGCCTACTTGATACCCTTTATTAAACTTGGTTGTTTTATGGTAAGAGAGTGTAGTGTAGTAACCCATCCCTGCAACATCTTCTTTGGAATTCCTTCCAAGATGTATCCTGAACATCGCATTATCATCGGTAAACCTGTCAAAATAGAAGTTGGTCTCCTCTTCAAAGTGGTATCGGTTCGAGTATTTAAGGGACTGGCTTACCCTGTTTCTCCACTTTCCTATATTATACGGCACCCAAAGATGTGTCAAAAGATAAGGGTTGTCCAGACTATGCATTCCTACCGATACAAAAGAGTGGATATAGTGTTTGGCAGGCAGTGTATACCTGAGTCCGATACTTCCTTCTGTCATATCTCTATAGTTCTCTCTTTCTCTCATCTCATCACTCTCACCGTCACTCTCAATGTAAAGATTCAATCTCTTCTTCGTCTTGGGTAACCGAAGGGAGACTTTGAATGCGGTAGATGGGGTAAATTTTCTCGTTTTATAGTCGTATTTGAGTGTACTTTTGATCAGGACATAGCTTTTGGTATAAACTTCATCAAAAACCTCATCCTTGAAAAAAGAGGAGAACCAGTCATTGATAGCCGGTTCGGATTCTCTCTCAGACGTATGATTTTTTTTATAAATAGT
>JBEWPZ010000051.1:0-11421 GCA_047689535.1 Candidatus Sulfurovum kebritense | reverse complement strand
AGTAAGTAGTAAGTAGTAAGTAGTAAGTAGTAAGTAGTAAGTAGTAAGTAGTATCGTGACAGGGTCATGAGAGTGTGTCAAGTGCTGGGCAGCGGTGCTGCGAGTGAGGAGTTAGGAATTAGGAGTTATTGAATGATGCATAGAATGCATCTTTTGTTGGATGGAATGATGATTGGTGACCCTGTAGGGGCGGATCGTCGTGTCCGCCCGGAACGGTGGGGGAATTCGTGATAAGTGATAAGTGATAAGTGATAAGTGATAAGTGATAAGTGATAAGTGATAAGTATCATGACAAGGTCATGAGAGTGTGTCAAGTCTTTTTCTGTCACCGAACGCCATTGACGTTTCTCCATTAATCACACGTAGTGTGCCTTGTTGTGGTGAACGACCTTATAAGCGAAGCGATTCGAGAACCACAACGCTTTTTTGCTTCGTTTTTTCTAAAAAAATGAAGAGAGAACTACGCCTCAATAGAAAAAAAGGGAAATGAATTAAACTCATCCAACTCTCTATTTTGGTGCGTGATTACGCACCCTACGCGATAGAGTCTCCCACCTCCCGTTAGAAAATCAAAAACTTCTGTAGGATGAATTAACGTGATCACAGCGTGGGCTAGCAAGCCCACCCTACGCGTTGAAGTCTTTGCCTCACTTCGACAGGCTCAGGGCGAACGGGAAAAAGTAAAAAGTGATAATTCCTCACTCCTCACTCCTAATTCCTCATTAGCAGCAGTGCTGCTACTTACTTCTTATCATTTCTTGATTCATAGATAAACCAGCCCACACCTATAGCGGCTACGGTAACGATCAATCCCAATAAAGCTAAATCCAAAATACCCATCTTCTCTCCTCCCTATTTGTTTTCCAACTCTTGTTCTCTCAGCTGACCACAGGCAGCGGAGATATCCAGTCCTTTGGACTCTCTGATCGTACAGAGCAGTCCGCGTTTTGTCAGGTACTCCTGGAATGCGACCATATCTTTCTCCTCAGGTCTCTTAAACTCCGTACCGCCATACGGGTTGAAGTAGATCAGGTTCACTTTTGCTTTGATCCCTTCAAGCAGGTTGATGAGCTTCTTGGCCGACTCGATGTCATCATTGACATCTTTGATCACAAGATACTCGAACATCACCCTCTTCCGTGCATTGACAGGAAAGTTTTTCACTGCATCGATAATAGACTTGATATTGTATGCTTTGTTAATCGGCATCAACTGTTGACGCAGCGCATCATCCACCGCATGCAGGGAGATCGCGAGGTTGATCCCCAGGTCCATCCTTCCAAGCTTTTCGATCTTCGAGCTGAGCCCTGAAGTGGAGATCGTCTGTCTGTGCGGGGAGATCGCCATACCGTCGGGGTCTGCAAATATCTTGACAGCCTTGGCAACCGCAGGTAGGTTGTCAAGCGGCTCTCCCATTCCCATATAGACAAGGTTGACACGCCGGTTGGCATCGATATCATTATCCTTTTTGATCAGTCTCACCTGTTCAACGATCTCTCCGGGTGTCAAGTCGCGTATAAACCCGCCCTTTGCGGTCAAACAGAACGCACACCCTACTTTACACCCTACCTGGGAGGAGATACAGACGGTATAGCGTTCCTGATGCTTCAGTGTACCGTCTTCGTGGTACGCTTTCTCTCTCATCAATAGCAGTACTGCTTCGACCGTATGCCCATCATGCAGCTCAAAAAGATATTTACGGCTTCCGTCTTTGGAGTCCTGGACCAGCACCGTCTTCAACGGGGTAAGGGTGTACTCCCCCTCCATCTTCTCTCTCATCTCTTTTGGAAGGTTCTTCATCTGTTCAAAAGCATCTACATACTTATGGTAGATCCAGGAGTATATCTGTTTGACACGAAATGCCGGCTTGATGACTTCTGCCAACTCCTCTTTGGTATAGTCCTGGATGATCTTTTTTTCTTGCATGGTTATACTCTCAACTCTTTATTCTTTTCATTCATATAGGCAGCAAGTTTCTGCATCGCTTTTTTGTGGTTCTTTTTGAAATCTTCATGTGCATTCTCGTCACAGAAGTTGGTCACAACGAAAACTCCTCCAGCAGGGATACCGAACTTTTCTGCTACTTTCAACACAGCATAAAACTCCATATTTTCCAGATGGATATCTTTTTCCAGATACTGTTTTGCATAGTCGCTGTTTGATGTCACATAGTTGGAACAGTTCACCAGTGTTTCACGTGAAACTTCCTGAGCAGCAGAGACTACATTATCGATCGGGGTGTAGGAGTGGCCTTCCAAAAAACTGTTTTCGATATTGCACGCTGTTTTGGACTCGATGATCTCGAAGATATGCTTTTCGCCATAGCTCCCTGCACTTCCAACAAACAACAGAAACTCAGGTTTCTTCTCCATACAAAGCTTTGTCAGGTTGATAGAGACATCCGTCAACCCTATCCCAACCGGAGTAGCAAAGTTAAAGGTCTCGATCTTACCGGCACAAACAATCACTAGAGTCTCACCGGTATATTGTGTGATTTGAGATAACGTTTGAGATCCATAATATCGATCTCTTTAAAGTGGAAGATCGAAGCAGCCAGTGCGGCATCGGCATGTCCGACCGTGAAAGCCTCTTCGATATGCTGCATCGTCCCTGCTCCGCCTGAAGCGATGACCGGGATATTGACCGCATCCGAGATCCTTGCATTGAGAGTGTTATCAAATCCCGCTTTGGTACCATCTGCATCCATCGAGGTGACCAGCAACTCACCTGCCCCTCTGTGATACGCCTCTTTCGCCCACTCCAGTGCGTCGATACCTGTATCGTTACGTCCGCCATGAGTGAAGACATGCCACTTCTCTTCACTCACCTGTTTGGCATCTATGGCGACAACGATACACTGTGATCCAAAACGCTTGGCACCCTCTTCGATAAATGCGGGACGCTTGATCGCTGCAGAGTTGACACTGACTTTGTCACACCCTACATTCAGAAGATTATAGATATCCTGAAGTTCACGGATACCTCCGCCAACGGTCAGCGGGATAAAAACCTCCTGGGCCACTTTTTTCACTACATCTACGATCGTATCTCTCCCCTCATGACTCGCCCCGATATCCAAAAAGGTGATCTCGTCCGCACCCTCCTGGTTATAACGTCTTGCCACTTCGACGGGGTCGCCTGCATCACGCAGACCTACAAAATTCACCCCTTTGACCACACGGCCACCGTCCACATCAAGACAGGGAATAATACGTTTTGCAAAATAATCCATTATATTTTCCTTTATTATGGTAGAATTATACAAAAATTATCTCAAAGAGAGAATCCCTTTCTTGCCTTTTGGAAAGAAGAGAAAAAATATCTCATAGAGTTATAGGGAAATATAAAGGTAGATTATAGTATGATTCATGAAGATTTAGCAGGTTTTGCAGATAAAAAGTTTGGACAAAACTTTCTAAAGAATAATACTTACATTCACAAGATCATCCAATCGATGCCCGATGACGGCCTGAAGGTCGCAGAGATCGGGCCTGGGTTAGGTGATTTAACCAAAGAACTTGTAAAAGTTCGCAATGTCACAGCATTTGAGGTTGATAAAAGATTATGCGAGCATCTAAGCAATGCGTTCCAAGAGGCCACTCACGACGGCCGCTTTGAACTTCGTTGCGGTGATGTGCTTGAGCGTTGGGAGTCGGGGAAGCTTCTGGATGAGCCTTATCATCTTGTAGCAAACCTGCCTTACTATATTGCCACCAATATCATATTAAAAGCACTGAAAGATGAGCACTGCCGATCTATTTTGGTCATGGTTCAAAAAGAGGTTGCTGACAAGTTTGCAGCAAAAGCCGGAGAAAAGGCATTTTCTGCACTCTCCGTCCTGGCTGATAGCGTGGGGAAAGCAAGCGTATGTTTTGAGGTTGAGCCCGAAGCAT
Source organism: Candidatus Sulfurovum kebritense (assembly GCA_047689535.1). GTDB lineage: Bacteria > Campylobacterota > Campylobacteria > Campylobacterales > Sulfurovaceae > Sulfurovum > Sulfurovum kebritense. The sequence continues at coordinate 7,528 of JBEWPZ010000051.1, read as the reverse complement.
TCGTACCTCCGCCGAAAGTAACCTCGGCAGTACTTTTAATAGAGAAAAACGAAACCAGAGAGGATGATGGATTTGAAGCATTCTTGCGGGTTGCCTTCGCACAGCCCCGTAAAAAGCTCTCCAAAAATCTTATGGCCCGTTTCTCTAAAACATTGGTAGCAGAAACTTTTAGTCAACAGGAACTAGACTCCAATCTACGACCTCATGAAGTTGAGACATCTAAGTATCATCACTTATATAATGCATTGAAGGATAATTTAGATGAACGAGAACCAAAAAAACGAAGATCAAAAGCAAGGTCAGCCAACACAGAGAAACAGAAGACCTAACCCGCACAGACAGCAAAAGCCGCAACAAAAACCGCAGCAGAAGCCTCATCCAAACAGAAAAGAAGCGCCTCAAGAGGTAGATGGCAACAGAGCCGACAAGCCTGCGAACAAAAACCAAAACAGAAAACCGCAGCAAAAAAGCAACCCGCACAAAAAACCGGGACCGAACAAGCCGCAGCAGAAGAACGCTTCCCAAAAAGAGGGACAGAACAAAAACAGACCAAACAAACGCCAAGGCGGTGCTAAAAACAGAAACAAACGAAGAAACACCACGACAGTCAGCAAGGAGATGCGTGCCTCTATCGATGAGAACATGAAGCTTCAGCAACAGAGAATGGAGCCGTGGAAGCAGATAGATCTCGGCAATAAAAACAAAGTAAGATTTACGCCGCTTGGAGGCCTGGGTGAGATCGGCGGGAACATGGCGGTCCTTGAGACCGAGACCTCTGCGATCATCATCGATGTAGGGATGAGCTTCCCTGATGAGAGTATGCACGGTGTGGATATTCTTGTACCGGATTTCAGCTACCTGCATGCGATCAAGGACAAGATCAAAGGGATCGTGATCACACACGGACATGAAGACCATATCGGAGCGGTACCGTATCTTTTCAAAGAGCTGAAGTTCCCTATCTATGCGACCCCTCTTGCACTGGCAATGATCGAAAACAAGTTCAATGAACACGGGCTGAAAGCAGACACAAGCTACTTCCGTTTTGTGACGAAAAGAAGACAGTATGAACTCGGTGATATCAAAGTCGAGTGGATGCATATGACACACTCCATTATCGATGCCAGTTCTCTTGCCATAGAGACACCTGCAGGGATACTGGTACACACGGCCGATTTCAAGATCGACCACACACCGGTAGATGGATTCACAGCCGATCTTCAACGTTTCGCCCATTATGGAGAAAAAGGGGTACTCTGTCTCTTCTCAGACTCAACTAACTCACATAACCCCGGGTTTACCAAGAGTGAAACCGTCGTAGGGAAAACCTTCGATACCCTCTTTGACCTAGCGAAAGGAAGGGTGATCATGTCCACCTTCTCCTCCAATGTCCACCGTATCTACCAAGCGATGCAGCGTGGTGTAGCACATGGAAGAAAGATCTGTGTGATCGGACGCTCTATGGAGCGTAACGTCGAGACCAACCGTGCACTGGGGTATGTAGATATCGACGACAGGCATTTTATCGAAGTGCATGAGGTGCCTAAATACCCTGACCATGAGATCCTTATCGTTACGACAGGTTCACAGGGAGAGACGATGGCAGCACTCAACCGTATGGCAACGGATGAACACCGTCATATCAAACTCAAGCCGAGCGACACGGTGATCATCTCTGCTTCGGCGATCCCTGGTAATGAAGCTTCCGTATCAAGCTTGATGAACAAACTGATGAAAGCCGGCTGTACCGTACGCTATAAAGAGTTTGCAGATATCCACGTATCCGGTCACGCGTCCCAAGAGGAGCAGAGACTGATACTGAGACTGGTTCAGCCTAAATTCTTCCTCCCGGTCCACGGAGAGTACAACCATATCGCCAAACATGCGAAGACTGCCGTAGAGTGTGGCGTAGATGAGAGAAATATCCTTCTGATGAGCGACGGAGACCAGGTAGAGGTGACACCGAAATACCTCAAAAAGGTCAAAACCGTCAAAAGCGGTAAGACCTATATCGACAACCAGAACAATATGCAGATCGAGGATGATGTGGTACTTGACAGACAAAAACTGGCTGAAGACGGTATCGTCAATGTTGCAGCGCAGATCTCACAGGAGAACCAGAAAGTGGTCGGGAAACCGGTCATTACCACACATGGTCTGGTACCGGACAGAGAGGACAAGAAGTTCCAGAAAGAGATCGAACAGCTTATCGAAACGGTACTGCTGAATCTCAAACCGGAATCACTCAAAAATCACAAAGATGTGGAAAACAACATCAGAAATGTGATCAGAAAACATGTGATCCGTACGAAAAAACGTTATCCTCTTATCATCCCAACGATCTTTATTGTATAACATCGGACCTCTTCCGGAGGTCTAAATATGATATAATAAAGAGACATCTAAAAAATCTTCAAAAGTAGTAATATGGATCTTATCAAAATCGCACAGGAGACTTTTCATATCGAAGCAGATGCACTGATCAGGGCATCCAACCGTCTGGATCAACACTTTTTAGACGCGATAGAGCTGATCTATCAGACAAAAGGTAAACTCATTATCACCGGTGTCGGTAAATCGGGACTGGTGGGAGCAAAGATGGCGGCTACTTTTGCCAGTACCGGGACTTCCAGCTTCTTTCTTCACCCGACTGAAGCACTCCACGGTGACCTTGGAATGATCAGTGAAGGAGATGCCCTGCTTGCGATCAGTAACAGCGGTGAGAGTGAAGAGCTGACAAAGATACTGCCGCATATCAAACGTTTTGATATCCCATTGATCGGACTTACCGGTAATCCGGACTCCTCATTGGGACGTTACAGTGATGTATTTCTGGATATCTCTGTCGAAAAAGAGGCCTGTCCTTTAGGTGTGGCACCTACTACCTCCACTACCCTTACCATGGCGATCGGTGATGCTTTGGCTGTCGCTCTGATGAACAAAAGAGGCTTCAGACATGAGGATTTTGCCTCTTTTCACCCGGGCGGAAGCTTGGGGAAAAAACTCTTTGTGAAGATCAAAGATCTGATGCGAACAGAAAATCTGCCGATCATTAGTGAAGATACGACACTCAAAGAGGCGGTTGTAGTGATGAGCGAAGGGAAAATGGGGACCGTACTCATCGTCGATCAAGAGGGTGTCTTTAAAGCGCTCTTGAGCGATGGGGACCTGAGACGTGCATTGATGCACAAGGACTTTGACTTGAACTATCCCGCTATCACCTATGCGACACTGCACCCGACAAGCTATCAGGATACGGAACTGCTTGCAAGCGATGCACTCGAGATCATAGAAACCAAACGTATCCAACTGCTTCCTATCACAGATCATGCAAAGAAGGTCATCGGTGTACTCCACATCCATGATCTTGTCAATGCAGGGATAAAAAGCAAATGAAAACACTGATCGATACGACAAGTCGTAGAGGACATCTTCAACAGATGGCTCAGTATCAGTATGGTATACAGCGCATTGCTTCGTATACCTCCTAAGGAAATGAATTATGAGACTGAATAAATATATATCACACAACACCAAATACTCCAGAAGAGAGGCCGACAGACTGATCGAAGAAGGTGAGGTCACACTGGATAAAAAAGTACTCAAAGACTTCGCTTACGAGGTCAAAGAGAATGACATGATCCACGTCAAAGGCAAACCGGTCAAAAAACGCCAGACAGGTGAAGTCACGATGGTGGTCTACAACAAACCCAAAGGGGTCCTGGTCACCAAAAAAGATGACAGAGGCAGAACCACGATCTATCATAAACTTCCCGGAAAGTTCAGGCACTTTATCCCCGTAGGAAGGCTGGACTATGCCTCAGAGGGACTTCTGCTGCTTACGGACTCTCCGGAGTTTGCACAAGCCTTGATGGAGAGTCCCCTGGACCGTACCTACAATATCAAGATAGACAAACCGATCACCGAGGAGATGATGAAGGCGATGCAGGAGGGACTGCTCCTTGAGGATGCACGTGCCGGTGCCCATGAAAAGAGTAAAATCACCTCCATGGAGTTTGCCCCTTTTGCCTACTATGAAATACGCAGCCAGGGAAAAAACTTCACCAAACTTCGGGTGACGATCACAGAGGGTAAAAACCGTGAACTGAGACGCTTCTTCGGACACTTTGATGCAAAGGTACTGGATCTCAAGCGTGTCGCATTTGGAGGGATAGAGCTCAATAATCTTCCCGAAAACAAAACACGCTACTTCTCACGTAAAGAGTATGATGACCTCCATCAGTTTATGAAACGTAAAAAGAAAAATGTGCGTATTGCTGAAAAAAATGAGAGTAATGCACAGCAACAGGCGAAAAAAAGCCAAAAACACCAAGATGAAGAAGATCCCTTGACTGAGTTTAAAAAAGAGGTCAAAGAGGCATTTAAACGTTTTAAATAATGTTGAAACTAGCACTACACTATCGTCCCAAAACTTTAGATGAGATCATCGGGCAGGAGTCCCTGCTCGGCAAAAATGCCATACTACGCAGAATGATCGAAAACGATGCACTCTCCCACACGTTTCTCTATGGACCTCCGGGGTGTGGGAAAACCACACTGGCCAGGGTCATTGCCTCTACGCTTGATCGGCCCTTCTACGAACTCAATGCAACGACAATGAAGATCGAAGAACTTCGAAAGATCTTTAAAAATTATGCCAATGCTTTGCAGAAACCGCTCATATTTATCGACGAAGTACATCGACTGAGCAAGAACCAGCAGGAGGTACTTCTTCCCTTTATGGAGTCCCAGGCTGCCCTCATTATCGGTGCCTCTACAGAGAACCCCTACTATTCACTGACCGCAGCGATGCGTTCGCGTTCGCATCTCTTTGAGCTTGGTGCTATCGATACCTCCGCGATGAAGAGATACCTGCGAAAAGTGATCGAGAAAGAGGGTATCTCCATCGATGAGGAGGCTCTGGAGTATGCTGTCTTCTCCTCAAGCGGTGATCTGAGAGCGGCACTCAACCTACTGGAGAGTGCTCACATCGCCGGTGATATCAACATTGAAATACTCAAACAGATCCGTCCGCATGCCATGCAGGGAGGTAGTAGCGAAAGTGAAAGTCACTATGAGCTGACTTCGGCAATGATCAAAAGTATCAGGGGATCGGATATCGATGCCGCTCTCTACTATCTTGCACGTCTCATTGAGGGGGGAGAACCTGCGGAGTTTATCGCCAGACGCCTGGCGATACTCGCTTCTGAAGATATCGGCAATGCCAATCCCCATGCACTGAATCTTGCAAGCTCTACACTGAGTATCGTCAAGCATATCGGCTATCCCGAAGCACGTATCTCTCTGAGCCAGCTGGTGATCTATCTCGCCTCTTCGCCAAAATCAAACAGTGCCTATGAAGCGATCAACCGTGCACAACAAGCGGTGAAAGAGGGAGAGTTAGACCCTATCCCTGACCATATCAAAACCCATGCGAAAACCTATCTCTATCCGCATAGTTACGGAGGGTGGGTAGAACAGAAGTACCTTATCCGTCCAAAATCCTTCTACCAGACCCAGCAGATGGGGTTCGAGAAGACCCTGTTTGAGTGGCATCAAAAAATTGTAACCCCCTCCTCCAAATAACACAATTGCACCACACTCTTATGCTATAATTGTTTTAAAAAAATGTTGGAGTGAATCTATCATGAAGAGAAAAATCGCAAAAAACGCTGCCCTCACTATGGCAGCGGTATGGATCATGAGCGGATGTACCGGTACGGAAGCTGCGCCAAGAAATGCAACACAGACAGGTGTCGCTACAGGAGCAGTGGCAGGTGCAGTGATCGGTTACAATACCTCAGGCCGTCACAAAGGTAGAAATGCAGCGCTCGGTGCCGCTGCAGGTGCACTGGCAGGCGGTGCAATAGGCAGTGCCGTAGATGAACAGAACCCAGAGCCTGTCGATGATGGCGGATGGCAATAAAACAAAATAAGGAGAAAATTATGAAACTAGCGAAACCTTTATTCGCTTCTGCATTGGCAGCATTTTTACTGACAGGATGTTACAAAGAACCGGGACTGGTACAGGATAACAATTATGACCGTACCAAAACAGGAGCACTTGCAGGTGCAGCGACAGGAGCTATCATAGGATACAATACCAAAGGCCATAACAAAGGTAAAAGAGCAGCGATTGGTGCGGCGTTAGGAGCCCTTGCAGGAGGTGCGATAGGGTACAGTATGGACCAGCAGGCGAATGAGATTGCAAGAGCACTCGGTACAGGAGTATCAAATGACCCGCTGGCACAGCTGGATCCGGAGAGAGATATCGTCGTATCCAAAACCCCTACCTATGTACATATCATGTTCAGGGATAAAATGATGTTTGCCACAGACTCGGCAAATCTGCAACCCAATGCAAGATATAAAGTACAAAAAATTGCAAGACTGCTGGAAAACTACCCACAAACGGTTGTTGGGGTTGCAGGATTTACAGATAATCGTGGAAGCTATGCGTATAACCAGCGTCTTTCCGAAAAACGTGCGAGAAGTGTCGCCAATATCCTTGCAGTGAATGGATATCCGAAGATCAAAGGATGTTCATTCGATAAAGCACTTGTAGCGAATAACAGTGCTGCAAACAGAGCACTGAACAGACGTGTTGAAGTCTACCTCTATGCAGACAGAAACAATATGAGCAACCCTTGCTACTAAGTAGGTTTTCCTACTTAAGGGTCTCTAACTCTTTTTTTGCCTTTTCGGCATCTATCTCTCCGGCAAAGAATCTTTTCTCTACGTTATCGATATACTTTACAAGCTTTGTTTTGAGCTCCTCTCCCCTGACTCTCTCTTTTGCAAAGAGTTTCATTGTATCAAAATCCGGAAAATACTCAATAAGGTCATCTTTCAGTTCAGACTGATTCCATGCAGAAACCTGTATCTCAACAGGCTCGCCCTCTACATCCAAAATAGTCTGTCCAATACTATCTTTTTTGATAAATTTATCGATACTATGTTTTTTATGAAAAGAGGTACTCTGAAGTTGTTCATCCTCTTTTTGAAGATCCGTGACAAAATTTGACACAAAATACATGAATACGATACCCACAGCAATGAATATCAGTAAATTTTTATCCATAGTCCTATCCTTTGCATTTATAGGTAACACTTTTGCACCAATTATACAACAATTTAAGAAAAATAAGAAGCGTTGTTTTATCTCTATTGACCTATAGGAGTAAACTAACTAAAAAAATAAGATTTTGGAAATTTGAAAAGAAGTAATGGTGCGGATGAAAGGACTCGAACCTTCACACCGTTAGGCACCAGATCCTAAGTCTGGCGTGTCTACCAATTTCACCACATCCGCATAAATATAAAGTGGTACGTCCGTCAGGATTCGAACCTGAGACCGCTCGCTTAGAAGGCGAGTGCTCTATCCAGCTGAGCTACGAACGCACATAATAATAAAATCATCACATAGTTTTTAACGTAACTAGTTACGTGAGCCGACTGCTGAAGTCATACTTAATGGTACGCCAGAGAGGACTCGAACCCCTAACCCTCAGATCCGAAGTCTGATGCT
>JBEWPZ010000017.1:20779-42085 GCA_047689535.1 Candidatus Sulfurovum kebritense | reverse complement strand
CAGGGCTTTTATGACTTCTCGTTCATCTCCCAGGACTCCTCGAGCTACGGAAGAGATATGGGGATGAAAGACGGGCTGTTCGAGCTGGTCAAAACCATTGAGAAGGTAGAAGGGGTAAGATCGGCACGAATCCTCTATCTCTACCCGAGTACAACGACTTTTGAGCTTATTGACGCGATCGCGGACTCTGAAGTCTTCCAGACCTACTATGATATGCCTATCCAGCATATCGATGACCGTATGCTGAAAGTGATGAAACGCGGATTCGGTGAAGAGAAGACGATCGCACTGCTTGAACATATGAAGTCAAAACCGGGTGCGTTTATCAGAAGTTCGGTGATCGCCGGACACCCGGGTGAGACAGAGGAGAGCTTTAAGAAGCTCTGTGAATTTATGGAAAAGTTCGGCTTTGACAGGTTCAATACCTTTGCCTACTCCAATGAAGAGACCACAGCTGCCTATACACTCGAACAGGTACCTGAAAAGATCAAAGAGGAGCAGGCTGCCGCACTTGGAGAGATCGCTGAGCGCTCGACACTGGCATCGCTTCAAAATATGGTAGGCCAAAAGGTAGCACTTGTCATTGACGGAGAGAGCGAGGAGCACGAACTTCTTCTCTCTGCAAGGCCTTTACAGTGGGGCGTGGATATCGACGGAGAGATCCTGATCAACGATACCTCGGACCTGCCTGTCGAGTATGGCAAGGTCTATGAGGCGAAGATCACTGAACTGGTCGGAGACCAGTTGCTTGCAACCTTAGTCAGTGAGCAATGAGGAAGTAGGAATTTAACTCTCTGAATATACTAAGAACTTGAATGTATCGTCATTCTGAACTTGATTCAGAATCTCATGCATACACTGTATGCATGGAGACGAAATTTTATTGCAGTGTTGAAAATGTTGTAAAACCATAGGAGTTTCCACTATGAGTAAAACAGGTTATATTTATATCCTTACAAATAAAAAAGATGGAACGCTTTATATCGGTGTAACCAGTGAATTAGCAAAAAGAGTCCATGAACATAAAACAAAGGTCGTTTCAGGATTTTCAAAGCAGTATAATTTGGATAAACTGGTTTATTATGAAATATTGGATAGTATAGAAGAAGCAATTAAAAGAGAAAAACAGTTGAAAAATTGGCACAGGCAATGGAAAGTAGAGTTGATTGAGAATAAAAATCCAGAATGGAATGATCTATATGAGTCTGTTGTATATTAAAAATATCTCTAATTTTGGACTTTTTCCTCAAGAGTATTTACGGTACGAACTTCCGGATTTTTTTTATGCTTTAGGGATGGTTCTGAAGCAGAAAGGGATCCTGAATCGAGTTCAGGATGACGTTACATCTGTTATGCCGAGCTTGTTTCATGCTATTTATCCTAGCGTTGATAAGTTGTTAAAACTATTTATATCCAGTATTAAGACAGTGAAAAATCAATGAAACCAAAACTGCTCACTGCTCACTGCTCACTGCTCACTGAAAAGAAGAACCTCCTGGCATTCTCTGCAGGGGTGGACTCTTCTGCACTGCTTTTCCTTCTATTGGAACATAATATCCCTTTTGACATCGCTCTGGTCAATTACGGTACAAGAGAGAGCTCTGATGCAGAAGAGGCGCATGCAAAGAAGCTGGCAGAACAGTACGGTTTTCAATGTTTTACCGCCAGAGCACCTCAGTTTGAAAGCCGCTTTGAAGAGCAGGCGAGGGGATTCAGGTATACCTTTTTTGAAAACGTGATCAAAGAGGGGGGATACGATACGCTACTGACGGCACATCAGCTGAATGACCAGCTGGAGTGGCTGTTGATGAGACTCTCCAAGGGGGCAGGCCTTTCTGAACTCCTTGGACTGGAAGCTGTCACTCAAAAAGCGCATTACCAGCTTGTACGCCCGCTGCTTGAAGTGAGTAAAGAGGAGCTGTTGGAGTATCTGGAGTCAAACGGCTATCCTTACTTTATCGATGAGAGCAACCGGGAGATGAAGTATGAACGCAACTACTTCAGAAAACACTTCTCAGATCCGTTGATCTCTCAGTATAAAGAGGGGATAAAGCGTAGTTTCAACTATCTGAAACAGGATCAAAAAAGGCTGGAGAGTCAATATGAAGTCCTCTCTAAGATAAAAGAATTGCATATCATAAAGTTATATATTATGGATGCCAAAGTGCAGGCTGCCGATATGGTGCTTAAGCAGATGGGATACCTGATGAGTGCAGCACAACGTGAGGAGTTGGAGAGATCAGAGAGTCTGGTGATTGGCGGTACGTGGGCGATAGCAGAGCAGGGTGATCTTCTCTATATCGCACCCTACCGCACGACGGACATGCCAAAAGCATTCAAGGAGCAGAGCAGGGTAGCAAAGATCCCTGCCAAGATCAGGCCGTATCTGTTTGAAGCAGAGATTGATATTTCCGTCCTACAGGAGGGGTGTGATTTTATATTTAGAGGTTTTTGATTCCTCATTTCCGTTCATGGTGAGCCTGTCGAACCATGTGTGACCCTTCGACAGGCTCAGGGCGAACGGACAAAAGTGATCTTATCGCGTAGGGTGCGTAATCACGCACCAACTGTAGGGTAGGCTTTTCAATCCCACCGGTACCTACTAAAGTTTGGTCTCCGTATCACGTTTATTATTGTCGGGCAAACTTTGGTCACAGCGTGGGCTTAAAAAGCCCACCCTACAAAACCTTGTCATCCTCGGATCTTTATAGAGAAAAGGATTGTGGATTCCGGATGCCCGTTTAGGAAATGCCCTTGGGTGCAAGTCCGGAATGACGGAAAAATACTTGACACACTATCATGACCCTGTCATGATACTACTTACTACTTACTACTTACTACTTACTACTTACTACTTACTACTTACTACTTACTCCTCACTCTTCGCCAGGGGGTGCGCCTTCATATACTCATTCATCTTTTTGGCTGTACCAAGCTTGGTATAGACCTGTGTAGTGGCCATGGTGGCGTGTCCAAGCAGTTCACTGACATCAGCGATCCTCGCCCCTTCATTCAGGAGATGGGTGGCAAAGGAGTGACGCAGCTGGTGTGGCGTGGCTTTGATGCCGTGCGATTTGAAGAGTTTGGTCATTTTATAGCGAAGCTGTGCACTGTTGAGGGGAACATTCCCTTTTTCAAAGAGATACTTTTTGGGGTGACAGGCTGCGATGTAGCTCTCGATCAGTTCTCTGATACTGGGCAGAAGCGGTAGCTCTCTTACCTTGTTTCCTTTTCCTCTCACCTGTACCCACTCCGGCTGTATCTGAGAGAGCTGTAGGGTACTGAGCTCCGTGATACGCAAACCAAGTCCATAGAGCAGGGATATCAGCAGTTTATCTTCGAGAGTAGCACTCTGTAGTACTTCCTGGATATAGTGTCCCTCAATGGGTTTTGGAAGGCTTTTTGGCACTTTGATAGATTCACCGGCAATCAGTCTGATATGCAGGTTCTCCTGCGCTTCGAGGTACTTTACAAAAGAGTGGATGGCTGTCAGCTTTGCAGCAATGGTGTGTTTATTTTTTTTAGCGATCTGAAACCTGTAAGGGGTAATATCAAGGACGAGTGTATCCTCTTCCTCATAGAAGTGGCTGACTTCCCTCATCTGTCTCAGTGCGATCTCATAGGTGGTCAGTGTCGCCTCGGAATAGCCCCGGATATCCATAAGATAGTCTAAAAATCTGTCGGTGAGTTCCTGGAGCTTTTTCATTACAGGATGGTATGTTCCAGCATTTTTTCGGTCAAATAGGCTTTTGCCTTATCCCGCTCCATACCCTCTAGGTGTAATACCTTGATATGGAAGTCGATTTTAGAAAAAGGCTTGGGGATGACGAATCTGTCCCAGCTATCCAGCTGCCAGTATCTCTCACAGGTGAAGTTTACCGTATACAAAGGGAGCTTCCCTTTTATGGCAAGGGCAAGTGCACCGTCACTGATCTCATGTCTCGGTCCTCTCGGTCCGTCAGGGGTGACGAGCAGGTCATCACCTTTTTTAAGCGCGCGAAAGGCTTCCAGCAGTACCTGCTTGGCACCTCTGGAACTGGATCCTCTCAGTGGAGTGATCCGGAAGTATTCAAGTATTCTGGCGATCATCTCTCCATCAAAGTGTCTGGAGATGATACCTGAGGCAGACTGTGTTCTATGAAAATGACGATAGGCCTGAGGAGAGAGCAGTAGTTCTCCATGCCAGCAGACAATGACCCCTTGATCCTGGGCGACCTCTCCTTCAATATGGAAAGACTTTTTAGAGGTAAACCAGTAAAAACGCATAAGAAGGTAACCGAGAGGAGGAAGGATCACTTTCGCAATGGCTCGTGTAATATTTTTTCTCTTTGCCATGATGCGCTTTCCTAGTTGATCACCTCTCCGTCAAGAGAAGCTCTGGAAGTTTTGGTGATCTTGACATCCTTGATCTGTCCGAGGAGCTCTTCGCTACCCTCGACAAAGATGAGTCTCCCGTCATCGGTCCGTCCTGCAACCCTTCCGTTTGGCTTGAGCTCATCAAAGTATACCTTGTGCACTTTTCCAAGCTGCTCATCCATTTGTGCCGCAAGTATCTCAAAGTGTCTTTTCTGTAGTCGGCTGAGTCTCTCTGAAGCGATCTCTTCAGGGACTACATTGCTGAAGTGCTCTGCTTCTGTGTGCGGTCTTGGGGAGTACTTGAAGGAGAATACCTGTTCAAACTCTACCTTTTCCAGTACATTCATCGTATCTTCAAAATCCTGATCGCTCTCTCCGGGGAATCCGACAATGATATCTGTGGAGATCGTAGCCTCAGGGCAGAGTGCACGTATCTTTGCACAGCGGTTGAGGAAGTTCTCCTTGGTATAGCCGCGTTTCATCGCCTGAAGCAACTCGGTTGAGCCGCTCTGAAGCGGTACATGGATCTGTTTACAGATCTTTGGATTGGAGGCAAACTCCTCTAAGAAGGCATCATCCATATGAAGCGGATGCGGCGAAGTAAATCGGATACGCTCCAATCCTTCGATCTTGGAGATCTTTTGAAGCAGTTGGGTAAAGTCGATCTTCTCTTCACTGCTTCCAAAACGGCGTCCGTAGTTGTTGACATTCTGGCCGAGGAGCATCACCTCTTTTGCCCCTGTTTTCACTGCTTTTGTGATCTCCTGTACGATCAGATCGCTGGGGATAGAGATCTCTTCCCCTCTGGTAGCAGGAACGATACAGAAGGTACACTTCTTATCGCATCCGATCGAGATGTTGACCATCGCTTTGTACGGATTGCTTCGGTATTCACCGAAGGCATAGGTACTCTCATCAAAGTCAGTAGCGATCTCAACGGAATGTTTTTTCTCCAGCACCGTATTGATCTTGGAGACATTTCTTGCACCCAGTACAAAGTCTACTACGGGAGCACGCTTGATGATATCTCTGCCGAGATGTGAGGCAGTACATCCGGTGACACCGATCTTGGCACCCTCTTTTCTACGCTTGTTAAATACGCCGATCTCACTAAAAAGCTTGGCAACGGGTTTTTCCCGTACCGAACAGGTGTTGATAATGATCAGGTCGGCCTCTTCGAGGTTCTCTGTAAGTTCGTAGGTCTCTTCTTTGTTCAGTTCTGCGATCATATGCTCGCTGTCGCGAACATTCATCGCACAGCCAAGGGTTTCGATAAAAAGTTTTTTATGACTGGACATGTTGCAGCCTCTCAAGGGGTGAAAGTTTTGCATGAGCCTCTAAGTACAATGAGGCCTCATGATATGCTATAGTGGTATGAATAGGCAAATTTGTTCTTCTTTATGCAGGTTTTGGGATTAGGCAATAATGTGTACTTCATAGATGTACTCATTCTCATCCATTCCATATTTTACTTCTCTCATATAGACTGAGTACCCTTTCTCTTCAAAATACTCGATCAGCTCTTTGAGCTCTTTGTGAGAGTTGTCTTTATCAAAGTAGAATATAGATTTGTTTGCTAACTCTTCTTCCAATTTGGCTAAATCAATGGTTTTGGGCTTTGCTTTCAGAGTTGTTCTAGCAAGTTTTAGTTTCATCTACATTCCTTTATTCTTATGCTCATAGTTACTAAGATTATACTTTATTTTTCGTAAAGCTTCGTTTAGCTATAATAATCCTCTTCAAAAACACCACTTCCTAGATGTTCTTAACACTGTTATGTTACCTCTTGTAGCGGTTAAAATTGAAACAGAGTTATAACAAAAAGAATTTAATCAATGGTAAACTGAGAAACAAGGATATACGTTGGAAAAGATATTAGATATTATTGAAGCCATAGCATTGGAAAAAAACCTTTCAAGAGAGAGTGCGATCGAAGCATTCAAAGAAGCATTGACAAACACTGCAAAAAAACTGACCTCTCCTACAAGTACCTTTGAGGTAATGATCGACCCTGATACAAAAACGTATGAGATCAACAAGGTCATTACCGTGGTAAAAGATGATGATGAACAGCTCTATACTGAGATTATGAAAGAGGGGAAAACAGAAGAGGTGGAATCAGACAGTTTTATCTCTCTCTCTGAAGCCAAAGAGTTTGATGAGTCAATCGAACTTGGAGATCAACTCAAAGAAGAGTTTATACTGGAAGATTTCGGACGTACTGCTTCGGCAAACCTTTTCAAAGAGCTTGAGTATCATATCCAGAGACGGATAGAGCAGGACCTCTTTGAAAAGTATAAAGAGAGGATCGGCACGATCATGATCGGGAATGTGAACCGAATCGATGCTGATGAGAATACCTATGTAGAGATCGGTGAACTGAAAGGGGTTCTCACGCTTAGAAACCGTATCAAGGGTGAAAAGTTCAAGCATGGAGATACGATCAAAGCACTCTTGCGTTATGTGAGTGTTGATCCAAAGCAGGGCTTGTTCCTGGAGCTCACAAGAACTTCACCGAAATTCCTTGAATCATTGATGGCAAAAGAGGTACCTGAGATCGATGATGGGGTAGTTGAGATCGTGGGATCAGCCAGGATCCCCGGTGAGAGAGCGAAACTTGCGCTGAAAACGGATCAGACAAATGTGGATCCAATCGGTGCGGCTGTAGGTGTAAAAGGTGTACGTATCAATGCTGTCAGTGCTGAGTTGTGTGGAGAGAACATCGACTGTATCGAGTACTCACCTATCCCTGAGATCTATATCACACGTGCCTTGAGTCCTGCGATCACAAAGAGTATCAAAGTGGATAAGGATGAGAAAAAAGCAGTGATCAATATTACTTCGGACCAAAAAGCAAAAGCGATAGGAAAGTCGGGTATCAATATCCGTCTTGCTTCTATGTTGACAGGGTACGCGATCGAGCTTAATGAGGTAGAAGGCGTCGCTGAGAGAGCACCTGAGTCCATGGGTGAAGCTGCGGAACCGGAAAAAACAAAAGATACTTCGGCGCTTGCGGATCTCTTTAAATAGGGAGTAGGAAGTAGGAGAGGTGGTTCTTCTCAGAAAAGCCTCTATTTAAGGTTGCCATCAGGCAGCCTCTTTACACTGCACTTAGCACTTCCCCTCGTTACGACGGTGTCCGTCATTCTGAACTTGATTCAGAATCCCCCAAGTTTTGTTGTTATTCCATTAGATCCTGAATCAAGTTCAGGATGACAGTGCTAAAATAGCAGTTCTTTCACAGTCTCAAACCGTGGGAACGAGGAGGAAAGAAGATGATCTTAGCTTAAGATCATCGAAGCGAATTTTTCTGCATCAAGGGATGCACTTCCTACCAATACCCCGTCCACATTTTCGATAGCGGCGATCTCTTTGATATTATCAGGGTTGGCACTTCCGCCGTAGAGCAGAGGAGAAGCGACTGCTTTTCTGAGTGCTTCGTGCGTAGCGGCGATTTCCTCATTGGTGGCACTGCGTCCGGTCCCGATCGCCCAGATAGGCTCATAGGCTACAATGAGCTTTTCATAACTAGTATCGATACCCTCGAACTGAGCCAAAAGATAGGCATTGACAGCCTCATCTCCCTCCTGGCGTACTTCAAGCGGTTCACCGATACAGTAGATGATCTCGAATCCCTCTGCTTTAAAAAAGTCAAATTTTTCTGCCACCTTCTCCTGGGATTCTCCGAGAAGTTCGCGTCTCTCACTGTGGCCGATAAGGATGGTTTTGATACCGAACTCTTCAAGTTGTTCCAGTCCGATCTCTCCGGTATAAGCACCCTTTTGTGCAGGATAGGCATTTTGTGCACCTAAGGTAAAATTACCCTCAAAGTGATCAAGTGCGGTAGCTGGAGGGAAGATATAGACGCTGTCGTCACTCTCTTTTGCAGTCAACTTATGATTCAAAGTTCTGATATACTCGGTTGTACTTTTACGTGTATGGTTTGTTTTGAAATTGGCTGCAAAGATCATTGAAAGTCCTTATTGAATAAAGTTGTTGGATAAAGAGTAAAACGTAAAAATTCACATTTTACTCAGTAATTTGAAATAATGTAGGTTATTTCAGGGCCTCAAGCCCCGGAAGTACTACGCCCTCGATCAGTTTGAGGCTGGCACCGCCACCTGTACTGACAAAGGTCATCTCATCAGCATCACCGGCTTTGTTGACCACGTCGGCGGTATCACCTCCACCTACGATCGTTGTAGCGTGCGTCTGTGCAATATTATGTGACATAGCGATACTTCCTTTGGAGAAGCGATCCATCTCATAAACACCCATTGGCCCGTTCCAGATAATTGTCTGTGCATCATTAAGTGCTTCACGGAAAAGACGGCTGCTTGCAGGCCCTATATCCAGACCCATCCAATCTTCCGGTATCTCCTGGGTAGGGAGGAATTTCACAGTAGTGTTTTCAGAGAACTCAGGAGCAACAACGACATCTACCGGCAGATAGAACTTTACACCGTTCTGTTTTGCCTTCTCCATGATCTCTTTTGCTTCGTCAAGCAGTTCATCTTCGACCAATGAACTTCCGATCTCGTAACCCTGTGCCTTGAGGAAGGTAAATGCCATACCTCCACCAATAATCACTTTATCAACTTTTTCGATCAGGTTGGTAAGGGCTTGAAGTTTTCCGGAAACTTTACTTCCTCCCACTACAGCAACAAACGGTCTTACAGGGTTTTCTATCACTTTATGGAAGAAGTTGACCTCTTTCTCCATCAGGAAACCGGCAGCTTTGTGGTCTTTGTCAAAAAACTGTGTGATCGCATGGATAGAGGCATGCTTTCTATGACACGCACCAAAAGCATCATTTACATAAAAATCTGCAAAGTCTGCCAGTTTTTTTGCAAATGTTTCGTCATTGGCCGTTTCTCCTGCTTCATAACGAAGGTTTTCAAGGAGAAGTATATCGCCTGCTTGGAGTTGCTCAGCTTTTTTACGTGCATCTTCCCCGACGACATCTTCTGCCATATAGATCTCATTTTTTATCTTGAGAAGTGTATGAAGTCTTTTGGCAACCGGTGCGAGTGAAAATTTCTCCTCATACTGTCCCGGTTCAGGTCTCTCATAGTGAGAAGCCAGGATGATCTTACACTCTCTGTCGATACAGTAACGGATCGTTTGCAGTGCAGAACGGATACGTCTGTCATCTGTAATATTTCCAAACTCATCTTTAGGTACGTTAAAATCACAACGGATAAATACACGTTTACCCGCGATATCTAGACTTTTAATATCTTTCAACTTTTTTCCTCTTTTTTATACTGATTCAAAGAGGAGCAAAGCCCCTCTTTACGTGATGTCCTACGATTCAGCATTGAATGCTTCGCTTGCACTGCATTTTCATGCTTGTCAGTGGACGGCTTTTGCGTGAGGTGTCACGCTTTGTACTTTATTTACTGATATGCAGTGCCATATCTACAAGTCTGCCAGAGTAACCCCACTCATTGTCATACCATGAAAGTACCTTGACCATGTTATCCCCGATCACCTGGATCGTGTCCAGTGCCACTACTGAACTGAGCTCTTCACCGATAAAGTCCTGAGATACTCTGTACTCTGTATCTACACCGAGGATACCTTTATGTGAACCTTCGCTTGCCTGGATGAAGGCAGCTTGGACTTCATCCAAGGTTACATTTTTGTTCAGTGTTACCGTAAGGTCAACCATAGAGACATCAGGTGTCGGAACCCTGATCGCCTGTCCATTGAGTTTGCCTTCAAGGTTTGGCAAGACCTTTGAGATCGCCTTTGCTGCACCGGTGGTTGTCGGAACCAGGTTTGTCGCTCCGGAGCGTCCTTTTCTAGGGTCTTTTTTATGTTTAGCATCCAGGATAGGTTGGGAGGATGTGTAAGAGTGGATCGTAGTCATGAGACCTTTTTCGATACCGAAAGCATCATCGAGTACTTTGGCAACCGGTGCAAGACCGTTGGTGGTACAACTTGCATTCGAAACGACAGCCTGCCCCGCATACGCCTCTTCGTTCGCACCGATGACAAAGGTTGCAGTGTCATCTTTTGCCGGTGCAGAGAAGAGTACTTTCTTAATACCGTTGTCCAGATAAGGTTGTACACTCTCAGCAGTCAAAAAGGCACCGGTACATTCGAGGACCACTTCTGCACCAAGTTCAGCGAAGTTCAGCTTTGCAGGGTCTCTCTCTGCAAGGATCTTTGCTCTGTCATTCCCCATGCAGAGGTAACCGTCTTCGACTTTAGCATCTTTGCGTGTACCGTGCACAGAGTCATATTTGATATTGTATTCGATCATCTCATGTGCACCGCTGGCATTGACAGCTACAAGTTCGATATCCTCTCTATCAGCAATGATACGTGCGACACATCTACCAATTCTACCCAGTCCGTTGATTGCTACTTTTACAGCCATTTGTTATCCCTTGATTTCGGGCACTTCTATATGCCCTAGATAGCCATAACATTTCCAGCTTTTTTGTAGGCTAGGCACACACTTGAAGGACTGGCTTCGTTAATTCAAAAGTGTGTAACAACGCATACGGAAAAGCTGGAAAGTGCCCGTAGGGTGTATTTTGAAAACGCAACTTTTCGCAAAAACCTTACTGCCCCTTAGCCAGGCTAGGAGTTGTAAGTTTTTTACAAAATTTTACATTTTCAAAACCCATTATGGGTATCTAGGGTATATAGAAGTGCCCATATGCTAAAATTACGTAATTTTACTGTATTTGAGGTTATATTTGGGTAAAAAGGCACGAGAGTCTATCGCAATATTTGGAGGAAGTTTCGACCCTCCGCACAAGGGACACCAGCTTATTGTCTCAAAAGCTGTGGTATCTTTGGATATTGACAGGCTCATTATCGTACCAGCATACCTCAATCCATTTAAGCAGAGTTCTCTCGCACCGGCAAACCTCAGATTGCAATGGTGTCAAACACTTTTTGATCCTTTGGAAAAAGTATCAGTCAGTGACTATGAGATCCTGCAGGGTAAAAGTACGTATACTGCTGATACTGTAAAGCATTTTCAGAACCGCAATGATGTCAAGTATTTGATCATCGGTTCTGACAATCTTGAGTCATTGACAAAATGGCATCAGTATGAGTGGTTGAACAGTGAAGTAACATGGGTAGTAGCTACCAGAAAAAATAGCACTTTTGATACCAGTATGCTGAGAGACTGGGTAAAAATTGAACTCGATGAAGCGGTAAGCTCTACGCATATACGAAGCACACAACAACTTGATGGAGTAGATAGAAGAATTACAGATTCTGTCAAGCAGGTGTTAACGCAAAAAGAGCGAAAAATAAAGGACAAAAATAGATGACATTAGACCAGCGTATTGAAAAAATAGTTACGATACTTGATGAGAGAAAAGCAGAAGAGATAGAGGTTTTTAACCTTGAAGATGCAGATTATGTTGCAAAACGCGTGGTGATCGCCAATTCACTGAACGGAAAGCATACAAAAGCACTGTATGATCATCTTAAGAGAGAGTTGAAGCCGTTAGGTGAAGAGTTTCTGGCGACGGATGAAACAGATGAGTGGACCGTCGCTGATCTTGGGGATATCCTGATCCATATCATGATCCCTGAGTATAGACAACGCTATTCACTTGAACAGTTTCTCAATGAACTGATCGAAAATCAAAAAAAAGAGGCTTAACCCAGGAGTGTATACTCATGGCTTGATCCCGTGAGTAGCTCCAGAAGCAAAAAAAGTCCGATCGTTACGGAAGGTGAAAAGAGAATCCACCAGTAGTAACGGTCTTTAAAGAGATAAAAAAGCAGCCCTCCCCAGGCAAAGACCAGAAGGATCAGGTGTGCGATAAAAAGCGGTATCACCTGTCTGGTGATATTTCCGATAACGGCTAAAGCCAGTATCCCTCCGAATGTACCAAGTGAAATCAAAAGTTTTTTTAGGTTTTTTGTTCTGATATAGTAGAGAAAGAGGATACCCAGGGTCATGATGATCGTTAAAATAATCAAACCTTTCATCTGCTTATCTTCCTTCCTCTCAGATAACCTACTATAGTCTGTCAACCACTTGAATACCAAGCAGTTCCAGTCCCTGTTTGATCGTCTTGGCTGTAAGGTCGGACAGTTGCAGACGACTCATCTTGGTCGCTTCATCGACACCCTCTTTGAGGATAGGATTCTGTTCATAAAAACGCATAAAGAGTGTCACCAGTTCATAGAGATAGGTGGTGATCTGGTTCGGTGAAGCATCTTCCGCAGCCCGTTCTAGGATATCTTCAAAACGAAGCAGCATCACTGCGAGTTGCTGTTCGAGTGTATCAGAGAGAACGATAGGACCTTCAACCGCTCCATGATGTTTTTTAAAGATACTCTGTATTCTTGCATAAGCATACTGCATATAGAGTGAGGTATTCCCCTCAAAACTCAGCATCTTATCCCAGTCGAAGATATAGTTTGACTCGCGGTTGATCGAGAGGTCTGCATATTTGACTGCACCGATCCCAATGATCTCTGCAAGGCGTGTTACCTCTGCCTCAGAGTAGTTCTCTCTCTCTTTGATGGCATCTTTCGCTCTGATGACCGCTTCATCCAACAGATCGATGAGCTTGACCGTTCCTCCATCACGTGTTTTAAACGGTCTACCGCTTTTATCCATCATGGTTCCAAAAGCGACATGTTCAAGTTTCACATCTTGAGGGACAAAACGCGACGTCTTTGCCACACTGAAGATCTGTCTGAAGTGTTCAGACTGTCTTGCATCTACCACATAGCAGATACGATTTGCCTGCAGTACATTGGCTCTGTAGCGCAGTGCAGCCAGGTCGGTCGTAGCATAGAGATAGCCTCCGCCGCCTTTTTGTACGATCACCGGGATCTCTTCGCCTTCGAGGAAGACACACTGTGCCCCATCGCTCTCTTTGAGCAATCCTTCTGCTATCAGATCCTCAATGACCTGAGGGAGATCTTCATTGTAAAAACTCTCCGCTTTGACATCTTCCCTTGTTAAGTTTACACAGAGCTTCCCGTAAACCTCTTCACAGTGCCCCAGAGAAGCATCAATGAATTTTTGCCAAAGGTTCAGGCAGTGGTGGTCGCCGCTTTGGATCTTGACGACATACTCTCTTGCTTTATCGGCAAAGACCTGATCTGCATCAAAACGTGCTTTTGCCTCTTTGTAAAACTGTTCAAGATCACAGAGCTGTGCTACGCCTTCATTGCCGGTCTCTTCAAGATAGGCGATAAGCATACCAAACTGTGTTCCCCAGTCACCGATATGGTTCTGTCGGATCACATCATCACCCAAAAACTCAAATAGGTTTGAGAGGGTATCTCCGATAATGGTTGAACGAAGGTGTCCCACATGCATCTGTTTTGCCATATTCGGACCGGAGTAGTCTACGACTACTTTGAGAGGCTCTTTATGTTTGTTGACACCCACTCTTGCATCACTGAGCGCATTCCGGCACTCTGAAGCGACCCACTCCGGATTTAACCAAAGGTTGATAAAGCCAGGTCCTGCAATTTCTGCTTTGTGGATAAGTGTTGAGGTATCCAGTGCATTCAGAATCTCTGTGGCGATCTCTCTAGGGTTTTTCCCCAGCTTTTTTGCCAATGCCATCGCTCCGTTGAATTGGTAGTCACCAAACTGTGGCTGTGTTGCTTCAGAGACGCTGATCGGTTCTGCATCGATACCGGCTTTACTAAACGCCTCTTTGATAAGCGTATTAAGTTGTGATTTTAGTTTCATAAGGTTCCCATATGATCGTAATAATTAAGTATGAAATTGTAGCAGAAAAATGCCAGGGTGAGATTGTCTGAACGCTAAACGCTAAACGCTTAGCGCTGATTTTAAGCGTTTTCGCTCTTTTTTTCTTCGATCTTCGCTTCAGATTTTACTTCAGTTTTTGTCTCTTCATTTGAAGCAATCTCTTTTTTCTCTTCTTTTTCATCGTCTTCTTTTACTGCTTGTTTAAAGTCTTTGATCCCTTTTCCTACACCTTTTGCAAGATCTGGAATCTTCTTTGCTCCAAATAGAAGTACAACGATCGCTAAGATGATCAGTAATTCCGGCATACTTGGCATACCCATATTAGTCCTTTAGTGAGTTACTATGTTGAAGAACGCTTTTGAACAAAGTCCAAAAGCTACGCTAACGCTGAGTTCGCTTCTATAAGAAGGCGCCCGTAGGAAGTGCCCTTGGGGTACTCAAGCGACTAGTCGCTTTTCATAGCATCTTGGTATTTTGATGATAATTATACATGAAAATAATTAATCTTTCTTAGTGGTTCAACCAACGCGAGATAAATTCGGTTTGATCTTCCTCTTTTTGTTTCAGTCTGGCAGCTTTGGCAATGATCACAAACTCTTTTGCCGCATCCTCTACCGTGTCATTGAGTATCGTAAAGTCATACTCTCCTACGGCCAGTATCTCGTTTTTGGCATTTTCGATCCGTTTACTGATCACAGCTTCATCGTCGGTCGATCTGGCGCGCAGTCTGTTTTCAAGCTCACTCAGGGTAGGGGGTGTGATAAATGCAGAGGTGGTGATATCATCCATCTTTGCACGTACCAGGCGGTGTCCCTGCACATCGATATCAAAGATGACCAGTTTCCCCTCTTCCAGGGCTTTTCTGACAGGTGTGAGGGAGGTTCCATAGTAGTTGCCGTGCACTTCTGCATATTCAAGGAAGTTCCCTGCTTTAATATCCTCTTCAAACTCCGCTTTGCTGACAAAGAGGTAATCTTTGCCATGCTCCTCTCCTACTCTCGGTGGACGGGTTGTCGTAGAGATAGAAAAGTAGTACTCTCCGATCTCCTCGGATGCCGCATTAATAATGGTGCTTTTTCCTGCACCGCTTGGTCCTGACAATACCAGGATTGCACCACTGTCTGATATTTTTTTACTCATTTTCATCGTCTTTAAATTTAATATTGATGGTTACCTCTGCCCCGTGCAGAAGTTTTTTCAGTTTCTTGATCTTCATTTTCTTTACAGCATCCAGTAGTTTTGTTTCAAACTCTTCTTTCTGTTCCTCTGATTTTTGGGCATCATGTGTGATATGAAATGTAACATCTTTCTCTACCGCCTCGATCACATCCTCCTCGTCTACGATCTCAAGCCCCTCATCGATAAGGTTTTGTTTGATGACCTCTCTTTTCAAGGTCTCCAGTTCCTCTTCATCTTTTTCTAAAACATCTTCTGACGGTATCTCCTCATCCATCTCCAGGAGTGACTTGATTTTTTCAATTTCATTGAGATCCAAAATCTCCTGAGAGCTTAGGGCCTTGGTTTCTTCGTCTTCCTCTTCCGATGAGAGAGGAAAGATATGTGGTGTTTCCTCTTCTTCTATAGGGGATTCCGAGATCTCGGGAAGTTCCAGTGCGTCTATCACCTCTATGATCTTGGAAGGTAGAAATGGTTTTTTGATCACGATATCAGCCGGGTCATAGTTCCCGTCAGGGTGGCTTGTGAGAAGCACCAGTTTGGCAATATGAAGTTTTTGTAGTGTATCAAGATCAATGTGCTCGTAACTTGCATCATCGATAAATGCAAGGTCATATGATTTCTCTTCAATTTCTCCTAGGGAAGAGAATTCATAGAGTTCTGCATGCCTGTCTTTTAGACAAAGCGTGATAAGTCTAGAGACAACAGGGTTTGTATTGAGCAATAAAATTTGCATACAGAAAAGATCCTTTTTTACAGATTGGTTATGAATGATTATAATCAAAAATTGATTATGTTTTGTTGTGATACCTACAGAGCCTTGACGAGCTTTATAAACGTCTCTCCTCTATCCTTGTAGGAGTTGAATTGATCAAAACTGGCTGCTGCAGGTGAGAGTATCGCGACCGACTTATGGGTATGTTCCCTGTTGATAGCGGCAACTGCCTCCCCAATCGTTTTTGATTCATGGGCATCTATCCCATACGCTTTTGCCAGATCCAGAAGCCTCTTGTTGTTTGCACCGATCGTATAGATCTTGATATTGCACCTCTGCATGAGTTCAAAGAGTGGTGTAAGGTCTACACCCTTGTCTTTTCCACCTATAATCAAATGGATCTTTTGATCTGCAAATCCTTTGATGGCCTGGATGGTTGCATCCAGGTTGGTTGCTTTGGAGTCATTGATCCATACTCTGCCCTGTGTATCTTCTATCCTCTCCTGTCTATGAGCATCGAGCTTGAAATCGTTGATAAGATCATAGTCGGTTTCATCAAAAAGTACCTTGGTGATCGCCAGGGCGAGCAGTGCATCCTGTAGGAATGCAGCCTTGAACGTTATCCGGCTGGCAACAAGATCAAAGTAGGATTCCAGAAATTCATTGGAGTCATACTCTACCACATACGCGTGGGTTGGCGGTATCTTCAAGCCTTTGGGGATCAGGGCCAGTTCACCTTCTCTCATTGTCTTGAGCGGTGCGAGCTTATCTGCTTCGTACTGTTCCGGTGTGCCATGCCAGTCAAGATGGTCCGGCGTGATCGGGAGCAAGAGATAGATATTGGGTGAAGCAATGTTGGTATGGTGCAGAGTAAAGGAGCTGGTCTCCAGGACCCATATCGGGGCATTTGTATCAAGTTCTGCCAGCGGTGTGCCGATATTTCCGCCAGAGACGGCACCGCGCTTCTCAAGGAGGTGTGTCATCATTTGCGTGGTCGTGGTCTTGCCGTTGGTGCCGGATATCCAGATGGTGAAAGGCTTTTGCCTTTCAAGTGAGGAGTGTTGTTGGTTTGCATTGCTTTGCAGCGCTTCCATAAATTTGCTCCCTGCTCCCTGCTCCCTGCTCCCTAATATATAGTCATATTCACTCATCAGGTTTTGAGCACTTTTGATCAGAGGGTGGTCAGGTTTAAGGCTGGGAGTGGTCACTTCCAGAGTGCTTGCTTCAGGATCAAAGAGATGTGAAGGGAGGATCCTGTTTCCTTCCTCATCCGTAAAAGCCTCTGTCACATTGTCATCAAAAAATATACAGCCTCCCCCAAGGCCTTTGGCGATCGCCTTGGTGGTCACTCCGTATCCAAAAAGTGTAGGTTTGATCTGCTGCATGATTATCGGAACTTAAATGAGATAAGTGCAAGGATATTGGCGATAAGCGCGATCATCCAGAAACGTACGATGATCTTGTTCTCTGCCCATTTTTTCATTTCGAAGTGATGGTGTATGGGAGCCATCAAAAAGACCTTTTTCCCGCGTAGTTTGAAACTCCCGACCTGCAGGATTACTGAAACCGTCTCTATGACGAAGATGAGACCGATCAGGATAAGCAGCACTTCACTTTTACCCAGGATCGCCAGGTATGCAAGGAAGCCACCGATCGCCAAGCTTCCTGTATCCCCCATAAAGATCTCGGCAGGATAACAGTTGTACCAGAGGAATCCCAGGAGTCCACCTGCAAGCGCAGCTGCCATGATCGTCACTTCACCGACCCCCTTGATATTGGGAACAAGCAGGTACTCAGAAAAGATCGCATGACCTGTCACATAGATGATCGTTCCGAGAGTCATCAGCGCGATAATAGAGGGAACCGTCGCAAGCCCGTCGAGTCCATCGGTAAGGTTGACAGCATTGGTCGTTGCCAAAAATACCAATACCCAGAAAATCACTGCAAAGT
Organism: Candidatus Sulfurovum kebritense; assembly: GCA_047689535.1. Taxonomy (GTDB): domain Bacteria; phylum Campylobacterota; class Campylobacteria; order Campylobacterales; family Sulfurovaceae; genus Sulfurovum; species Sulfurovum kebritense. The sequence continues at coordinate 24,167 of JBEWPZ010000017.1, read as the reverse complement.
AGCTCATATCAAAAAGCGGTGTTTTCAAGAAAGGGACATAGAGTGCTGTAGGGAAATCGGCATAGAAAAGCACTCCGATAGTGAGCAGTGCCACAATCACCTGTCCCAACAGTTTGCCTCTGGCTGAGAGTCCTTCAAGGTTGTCTCCGGAGAGTATTTTGCCGATATCATCTTTGAACCCTACCAGGCCGAAACCGATCAGCGTGATCAGTCCGGCGAGGATAAAAAGATTGCCCAGGTTGGCACTCAAAAGCACCGCAGTGACCGTTGCGGAGAGAAAGACTGCCCCGCCCATGGTCGGTGTATGCTGTTTACTTTCATGTGCAGGGACATATTTGTTGATGGGTTGATTGGCTTTTTTTGAGATGGCCCATGCCAGATATTTCGGCATGATAACAAGTGTCAAGATAAATGCGGTAAAGAAGGCAAAACCTGATCGAACCGTAATGTATCCAAAAAGGTTGATATCTAAAAGGTGTGAGAGTTCGTATAACATAGGTCTCTTTTTTGGTTTTAGGATTAAAAAAGGTTATTTTACTATTATTTCAATAAAATATAAGACTTAAGAGGAATAGGGCACTTTATGGACATTCAAAAAACAGTGTTAATTATTACTGACGGTATCGGGTGTAAGCCTGACAGTAAATGTAATGCATTCAAAGATGCGGTAAAACCAACCTATGACAGACTTTTTGAGGAGACTCCCAGGGTATTGATCTCTACACACGGGCTTAGTGTTGGACTGCCGGAGGGACAGATGGGGAACTCGGAGGTAGGACATATGACGATCGGAAGCGGTCGCATACTCTATCAAGACCTTGTCAAGATCTCACTGGCACTGGAAGATGGAAGTATCGAAAAGAACACTTTGCTCAATGAGACACTGGATAAAAGCGAGAGGGTACACCTTGTCGGATTGCTTAGCGATGGTGGTGTACACTCCCATATCGACCATACGATCGGACTGGCAAAGTTTGCAAAGGCAAGAGGCAAGAGAGTATTCCTGCACCTGATCACCGATGGTCGGGACGTGAGTCCGACTTCGGCAAAAACCTATATTGAGCAGATCGAAGCGATCACGGATGAGGATATCTCTATTGCTACGCTTGGCGGTCGCTTTTATACCATGGACAGGGATAACCGCTGGGAGAGAGTAGAGAAGGGGTATCGGGCAATTGCCGAAGCTACCCCCGCTACCGCACTCTCTCCGTCTGCCTATGTAGATGAGAGCTATGCGAAAAATGAAACGGATGAGTTTATTTTGCCCGTAGCGTTTGAGGGGTATGCAGGGATCGCGGAAGGCGACAGTGTGATCATGACGAATTTCCGTTCGGATAGGGTACGTGAGATCACAACGGTACTGGGTGATGAGAGATTCAGCGAGTTTGAAAGAACATTCAAGCCGTTGCATATCGCTACGATGACACAGTATGATGCGACATTCCCTTATCCGGTGCTCTTCCCTAAAGAGCCACCGAAACATACATTGGCTGAAGTGATCAGCAGTGCAGGCCTGCGTCAGCTTCACACGGCAGAGACAGAGAAGTATGCCCATGTAACCTTTTTCTTTAACGGAGGGGTAGAGGAGCCGATGGAGGGGGAGAGCCGTGTGCTTATCCCGAGTCCGGATGTGAAGACCTATGATATGAAACCGGAGATGTCTGCCCCTGAAGTAGGTGAAGCGGTACGAACAGCGATGGATGAAGCCTATGAGTTTGTCGTGGTGAACTTTGCAAACGGTGATATGGTCGGACATACAGGAAACTATGAAGCCGCAGTGCAAGCAGTTCATGCCGTGGATACCGAGCTTGGAAAGATCATTCAGAAAGCCAAAGAGCAGAACTATGCGATCGTTCTGACTTCAGATCATGGAAACTGTGAAGAGATGGTCGATGACGAGGGGAATGTCCTGACCAACCATACCGTAGGTGATGTCTGGTGCTGGGTAATGGCTGAGGGGGTAGAGAAGCTCAAAGAGGGATGCGGACTGAACAATGTGGCCCCGACTGTGCTCAAAGTGATGGGGCTTGAGATACCGGAAGAGATGGACCAGCCGCTCTTTTAGGATGCGGTAAGCATATTCCTATCACATTTTCAGCTTTGATACCGTTGCGTTCTTGATCAACGGTATCGGTCTTCTTGGTATAAATGATGAACTTACTTCCCTCTTTTTTCAACAATTAAAATCCAACCTCTTTTTGAAATATGATACAATATAGCCAAAAACCTAAGTAAGAGAGGTGGTATACATGCAAAAAAAGATCAAAGAATCAGTCGCCACACTTTTAGCCCATATTATTAAACTGGATGAGAGGGATATTGAGAAAGAGGCACCACTCTTTTGTGACATACTTGGACAGGATTTTGAGTGCAGTGAGGCTGAGAGTAAAGCATTTCTAAAAGATATTATGGAGAAAGAGTATGACCTGGACCAGCATATCCAGATCATCAAACAGGCATTGTGCGAAGACAGGATCTCCAAATATCATCTGATGGAGCAGTTGAACCATATCATCTACTCCGACAAGATCACTCCCGAGGATTATGCATTTTTCGAGAAGCTGAAAAATGAGCTCTTTGAGTCTGATTAAGCGCTTCATGCTACAATATCGCAAAGATTTGAAGGGACAATGATGAAATTTAGCGGGAACAATGTACTTGTTACCGGTGCTAGCAGAGGTATCGGTGCGGAGATAGCAAAAAGACTGGCCGAGATGGGGCTCAAAGTGTGGGTCAACTACCGTAGCGGAGAGGCCGAGGCCAATGCCGTAAAAGCGGCGATCGAAGCAGAAGGCGGCAAGGCTGAGGTGATCGGTTTTGACGTGAGTGATGAAGAGGCATTTGTCGCTGCGATCAAGCGTATTGTTGAAGAGGATGGAGCGCTCAGCTATCTTGTCAACAATGCCGGGATCACCAAAGATAAGCTGGCAATGCGCATGAAGACCGAAGAGTTCATGGATGTGATCAACGCCAACCTCAAATCCACGTTTATCGGATGTAGAGAAGCATTGAAAGTGATGGGTAAGAAACGTTTTGGGTCGGTAGTCAATATTGCATCGATCGTAGGTGAAACGGGGAATGCAGGTCAGACCAACTACGCTGCGAGTAAAGGCGGAACGATCACGATGACGAAGTCATTTGCGCAGGAAGCTGCCCCGCGCGGTATCAGATACAACAGTATTACCCCGGGATTCATCGCTACGGAGATGACCGATGTACTGAAAGATGAGATCAAAGAGGCCTTTACGGCGAAGATCCCGATGGGAAGGTTCGGTGATCCCAAAGAGGTGGCTGATGCAGTAGCGTTCCTCCTCTCTGACCACGCTTCCTATATCACCGGAGAAACCCTAAAAGTAAACGGCGGCATGCATATGTGAGACCCGTTAAG